>NZ_LR134338.1:5362500-5690000 GCF_900637055.1 Brevibacillus brevis
CTGGCACCCCCGGTTGGCTGTGGGCCGTAAACAACACAGTCGCTTCGGAACGGTTGTCCATGGAAAGCCATTGCAGTGCCGTTCGTAGGCGAAGACTGATCGCTTCTGCAATACCCGGATAGCGGTGCCAATGATTGATTTCTACAACCGGAATATTCGCACCGCTGGCTTCGAGCGCCTTTCGAACACTCTGATAATAGGCTGCCGTTCCCGTTCTCGAATACAAGGGAGATGTCGGAAACGCATACAACTCGGTAACGCCATCTGCGACCATTTGTTGAATCGTCTCGTGTACAAAAGGAGACGTATGCTTCGTAGCTTGATAGACTTTGATTCGCTCGCCGCCTCCAGTTTGATTTAACCGCCGCTCCAAGGCCGAGGCTTGCCGAGCGGTTACCGAGCCGAGCGGATCTGCAACGCCAATTGATTGAAAGCGTGTCTTGGCAGCCTTCAACGTATCCGGCGAAGGAATTTTGCCGTGAAACAGATGGGTATAAAAGGGCAATATATCATCGATTGATTGAAGTGAGGCGTAAGACAACATGAGCAGGGCTTTCATCTGATTTTCGCAACTCCTTTTGGCTATTCTACACGAAGACCTTGCTCTTCAACAAAAAAGACGACCCCTGATCGTTCAGAAGTCGTCCGTGTTATTTCCGTGTATCTCTTATTTTTTTACAGAAGGCATAACACCCTCTGGAATCGGACATACATACGTTTGACCGCCCAGACGCTGTTTCAGCTCGGCTTTTGCCTGTTCGATCAGCTCTGGTTTTTTCAGCATGTCAATAGCTGTAGAAGCCATGACTTTCCCCGCATGCAGCATCCCTTTATGTGCCATGGACGTTGCCCCGAGAGACACCCATTGCCAAGAATGCAGCGTGGAACCGTTAATATAGCACGCAGTTGTGCATTGCGCAGTTGGCGTAATCCAGCTCACATCGCCTACATCCGTTGAGCCGTTCAGCGGGATTTTTGATCCATCGTATGGGTTAAGCCACGTCACCATGTCTGGTGCAGGTGTGTCCGCCGACAGTTTTTCCGATGTAGCGAGTTCCTGCTTGGACAGCGTCGCACGCATTTCTTTTGCCAATTGCAGTTCCGCTTCATCATGTACAGGGACGCCCAGCTCCTGAAAGTTTTTGTACATAACCTCTTCGAGCAGCTTGTTTTGCACGAGGTTCGAGCACGCTTTGTCGAATACGATCTCTACTTCTGTTTCGGTCATAAGAGCAGCACCTTGCGCAATTTTGCATACGCGCTCGTAAATTTCCTGTACTTGATCAACCTTTGGCGCACGTACGAGATAGAGCACCTCTGCTTTTGGCTGAACCACATTTGGCGACAAGCCGCCGGAGTTCGTGATGGCATAGTGCACACGTGCTTCCGGGATGATGTGCTCACGCAAGTAGTTCACGCCGACGTTCATCAATTCCACAGCATCCAGTGCGCTTCGACCGAGATGTGGACTTGCTGCCGCATGGGCACTCTTTCCTTTGAACTTGAAGTAAATTTGATAGTTCGCGAGCGAATCGATGGACATGATGCTGTTGTAGCCCATTGGGTGCCAGCAAAGTGCGAAGTCTACATCGTCAAACAATCCTGCTCGCGCCATGAACGCTTTCCCGGAGCCGCCTTCCTCCCCTGGGCAGCCGTAGTAACGAACAGTCCCCGTCATGTTGTTCTCTTCCATATACTCTTTCACGGCAACGGCTGCCGCAAGAGAAGCGGTACCAAGCAAGTTGTGTCCACAGCCATGGCCGTTTGCTCCCGCTACGAGAGGCTCTTCTGTAGTTTGGCCTTTTTTCTGACTCATGCCCGACAGAGCATCGAACTCTCCCAAAATCGCCACGACAGGATTGCCGCTGCCAAAGCTTCCGATGAAGGCCGTTTTGATACCACCTACTCCGCGTTCTACCTGAAAGCCTTCTCCTTCGAGTGTTTGAGCCAACAGCTCAGCAGATTGGTACTCTTCAAAGCGCGTCTCCGCGAAATCCCAAATCTGGTCGCTCACCTTGATAAAGGCATCTCGTTTATTCTCAATCATTTCTGCAATTCGCTTGGTATGCATTCGCAAACATCCTCTCTGCCCTCGTTGTCCACGTGCTTTTTCGCTCAGTTAGGAACGTTTTTTACGTCAGCAATCGTCTTGCAATTCGGTTCAAAAGCGCTACGCTGCGTGGCAAAATCTCTTCTTGTATATCGAATTTTGGATGGTGGTGAGGCGCAGGGATATCCGTACCGATTGCCATGTACGTTCCTTTTCCGCCACGATCCTGAACGCGTTTAATCATAAAGCTGGCATCTTCACTGCCCATCGAATTGTAATCGCCGTGCTTAAAGGAATGGAAGCCTTCTACCTGCTTGGCTTCTTCCAGTGCCAGCTCTGCCATCTCCACATCATAGTTGATCGGGATTGCTCCCCCGACGACTTCGATCTTGTAGTCGAGCTCATGCATAGCAGCACTGTGCGCGATGATGTTGCGCACGCGGTTTTCTACTTCTGCATTTACTTCTTCGGTAATGGAGCGAGTCTCCACAACCATCTTGGCATAGGCCGGAATGATGTTCGCTGCTGTTCCGCCTTCTAGCACACCCACATTGACTCTCGTATCACCCGTGCTGAAGCGCGGAATCGCATGAATGTTCAACAGGGCGGTAGCCGCTCCGAGCAATGCATTTTTCCCCTGTTCTGGCGATGCACCAGCATGAGAAGAAACACCGTAGAAATGCGCCATCATTTTCGTGGTAGCCAAAAATCCGTAAGAACCGCCGTGCACCTCACCCAGCGGCACATTGACACCCAAATGGTTGCAGAAAATATAGTCAACATCGTCCAAATGACCTTTTTCCACGATCGCATACGCACCGCGCACACCTTCTTCGGCTGGTTGGAAGATCAGTTTGAGCGTACCGGAAAAATCTCCTGCTGCAAGCGCTTCTGCCAATCCCAAGCCAATCGTGGTATGACCGTCGTGAGCGCAAGCATGCATGTTGCCTTCATAATGGGAGCGGAAGCCATTCGCTTGTGGAAAATGGTCTTGCTCCGTACTTTCCAATACAGGCAGTGCGTCCATGTCAAAACGGAAAGCAACCGTTGGTCCAGGTGCCTTCCCTTTCTTCACACCGATCACTGCTGTATAGCCACCGCGCATTTTTTCAACGATCGCCGGGTTTGCACCGTCACGCAAAGCTCTTTCATACGCTGCCTCGAGAACCGCCTCGGAAGGCAAGCCCCGACGGGAATCTCCATCGATTGCTTCTTGTCCGTATATGACCTCATAGCCGAGGGACGTCAAAATCTCTACTACCTTGGATGCGGTACGGAACTCCGTAAAACCCACCTCTGGATGTCTATGAAAATCTCTTCGCAACGAAACCAGATCCAACATCGTTCAATTCCTCCTGTTAACTCTGGAGCATGTGTTTTTCCATGCCCAGGTCCGATAGGCAAGCTCTAGAAATATGAGAAGACTGGCAAATGTAAACCCTTACAAATATGCGAATATTAAAAGACATTTTCGCTTAATTGAATTATATAGTTGGCTCGCTGTTTTTTCAATAGAAGTTGTTAGACTTCTTGAAAAATAACGAACATTTTCCTGCTGTTGTTGCTGTTGTCGTGGGAGGAAACAGGAGAAAACGCTCAGATTCTAGGGCCACCCGCTGCGGGATTGACTGCCCGACTCCATGCAAAAAGCGAAACCGCGTCCAAAATAGTCCATTCAGGATGTGTTTCAGAGGTGGACGCTTAAGGGCGTGTTTCGCTTTTTGCATTGCGTCTCGGTCGGTGTCCCTAAGATCTTCGCTTATTTCTCCTGTTTCCTCTACGAGCTTTCCGTGTTTTAACGGGCTTTTAAAGATTTAAAAAATTGAAGAAACGTAATCAGTTACGACAGAGAAGAATATTTCCAGACGTAGCGACTTGTGGAGTCCTACCGAGCGAAGAAGGGATTCGCGGGCAAAAGAAACGCAACCGTGCCCATACGACGTAGCGGCTACCACTTTTGCGTTTCCCCGCGAATCCCTTCGGAGCGGACAGTCTTAACCCTCAGCAGGACGGAGCCTGGAGCCTAGACTGGAAATATTCTTCTCTCCACCGCAGCCACATAATATGAAAGAACACCCGAAGCCTCTCGAGTGTCCTCATTTCTTTAACTGATAAAGCTTCTTCGGTCGTCCACGCACTGCCTGCTGCTCTTCCCCGCTAAACTCGGCCAAATCCACTTCGCACAGGCTGCCCATGATGCGCTGTGCATTCCGTACCGTCATCGACAAGTGCGAAGCGATATCCGTCGTCGAAAACGACTTCCAGCCCATACGCTGAACCAGCGCACGCAGCTTGTGATACGATTTGACACTTACATTGGCACGGTTCAGCTTTTCCAACAACTCGCGATCACTGGAGCGGAACGAATAAGCGAGTTCCTCTGTTTCTCCCACCGATTCCATCATGACTCCATTATCCTGTACGACGACAATGCCAGCCCCCGGTCGTTCTTTTGCGTGCTGGATTGCTTTTCGCGCATTGTTTTCCGCAGAAAAAGCTGTATCCCCAAAGCCTACACCTACTGCAACCGGAACCTCTGCCTCCAAAGAGAGTTGTTCTACTGTATGTCGTAGCATTTCTATCTCTCTTTGAATCGCACCGCGCGAACTGAAAATCTGGTAGCGTCCGTTGCCATTTGCCAGCAGAGAACCGTCCAGCCGATCGCAGAGCGCCAGCAGAATTTGTCTGACTTTCAGCTCCAGGTGCTGCAAGTAAAAGCGCGTGCTCGCCCGCTCGGGAATCTTGTCAAACTGCTCCAGCTCTATGATCTCTACCCCGATTTGTGTGTCCTTGAAATAGGAGGTTTTCACCTTTTCGATGACGATTTTCATCGCCTGACGAATCTCCATTTTCGTCATCAGGACACGATAGACAGGAATGCCTTCCTCGCGCAGCGCATGTTCAACCACAGAAAACGTGGTGAACGCTCCTTGTGTCTTGCCTTCACGCCACAGCGATACATGAAACTGCGTGATTGTATCGAGGTCAAAATTCTCGTCGTACATACTGACGTAAATCCCCTCTTCGGGTATGTCCAGCTCCGACATCGCCTCGCGCAAATGCGTTCCTTCCGAATCAATCATATCAATGGATACACGGTTCACGGCCGTATTTTGATCAATCGACATCTGAATAAAGCAGCGGTACAGATTCGAACCGTTCGGTGGGCAATACACGATATTGGCATCCGGGCTGAGTACGTTTTTCGCAATCGTAAACGGAATCGGGCCAGAGAAAAACCATCCATTTAAATCTGCATGATGCTCCAGCACGATCTTGCTTACTTCCCGCACGTCTTCGTAACGAAACGGAACAAATTCGATTTCATGCTCAAACTCATTCGCGACCGCCAGTATCCGTTCCACCGAAGGAAGCGGTCCTACAACACCGATTCTATACATAAGGGAGTTTTCTCCTACCTGTTTATGATAGACACCTTTTCCTCATTCATATCATGTACGGTTCTCTTTGTCCATCGAATGCCAAATGTGTTGCTGAACGAAAAAAAGAACTGATGGCTATATACACCTTAACCATCAGTTCGAACTTTATTTGAATATGACTAATAGCGATTCAAGTTTTTAATGTACTTGCCAGCAGCCACTTGGCTCTCGTAAACCCATCCTGGAGGAACAGGTGAATATTTGCTTACTAATAATACGGTTCCATAAGGAGCTCCAACGACATTCATGATCGTTTTGCTATCATAGTTTTCTCTCGACATAACCCATCCAGTTGGAATGGGGGAGAACTTGGTCACATTGAACTCCGTACGATAAGTTGCTCCTATTACATATTTGATCACCCGACCAGCTACTTCATCTCTTAAAACTACCCATCCCGCTGGAACGGGAGAATATTTGCTAACTCGTAACTCCTCACCATAGGGAGCACCTGCTGTATTTTTAATAAGCTTGGAACCTAGATCTTCACGAATGACGACCCACCCCGGTGGGACAGCAGCAGATTTTCGAATCCATTCCTCATCTGAACTCCATCTGGCAGAAACTAATGAATGTTCTTTCTGCTCACCAACACTAGATGGTATGTTTGCTGCTTGAATCGGAGACGTTAACACTGCAGAAAATACGGCTACACTTAATGCTGAAAAAACCATTTTCTTGAACATAGTGATTCCCACCTCTCCTATCATTAACATCTACCAAAATATACCATGTATTTCAAAATGAGTAAATTTTTAAGAAAAATCAATTTATTTCACACCACTATACCTATCTATCAATACTCTAAGTAAATATTTTTTATCGAGAAACTAAAAAAATTCCTTTGCTATCGAAAACCCAAGCAAATATTCTGAATATACGTTTTCTATCATTGTAAAGGGGGGTATTTATGAAAAAGGGACTGGCAATTGCAACCTGTCTTACCTTGCTTTTCGGGGTACTAGCGGGGTGCTCGAACTCTTCCGCACCTGCTGAACCCACTGGCTCCACTACACCTGCAGAAGCGACAAAAACAGAGCCGCTGGTGTTAAAATGGAGCATCAACAGCGAGCCGCCTTCGATGGACCCTGGGATCGCCGTCGACGCGGATTCGTTTGACATGATTTACGCTGCCTTTGAAGGATTGACCAGCTATGACCTGAATGGACAACTCGTCAATGCTACGGCTGAGAGCTTCACCAACTCGCCAGATTACATGAACTACACCTTCAAAATTCGCAAGGACGCCAAATGGAGCAACGGAGACCCTGTCACTGCCCACGATTTCGTCTATGCGATCAAACGCAATCTCGATCCGAAAACAGCATCCGAGTACGCCTATCAGCTTTATTACATTAAAGGAGGAGAGGAGTACAATACGGGGAAAGGCAAAGCAGAAGATGTAGGCGTCAAGGCTGTAGACGACTACACCGTCGAATTCAACTTGAAGTCACCGACTCCGTTTTTCCGTGAGCTGACCTTCTTCCCAACTCTCTTCCCGTTGCATCAAAAAACGCTGGAAGCAAATCCGAAATGGGCGGATGAAGCAAAAACAATCGTGGGAAATGGTCCATTCATCATGGATACGTGGGAGCATAAAAGCAAGATCGTCTTTACGAAAAACCCGAACTACTGGGACAAAAACAACGTCAAGCTCGACCGGATTGAAATCGCCATGATCGAGGACAACAATACAGCATTCTCGATGTTTGAGAATGGCGACATCGACTGGGGCGGCTATCCTGCGTCAACACTTCCTACAGATGCAATCCCTACTCTCAAAGATGCGGGGAAGCTGATGGTCGCGGATAATCCGGGCACACAATCCGTCGTTTTTAATACAACCAAACCGCCGTTCAACAATAAAAAAATCCGTCAGGCCTTCGCTTATGCGATCAACCGTCAGGAAATCATCGATAACATATTGCAGACCGGCGTTCCAGCCGCTTACGGTTGGGTCCCGACTTCCATGGGATTAAAACCAGACGGCTACTTTAAAGAAGACCAGGCGAAAGCAAAAGCATTGCTGGAAGAAGGTATGAAGGAGCTCGGACTCTCGACCTTCCCGACCGTTACCTACACCTTTGACACGAATGATACCAATAAAAAGCTGGCAGAAGCCCTGCAAGATCAGTGGAAAAAAGCACTCGGCGTCAACGTGAAGCTGTACACGGCGGAGCTGAAGGTGTACCGCGACATGAGATCGCAAGCGAATTTTGACATGATCCGTTTCCAATGGGGTGCTGACTTCAACGACCCGATCAACTTCCTGGAGATGTTCCGCGACAAAACGGGCGGAAACAACCACCCGGATTGGGAAAATGCCAAGTTCAAAGAGCTGATCGACAAGAGCTACAATGAGCCTGACCTGGACGCACGCAAAAAAATCCTCCTAGAGGCAGAAACCATTCTCATGGAGGAAATGCCGCTGGCTCCGATCAACTTCCGCGGAAGCCCTTATGTGAAAAACGACAAGGTGAAGGATTTCATTATCTTCCCGCTGGGAGGCGCGTACTTCAAGTACACCTCGGTTAATCCGTAGGGGAAAGAAAAATCTTGTGTTTGTGCGAACATAGTGGTGGGGGAAGAGAAAAACGGGCTCCCTTCGTTGGTGGCACGCCAACGAGGAAGCAGGGGAGTCCGTCTCCACTCCAAAAAGCGGTACGTCGACCAAAAGCCACCCGATGGGCGGAAGCTTCTCAGCGAAGAGGTTGGTCGACAAGCGTGTACCGCTTTTTTCCGTTTCGACTGGGTAGGCGTGCCAAGGCCTCCGATCGCTCCGTTTTTCTCTTCCTCTCCGTAGCGTTTTATATTCACGAGTTTTATTAAAACACGTAAACAAACAAAACAGGCTGTACCTGTCTTCATAGACGGTACAGCCTGTTTCATTACATTTAGACAGTCAGTGTTTTTTGTTCATTTCCGTGGTAGGCATTGGTATCGAGCTCTTTTGTCACTCTGCTCGTCAATAGCCCTGATGTCATGCTTCCGCTTACGTTGAGTGCTGTGCGTCCCATGTCAATCAACGGCTCAACGGAGATGAGCAGACCGACAATGGCAATTGGCAAATTCATCGTCGACAAGACGAGCAGTGCTGCAAAGGTCGCCCCGCCTCCTACGCCTGCAACCCCGAAGGAGCTGAGTGCCACTACTGCGATCAGCGTCAGGATGAACGATGGTGTCAGCGGATCAATTCCTGCGACTGGTGCTACCATGATGGCCAGCATAGCCGGATACGTACCTGCGCAGCCGTTTTGTCCGATGGAGAGTCCAAAGGAGCCTGCGAAGTTGGCAATTCCCTCAGGAACCCCCATGCTTTGCTGCGTTTTTACATTCAGCGGCAACGCCCCCGCGCTCGTACGCGAAGTGAAGGCGAATGTCAGGACAGGGAATGCTTTTTTCACATAAGTGATTGGATTCAATCCAGCAAATGTCAACAGCAACAGATGGATGATAAACATGATGATCATCGCCACATACGAAGCGACAACGAACTTGCCCAGCTGCCAGATGGCATTGTAGTCACTGGTAGCTGCGACTCTGATCATGATTGCCAGTACACCATATGGCGTCAGGCGCAAGATCAATGTCACGACACGCATAATAATCGTATGGAATGTATCCACAATCTTCGCAAACAATTCAGCTTGCTCCGGATTTTTGCGTTTTACCCCTAAAT
The DNA here is from genome assembly GCF_900637055.1 of Brevibacillus brevis. Lineage (NCBI taxonomy): Bacteria > Bacillati > Bacillota > Bacilli > Caryophanales > Paenibacillaceae > Brevibacillus > Brevibacillus brevis. The sequence continues at coordinate 5,371,673 of NZ_LR134338.1, forward strand.
ACGCAACTCCGATAATCGCGGAGAAAATCACAACGGCAATGGTAGACGTCGCCCGATCTCCAGTCAGATCGAGGAAAGGATTCGCAGGAAGCAGTTCCAGGATTTTGGCTGGCATACTCAAGTTCTCGATATCGCCCAAGCGCTGCTCCACCTGTTCGATCCGAGCGGATTCCGCATCCCCCTGCTGGAATTGTGCCCCGTCGAGATTAAATGCCAAGGTAGTCGAAATCCCGATTGCTGCCGCGACAGCAGTCGTTCCTACCAAAAGTCCGATAATCAGCGTACTGATTTTCCCGATGTTATTGGTTAATTTCATTTTGGTGAAAGCCGATAAAATAGAGATGAATACTAGTGGCATTACGATCATTTGAAGCAGCTTCACATAGCCTTTCCCTACAATGTTGTACCATTCGATGGTGGATTTGAGTACGTCTGATTTGACTCCGTATACGTATTGCAAAATGAGTCCAAATAAAATCCCGAGTCCGAGACCAACAAATACCCGTTTGGAAAAAGAAATATGCTTTTTTTGCATGGCATACAATCCAGCAATGAATAAGAGCAACAAAACAATGTTTACGATGATCAATAACGTCGACATATATTCCCCTCCCTTTCGTTTTATGTACCTCTCATTATTGTATTCGGTATAGATATAGTTATATTACCAACAATCCCTACTGGTCAAGTATGAATTGTTTTTGTATTATTCCAAACTGTCTTACAGAGGTACATATTGTCCAGCTGTAGTGGTGGGGAGGAAACAGGAGAAAACGCTCAGATTCTAGGACCACCCCCTGCGGGATTGACTGCACGACTCCATGCAAAAAGCGAAACCGCGTCCAAAGTAGTCCATTCAAGAAGTTTTTCAGAGGTGGACGCTTAAGAGCGTGTTTCGCTTTTTGCATTCCGTCTCGGTCGGTGTCCCTAAGATCTTCGCTGTTTTCTCCTGTTTCCTCTGCGAGCTTTTCGTGTTCACCCGTTTATTAAAATCTTTAAAAGATTGAAGAACGTAATCAGTTACGACTAGAGAAGAATATTTCCAGACGCAGCGAATTGTGGAGTCCTACCGAGCGGAGAAGGGATTAGCGGGAAATAGAAACGCAACGTGCCCATACGACGTAGCGGCTACCACTTTTGCGTTTCCCCGCTAAGCCCTTCGCAGCGGGCAGTCTATTCCCACAGTGGGACGGAGCACTGAAGCCTAGTCTGGAAATATTCTTCTCTTCCCCGCAGCCACATATAAAAAAAACCAGGAACCGCCCTTCTGGACGACTCCTGATGTTCTTAGTAGTACGAAATCGCTTTGCTTATTTTAATTGCTTCACCACCAAATTCCACAGCCAGGTGAGGACGACCGCACCAATGGCTCCGGCAATGACGTTGAAGCCGGCCCACATCCACAGCCAATCACCCAGTACCAAATCGCCCAGCCAGCTACCCAAAAGAGCAGCAATGAGCGAAGCCCACCAGCCTGATCCTGCCGCTTTTCCTGTACAGATCATACTCATTGCCCACCAAACGACCACACCGACGACAGCCCATACGACCCAGAACATTCGTACACACTCCCTCTCTTATGATGGTGACGCTTACATAAGGGCCACAATAATGACTGATTATCTGTTACCATCATATTGAACAAAAGAGAAAATGTGCATAGGCATTTAATTGGTATACAGTTCCGCTCGGCGGTTGGCTACGCTTGGCAATTTGCCCCGTACTCGTTCAATCCGACTTACATCCAGTTCTGTGATCAATAACGTTTCTTCTTCCCCTGCACTTGCAATCACGACACCCATCGGATCGACGAACATGCTGCGTCCGGCAAAAATATTTCCGACCTGATCTGCCGCACATACGAACATTGTGTTTTCAATGGCACGCGCACGAACCAGCGTCTCCCAGTGATCCTCTTTCATCGCTCCCGCTACCCAGCCTGCTGGCACAAACAAAATATCTGCACCCTGGAGCGCAAATTGTCTCGCGATTTCCGGGAAACGCACCTCGTAGCATACCATCAGCCCGATTTTGCCGAATTCCGTTTCCACCACTTGATAGGGATTATCCCCAGGCGCGATGAAGTCCGATTCTGTGTAGGAAAAGGCATCGTACAAATGTGTCTTGCGGTACGCATGCAGCAGCTGTCCTTCACGGCCTAGAAAAACGGTCGTATTGTAGGCACGATTTTCATCACCCTCGATAGATTCGAACACACCGCAAACCACATACACTCCATGCTCCCGAGCAAGCTCTGCCAAGCCGGAAACGAATGGACCATCCAGCTTTTCCGCTACCTCCGCTGGGGTTACTCCCGACTTTGGCGTGGCAGGTGCGCTGTACATTTCAGGCAAGATTACAAAATCTGCCCCTGCTGCCTTTGCTTTTGCGATGTAATCGGCTGCTTTTTGCAAATTTTGCGTCTTATCCATCGTCGCTGTCAGTTGTGCAATGGCTACTTTCATAATTTCCCCGTCCTTCCCATTCATACAAAGCTCTCGTTTTCTTACTTGCTAGTATAACTGATTTTGACCGAGTTCCAAGTAAATATGCTTTACCAGCTGGACGTCTTGTATATAATGGACTTGTCCTCTTGCGTATAAATTTTCACCCTATTGAAAGTAGGTGAGTCCATGTCCATCCGTATCAAGCTGCTGCTCTCTTACACAGGGATGCTAGTCATCAGCTTGCTGACGTTTTTCGTAGCCGCCAGCCTATTTACGATTGCGGCGACAGGCGATATCAACAGCTTTCGCGATTTTTATAAAGTGCATTATCAGCTCAATCCGCTGACAGAACAAGAAGAGAATATTTTCCTTGAATTGAAATATCTCGCCAAGAATGAGCCGGATCAGTTGCAAAACCAGGAGCTGCTTGCCGATTACGATTTCAAGCTCAAAACGGTACGAGCCGGCCTGTATGTCCGCAGGGAGAGCAATCAAGTCTTTGCCTCCCCGACCATCAATCAGCCCGAGCTGGAAAACAGCTTGCCACCCTATGATTTGAACAACAACCAGATTCGCAACACGTTCAACATCGACGAAAGATTTTATGCGTATGCCAAGTTTGACTTCAAGTTTTCGGATGGCGCAAAAGGCAGTGTCTTTGTGATCCGCGAGCGCAGCCCATTTGGCGAGGTTATCCGCAAACTGCTGCCGATTCTCGTGTTCCTCCTCCTCGGCGTCATTGTCATCGCAAACGTCTTGTTGTACCGCTGGATTACCCGCAGTGTCGTCAAGCCGCTCGATCTACTGCGCAATTCGGCTGAGAACATCAAGGAAGGCAATCTGGACTTTGAGCTCCATCTGCACACGAAAGACGAGATTGGACAACTGAACGAAGCGTTCGAGAACATGCGCAAACGATTGCAGGAATCAGTGCGGCTGCGCCTTGCGGACGAAGAAAGCCGCAAAGAATTGATTTCCAACATCTCGCATGATTTGCGTACACCGATTACCAATATCAAGGGCTACATCGAAGGAATCCGCGATGGCGTAGCTGATACCCCGGAGAAAATGGAAAAGTACGTGAACATCATTTACTCCAAGGCAGTAGACCTCGACATGCTCGTCGATGAGCTGTTTCTCTACTCCAAGCTCGATCTGAAGCAAGTGCCCTTTACGTTTGAACATGTAGATATCGTGCAGTTTTTGGATGATTGCATCGACGAGCTGCACTACGATCTGGAAAAGAAGGGCATCACGATTCAGTGGAATCAACGCACAGCAGAAGGCACCCTGGTCATCGCCGATCTGGAAAAAATCAAGCGCACCGTCTTAAACATCATTGGCAACTCGCAAAAATACATGGATAAACCTGAAAAAATCATCTGCGTCTCTGTTCAAGCGGATGCTGATTGGGCGACCATTGAAATAAAAGACAACGGCATCGGTATCCCGCAAGAAGCCATTCCTCACCTGTTCGAACGCTTTTATCGGGTGGAGCAATCCCGTAATTCTTCCACGGGCGGTAGCGGTCTCGGACTCTCCATCGCGCGCCAGATTATTGAGGGTCACGGCGGCACCATCTGGGTAGAGAGCAAGCAAGGTGTAGGTACCAGCCTATTCTTTACGTTAAAACGTACCCACAAACAATAGGAGGTGCACATTCCCATGTCTTCACGCATCCTCATCATTGAAGATGAGACGACGATCGCTCAGCTGGAGCGGGATTATTTTGAACTGAACGGCTTTCAGGTCGATTTATGCCACTCTGGCAGCGAAGGCTTGCCGCTTGCCATCAATGGCGACTACAGTTTGATCATCGTTGATTTGCAGCTTCCGGGCATGGACGGCTTCGAATTGTGCAGCCAGATTAGACAAGTCAAGGAAGTGCCAATCCTGATCGTCTCCGCAAAAAAAGAAGAGATCGATAAAATCCGCGCCTTTAATCTCGGTGCCGATGACTATATTACAAAACCGTTCAGCCCAAGCGAATTAGTAGCCAGAGCTAAAGCCCATCTGACAAGATACGAGCGTTTGACAGCCCGACAACCTCAACCATCGAACGCAGAGATTCACATTCGCGGTCTCGTCATCGACAAAGTTTCAAGAAGAGTGTATGTACGAAATCAGGAAGTCATTTTCACGACTAGAGAATTCAATCTGCTTGAATTTCTAGCGACTCACCCGAATCGGGTTTTTAACAAAAATGAGCTGTTCGAACGAATCTGGGGCATGGATTCCAGCGGAGATATCGCGACCGTTACGGTGCACATTCGCAAGCTCCGTGAAAAGATCGAAGTCGATCCATCCAATCCACAGTATATCGAGACGGTCTGGGGTGCCGGTTACCGATTTACTGTCTAAGCGTGAATACCATGACCATCACAAAACCTTCAGCAAAAACGAGGACGGATTTTCCGCTCCACGTTAATGTTGGAGGCTTTTTAATATTTTTTTAAGAACTTTTTTAGATTCTATTAATCTCTTGTTTCTTGGCAGTTTAGGTCTCTCGACTATCCTACAGGTAATCAAGCAATAGCCACTCAACTGATCTGAAGGAGGACCAACCGATGAGAAAGTTTTCCAATAAAATCGCAATCATGATGCTCGCAACTGTTATGGGTACAGCATCCCTTCCTTACGCTGCATTGAACGTGCAAGCAGCTTCCACTCCCCTGAGTGCTCAAGAAATTCAACAAGCCGTTACTGAACTCTCCAAGCTGAAAGTCATGCAAGGCAGCAACATTCACAATCAAGTTACGCGTGCCGAGCTGGCAAAAATGGTCGCACACACCTTTGGCTTGCAAGGCGGCAAAACAGATAAATCCGTAACGTTTACGGATGTGAAAGCAAATGACTGGTTCTATAAATACGCGGTTGATCTGGTATCCCTCGACATCATGCAAGCAAAAGATGGCCAATTTGATCCACGTGGAACCGTGACAGATGCTGAATTCACACAAATCATCGCAAAAGCGCTCAAGCGTGATGTGAAGTCGGTTAATTACTGGGCGGAACGCTTCTTCTCCGCAGACAGCTCCGTTACTCGCGGTGAAGCTGCTTATTTGTTGAATGTGGCTCGTCAGGCAATCCCTTCTGATAAAGCAACCATCACGAGCGTACAAGCCTTGAACGAAATTACGTTGATTGTGACGTTCGACGCTCCGTTGACCGCAGAAAACGAAGCATTTGCAAAAGCAAAAGAAGACTTCGTCTTTAGCGATGGGCTGACACTGACCAACATGCCACGCCTGAAAACAGGCTCTACCAATACCTACATCGTGCCGACATCAGTTCAAAAGCCAGGAACCACCTACACCCTGACATACAAAGGGAAACAGGCGGGCACATTCACAGGCAACGCAACCAAGATCGACATGACAGAAGTGCGACAAGTAACAAACGACACGTTTGAAGTCGAGTCCCTGCGAGCAAATGGTGTCATCGATTACGGATATATCATCTCTGCCTACAGCGGAGGGCGTGGTGCAAATGCATTGGTGCTGGATCAAAACAACAGTGCAGACGGCAAAACGTATCAAATCATTCCTTCCATGCAAGCAAGACAAGTGACCATTACACCGGAAGGCGGACAACCAATCGTAGCGAAATACGTGCCTTTCACACAATCAACAGACGGCAAGCAAGAAATTAAATTCCGTCTCCCAGAAGGCCAAGTACTGAGACCGGGCGTTACGTACACTATTACGTCTGACTGGGCGAATATCGCGAATTCAAGCTTCGTCGCAAAAGAAATCGCTCCGCTCGAAATCAGCGAAGCCAAAGCAGCTAGTGAAACTTCAATCACGGTTACCCTGACAGAGGACCCGGGAGACGAGCTGTTCTCCGGACGCAGCGTAGAACTCACGAGTGCAGACGGAGAAAAACTGCTGGCGACGTACAAATACTCCAGCCGCAAAGGTACAACAGGCGTGTTTGATATCCAGCAAGATGGTAAACTGAAAGCAGGTACCACATACACGGTAACACCTGTCGGCGATTGGGCTGGCAAATCTTCTGCCGAGCTGACAGTCGAGTAGTCTTTGTGTGATGCAGGTATCCAAATCAAAAGAAAGGTGTGGGCTCGCTGTGCTGTATGCAGGTCTTTTGACCGCCGTCATTATTCTGTCCGGGTGTGAGATGAAATGGAATACCCTCTTAACGAGTGGCGAGCAGCAAGCAACCCAGGCGGTGAAAGTTGAAATGGATAAGCTGAATCAAGCCTTATTGACAGCAACCAGTCAAGGAGACAAAGCAGCGATTGAGAGACTGCTTGCAGAAGGCGCGGATATTGACGCTACCGATAGTAGAGGCCGTACCTCTGCGATGATCGCGGTCCACTCTGCTCAACTCGACATCTTCAACTTGTTGGTTGAACGCGGAGCCAACATCAACATCCGAGACAACAACTTAGACAATCCCCTACTCTTCGCAAGCGCAGCAGGCCAGCTCGCATTCGTAAAAGCCTCGATAGCAGCAGGTGCCGATACTACCATTACGAACCGTTTTGGCGGAACGGCCTTGATTCCTGCGGCTGATCGTGGTCATGTCGAGATCGTCAAGGAACTGCTCACCACCTCTGATGTCAACATCGATCACGTCAACAGATTGGGCTGGACCGCTCTGTTAGAAGCAGTGATTTTGGGCGATGGCGGCAAGAAGCATCAGGAAATCGTGAAGCTCCTAATCGAGCACAAAGCCAATGTCAATCTCGCGGATCACGATGGTGTGACGCCTCTTGGACATGCGAAGAGGCATGGCTACAAGGAAATGATTGAAATGCTCACGCAGGCTGGCGGAAAATAAGACCCTAATGGAAAACGCAAAGGATAGGATCGTCAGAAATCATCTGACCCCTATCCTTTTTCTTATTTTCTAGCCCAAAAGCCCCTGAAAAACTCAAAACTTTTTCTATATTCAGGCGTCAATTACTAGTGGACTATTCCATTATGCCTACACCATTTTGATAGGAGCCTGTTTTACATGACCGTCAGCTCGTATACATCGATTCTGGAAACGGACAAACGAATCAGAAAAGCTTCTCCTGACCTTGAACCCAAGGTGGAGATGTACAAGCTCTTTCTTGCTTCTACAGACGCCATTGAAATCCATATGAGTAACCTGACGCATCCTTTGACTACCATCAGAATCTATGACATCCATCGGACAAAACTCGCAGAAGCTGAGTATAGTCCGAACGCCCCCATCATCCTTCCGTTTTTTCCGGAGGAAGATGGTCTTTACTACGTGCAGCTGACGATTGGGCCTGATCCAGACCCGCAGCACACCTATCAACTGCACGTGGATAAGTACAAACGCCTATCGGGGATCATCAATCAATCGGAGGAATTTACCGCAGAAAATGGTCCGTATATGATCGGACCAGAAGATGTCATCATAGCTGCCGGGACCTCCATCAGCTTTGAAGCAGGTACATCCATCAACGTACGCTGCCAAAACAAGATCGTCGTCCAAAACGATGCCTCTATTTCATTTCGCGGGGATTCAGACAAACCGGTCGTCGTCATCGGCGCCATTGACGATACAACCGCGCACCGTTGGAATCAGCTCGTGTTGTCTCCCTTGGCTGAGGCAACCTTCCAGCACATTATTGTGCAATACGACAACGACGAAGACGGGGTGGACTTCCTTACCTCGGCAGCCCCTTTCGTGGCCATCGCCTCATCCGTTGAAGAATTCGAGACAACCGTTGCCAAAACGAACTATGTGGAGCGGGCCGCAGTCTTATCTCCCTCTTCTCGCCTGGACTTCATCAAAACCTGGTTCCAGCAGTCCAGCCCGTATCGCTTCCATATTTTTGGCGACTTCTTGCCTGAGCTTTATTTCGGCATCGATGTCACCACCTTTGCGCGATGGGAAACGGATACGAAGCGGATTAATGAAGAACGTGTAGAAGCTGGTGAAATCAATTACTGGGATTTTGTTAACGGCAACTTCACTGCCGATTTGATAGAAGCTACGTATCTGTTTGCCAATAATGAGAGCAGCTCAGAGCTGCGAATCCAACGATTGATTGATTTTCTGATCATCGCGCAAAAATGGAGGAGAAAACACGGGTGCTTCAGCCTGTTCGACATGCTCGACCCGTTCCATGACCACGACGAGGAATTTTACAAAACGTTTGAACAGATGTCGTCCTCCTTCTGGCTCGCGCACAATACGTCCATTATTCACTGGGATACTCTTTCACGAGAACTCGGCATTTGGCAAAAAGAAAGTTTCTTCGAACGGCAATTCATCAACTCTGTTATGATTCGCCTGCACTTTGCAGCCGATCTGCCGTTCTCTCTTCCGGGGTATGGAAACAACATTCCACCTGTCGGCTTTCTCGGTATTTCCATTCACTTTGGCCCGTTCCGCTATCCAGAGGATTATCCGGCACCCGAGCCTGAATTCGACGTCAATTACGGCGAACTCTCTACAGCAACCTATGTGAAATTTATGTTCGAATCGTTTCTCAATGGCAAAACGAATCCCGTCTACACGTGGTGGATACCTACGCAAGCGGATAAGGAGCTGTTTCGAACCTTGCAGGAAAAGGGCATTTCGCTGGATTCCCCTCCGGAAGATTGGGACCGCGAATTCGTGCAGCCTGCTAGAAAAACGCTGGAGGAGATTCGGGCCTACTATCTTAATCCAACTCTTCGAGAAGACAAAAGGACGATGCCCTCCAACTGTTGAGGTCGGGAGAAGCCATGCCACATTTTGAGAGAGATGATCTTTTGTTTCATCATCTTGTAACCTGTAGAAAGTATTTGGATTTAAGATCTTCTGAATTAACGTTCAGGGAAGCACAAAAAGCTACGTGGAAAGAAGCGCATTTCCAGTCCAAGCGCCTCTGGAGCCCTACTTAGCGTAGGAATGAATGGCGGGGAATTTCAGCTTCACCTATGAGATACTTCCTCGAAATTGTCTACGTTTGAAGCGAAGCGGCCAGTCAATCCCCCCTTGCGGGGCGGAGGCCGAAGCGTAGACTGAAAATGCGCTTCTTTCCCCCACTACAGCTACTAATTCACAAAATTTTTCCCATAGTAAATCTCGTCCATCTCTATTTGCAATTGCTTCGTAATATCCTCCTGCTCCTCCGGTGTCAGCTTATCCTTCGTGTATCCGAACAAATAATTGTTCAGATCAAATTCCCTACGCTTGCATTTGGTATGGAAAATATTATCTTGGTATACATTCACATCAATCATGTGGAACAATTCCTTAATTTCCTCGGGAATATAATTTTGGATCGAACTGATGTCGTGATCGATAAACAGCTTGTATCCATGTATATCCCGGGTAAATCCGCGCACCTTGTAATCAATTGTCATCAAGTCTGTATCAAACGAACGAATTAAATAATTGAGTGCTTTGAGCGGAGAAATTTCGCCACAAGTCGACACGTCGATATCGGCCCGGAATGTACTGATGCCCTCCGTCGGATGGTACTCTGGGTATGTATGCACCGTAATATGGCTCTTGTCCAATTGCAGCACCACATTTTCAGGCAAAGGTCCGGGGGATTCCTCATAAGATTCAGTAGGGACTTCTACGACTGGCCCCTCTGAAACAAGAACAGTGACGCTCGCGCCTTGTGGTACATAATCTTGTTGGGCGACATTCAGTATATGTGCACCGATAATATCCGACACGTTTTTCAGGATATTCGTCAATCGCTCTGCATTGTATTGTTCATCTATGTATTCGATATACGCTTCGCGTTCCGCTTTTGTTTTCGTGTAGCAGATGTCGTACATGTTGAAGCTGAGCGACTTGGTCAAATTGTTGAAGCCATGCAGCGTAACGTTTTGTTCTGTTTTTTGTTCCAAGCGTCATTTCCCCCTGTGGTAGCATCCAAAACTCGTTTGCTCTTACTTTTTCCTCCATCTCGTTCATAAATACCCGTTACTTTTGTCCTAACCAAAAATGATTCAATAGCATTAGGGAAACTTGACAGAATCTGGTTCTAATCCCCTGGGTTTAGTGATAAAATATCGAAGTGTGTCAAAATTTAGAAGAAAGGGGGAAATTATCATGCATTGGTATACAAGCGTATTGAAAAAATACGTCGCTTTTACAGGAAGAGCTAGACGTCAAGAATATTGGATGTTCACTTTGTTCAACATCATCGTATCTCTGGTAATTGCTCTCGTAGACTCATTACTTGGTACTGCATCTGTTTTGGGCTTGATCTATTCACTGGCAGTATTACTGCCTAGTTTGAGCGTAACTGCTCGCCGATTGCACGATACTGGAAGAAGCGGTTGGTGGATCCTTCTCTCGTTTATTCCTTTTATCGGTGCAATTATTTTGATCGTATTCTTGTGCCAAGACAGCCAAGGAGACAACCAGTACGGTGCGAATCCAAAATCATCGCAATCCTTCTAATGTCTCCATCGCCTCTCCTCATAAGGGAGAGGTTTTTTATTTTTCGCCCAAAGAAAAAACGGCAGTTCGGGGCTCCCCAAATGCCGTTTTTCCGCTACCGTTTTACGCCTCGTCCCAAAAACGTCGCAGGTTGTCCATTCCAATCTTGGAACCTTCTCGACAATCCTCCATGCCTTCGAACTCGACCGTGATATAGCCATCATAGCCGGACTGCTTTACCAGCTTGACGACCTCACGGATGTTGATGTCGCCTTGTCCCACTATCGCTCCACGCAAAAAGTTGCCATTGACGGTCTTGAACCATTTGCCTGCGCCTGGATCATGGTAGGAAGGACGGAAGTAGAAATCTTTGAAATGCACGAGCGAAGCGTAAGGCAGATTTTTTTGCACACCGACCAGCGAAGCCTCGTCTACGCACATGAAGTTTCCGATATCCAGCGTCGTTTTGAAATTCGGGCGGTTGACCTCATGCAAGACACGCTGCACGCGATCGCTTGCCTGCACCAGCCAGCCGTGATTCTCGATTGTCGTCGTTATTCCGAATTGCGCGGCATAATCAGCGATTCGGCGGCTTCCCTCGACCATCTCAGCCAAATGCTTTTCGAAGTACTCGATCGTCGTCTCCTCTACGGGAACAGTAAAGGCGGACACATCGTGGCGCATATGCTTGATACCCATGCGGTCCAGCAGATCGACATGTGTTTTTACACGTGCGACCTCTGCTTCGAAGGCTTCTTCGTCTGGTTGAATAAAGTTGGTCGGCATCGAATAGTTGGACAGCTCAATCCCTACCGCTTTTGCCTTATCCCGAACAGCGTCTGCCAATTCGTAGTTATCGACCAGTGTAAAACCGTACGGTACGATTTCCATGTGCTCGCCACCGTTATCCGCGATCCATTGCACGACATCCAGTACGTCCATTTCCCCAGCTCGGATAGCTGTCAGCAGACTGTAAGTGCTCAATCCAATTTTCATCAGTTCCACCTCATTCGATTGATTGTATAGAAAGGCTACTGCTCATCATGATGAGAAATGCAGCTTGTTGATAGTCACGACTTGCTTGAGACGATGGGATTCATAGGCTGCCTTCACTACTTCGAGTGTCCGCAGTCCATCCTCTCCTGTAATAGACGGAGGTCTGCCTTCTATGACATTTTGCACAAAATCTCCGATAAGCCGCTGATCCATATCCACAGCCCAAGGTAAATGTTGCAGCTTCGAATCGCGGTCATTGTAATAGAGCGCGTGTTGCTTGAACACATCGACGTCCAACGTGCCTTTGGTGCCGACAATCCGCATCGTCACATCTCCCCACGTCGGGAACGTCTTCGGCCGCGACCAGCTCGGATCAATTCCGACGATCACGCCAGACTCCATTTCCACGGAAACCAGTCCGCAGTCCTCTACCTCAATCTCGTAAAAGCGTGTGTCCAGCTCAGCGTAGACGCTTTTTACTTCGTCTTGGAGCATCCAGCGTACGAGGTCCATCAGATGGACGATGTGATCCGTCGCTGCCCCGCCTCCAGACAGCTCTTTTTCAATAAACCAGCCACCTGGCATTTGTCCGTGGTTCGTTCCATCGATGGCGAGAATGTTTCCGAGAGTACCTGATTGAACGATCTGCTTCACGTTTTCCATCACGGGTGTAAAACGGACAGGATAGGCAATTTGAAGTATGACACCCTCCTCTTTGCAGACCTGAATCATTTCGCGTGCATCCGCAATCTCGGTGGCAATTGGTTTCTCGCACAGAATGTGCTTTTTCGCTCGCGCTGCCGCAATCACGTGCTCCTTGTGCTTGGCATTCTCCGAGCAAATAATGACCGCATCGATACCGGATTGCAAAAAGGCTTGCAGATCCTTGTAAAAATCGAGTTGGTAGGCAGTGGCCATTTCCTCTCCACGGCGCGAGTTATCATCCCAGACTGCTATCAGCTGCGCATCGGGGTGCTTTTGCAAATATGCAGCGTAGCTATGCGCATGCATATGGGCGAAGCTGACGATTCCTACCTTCATCACTCGTCACCTCCGTGCATGAGCTTCACAGGTTGTCCCGTCTTTACCGATTCTCTTGCCGCCGAAGCGATATCGAGAGCCCCGAGCAGATCACATGAGTGCAGACGTGCCACTTCCTGTTTCTGTACACAGCGAATGAAATGCTCCCGCTGTCGCTGCATCAGGTCCATCTCTGGGAATGATGTCGACAGAAACTGCTCTCCCCGACTCCAGCGTATGGGGGTACTTTCCCGGCTATCATGCGCAATCATTCCTAAATCACCGGTAAGCTCAAAGGAAGCATGTTCTGCCCCCTCCGCCCAAGATAGCTCTACATGGGCAATTGCCCCGCCTGCCATTCGGAGCATGACTAGCGCATAATGGACGATCTGTCCTGACTCATTCGTGTGCTTGACCTCTCGCGCCATCACTCGCTCAACCTCGCCGAACGTCCAGCGCAACCAATCGAATTCACGTATTCCAAGGGCTTGAAAAATGCATTTCCCTACATTTTCAGCCGATGCAGGAGCACCTCTTCGCAAGCGAATGACGCCTGCTTTACCTATGGCCCCATTCTTTATTTGTTCGTGCGCTTGCTCGTATTCTGGAGCAAAACGCAGCGTATTGGCGAATTGCAGCACGATATCATGCTGATCGCACAAACTGATTCCTTCACGCCCTAGAGCAGAACCCTCTGCACATAAAATATGCTTTCCCGCCTGGGCAGCCAGCGTCACCCATGGATCAATACTGTCCGTAATCGAGCCAATCTCCACGATATCCACTTCTGTTCCCTGCAAAATTTCGCGCAAAGAAGACAAGCTGTCTGCCACACCTACAATCTCTGCCTCTTTGATCCGAAGCCAAGCCTGCGACTCTTTGATGCTTGTTCCCGCTTCCCCTGCGACCACAACTTTTACCATGATCCTGCTCCTCCTCTCCTCGAGCTTTCTGTACTGCTAGACACACCCCTCTTATAGCGAAAACTGAAACGTATCCTGCAATAAAACAGCAGCAGCTCCTGCGACCTCTACATTTTCACCCAACGAATTCAGCCGAATCTCCAGTTCCTCCGTCAAGATTCCATGCGCGTATTCCCCCACGTATTCTTTTACTTTGGCAATCAACAGCTCATTTCCGAAGGCAATTTCACCACCTAGAATCATGACCTCCGGATTGAACAAATGAATCAGATTGACCAGTCCCGAAGCCAAATAAGAAGCCGTTTCCTCCAAGATGCTGACCGCAAGCGGGTCCTGCTCTGCCAAGGCCTGACGAAACACCGCAGGAGTAATCCGGCCAACATCCTGCTCCACCAAATCCGAGATGCGGCTCGACTTTCCTTTCGCAAGCGAGGAGACCAGCTTGGAGTAAATCGTTGGCCAGCTCACGTAATTTTCCAGACAGCCAATATTGCCGCAGTCGCACCGCACACCTGCCCGATCAATCGTGGTATGACCGAACTCACCCGCCCCGCCTTTAAAGCCTCTGTAGATGGCACCGTTCATCAAAATACTGGCTCCCAATCCATCCCCAAGCGTGACGTACAGCATGTTTTGATAATGACTGAAATCCCCGATGGTCTTCTCGGCTAGCAAGTACGCATTCGTGTCGTTATCCAGCCATGTTTTCAACTGGAAACGCTGCTCGATCATTTCTTTTACAGGGGCATTCTGCAAGCGGAGCTTCGGATTGTAGCGAATCACCCCATGGACCGAGTCTACGATGCCTTGTGTGACAATCGAGATTCCCATGCATGTCTCCAGACTCGCGGCTCCACGCAAAAATTGCTCAATAATCTCCATCAAATAAGCGAGGACACTCTCTCCTTGGTACGGCTTGATCGAGTGCACTTCCTTTCGCTTGACCGCGGCTTCCAGATTCATCTCGGCAATCGTAATCTTCGAGCCGGAGATCGAAATACCGATCAGAAAACGACTGTCAGGAGAGAACTGGACCAATATTGGTTTTCGTCCGCCATTTGACTCTCCTGTTCCCACCTCGCATACGAACGAGTCACGAATCAACTCACTGACAGCCGAGGTCACGGTGGTAGGACTCAGTTTGTTCCGCTTCGCTATTTCACTCCGGGAAATGGGGCCGTAATGACGGATCGTATCGAATATGATGGAGCGATTCAGTTCCTGGATCAGTTTTAAATCACCCGTCCTACGCATGTAACCATCCCTTTTATTCAAATCACAAATGGCAAGCGACAAAATGATCTCGGTCTGCCGCTTCGCGCAATGCAGGCGGTGTCACCTTGCATATGTCCATCACGAACGGACAGCGCGTATGAAACAGACAGCCTGACGGCGGATTCACCGGGCTCGGCACATCTCCCTGTAAAATGATCCTCTCCCGCTTCGCTCGTGGATCAGGAATCGGAACCGAAGAGAGCAACGCTTTTGTATACGGATGCCGGGGATTGGCAAAAATCATTTCCTTCGGGCCGGATTCTACGAGACTCCCCAAATACATCACGCCGATCTTGTCGCTAATATGCTCGACCACGCTCAAATCGTGGGAAATAAATAAATAGGTTAAATGAAATTCTTCCTGCAAATCTTTTAGCAAATTCAAGATTTGCGATTGAATTGACACATCGAGAGCAGAGACCGGCTCATCCGCGACGATCAGCTTCGGCTTCAAAATCAAGGCACGAGCGATTCCGATACGTTGCCGTTGCCCTCCACTGAATTCATGGGCGAATTTCTCCGCATGATAGCTGGAGAGCCCGACGACCTCGAGCATCTCAGCGACAACCCGATCCCGCTCTTGGGCAGACAGCTTCGTATGAATGAGAAGAGGCTCTGCTACCACATCGCGAATTTTCATCCGCGGATTCAATGAGGCGTACGGGTCCTGAAAAACCATCTGTACCTGCTTGCGCACTTCCCGCAGCTTTGTTTCGTTCATCTTGGAGATTTCTTCTCCATTGATCCAAATCTTGCCCTCATCCGGCATCAACAATCGTGTGACCAAGCGCCCTGTCGTCGACTTGCCGCAGCCACTCTCTCCGACCAGACTGAACGTTTCGCCTTCCTTGATCTCGAATGAAACGTGATTCACTGCCTTTACGCTTTTTTTGCTGCTTAATAGACCGCTATCAATCGGGAACGTTTTTTTGATACCGTCTACCACGAGCAGTGATTTAGACATAAACATCCCTACCTTCCTCTTGATAGAGCCAGCAGCGGCAAGAACGTTCCTCTCCCACCGTCGTAATGGCAGGCTCCTTTTCCCAACAAACAGGCATGACGTCCTTGCAGCGCGGAGCGAATTTGCAGCCCTTCGGCATATTGTTTGGTGTCGGTACGTTCCCGGGAACAGAATCCAGCCGCGCGCGCTTTTGCCCGATTTTGGGGACAGAGCCGATCAAGCCTTTGGTATACGGATGCTTGGGTTCATCGAACAAGTCGTAAACAGATGCTTCCTCTACGACACGTCCTGCGTACATGACCACGACACGGTTGCACATCTCTGCCACGACGCCGAGATCATGCGTGATCAGCAGCATCGACATATGCTCGTCAGCCTGCAACTGCTTCATTACGTCGAGGATTTGCGCTTGAATCGTGACATCGAGTGCCGTCGTTGGCTCATCGGCGATCAACAGGTTGGGATTGCAGGACATCGCCATCGCAATCATGATGCGCTGTCGCATACCGCCAGAGAGCTGATGCGGATACTCCCCCATAATTTCGCTCGGTCGCGGAATGCCTACTTTTGTCAGCATGCTCACTGCTTGTTCTCTCGCTTTTTGGTCGGAGTAGCCGAGATGCAAGCGAATCGCTTCCATCAATTGCTCTCCGATTTTCATCACCGGGTTGAGCGAAGTCATCGGCTCCTGAAAAATCATCGAGATTTCTTTTCCGCGAATACGGCGCATTTCACTCTCCGAAATCGAGAGCAAATTCGTACCGTTGTAAACAATCTCGCCATTGGTAATCTCGCCAGTCGTGTCCTTGAACAGGCGCATGATTGACAAGGAGGTCACGCTCTTGCCGCAGCCCGATTCGCCAACCAGTCCAAGCACTTCGCCTTTTTTTATATGAAAGCTGACATGGTCGAGGACGACTGTCTTCTGGTTGTCTCTCGTAAATTGCGTCTGCAGATGCTTTACTTCCATGATGTTGTCACTCATCTGCCCCATCTCCCTCGTTTAGTTCTTCGTTTTCGGGTCCAAAATATCGCGCAAGCCATCCCCAACCAGGTTGAACGCCAGCACGGTCAAAAAGATCGCAATCCCGGGAATGATGACCACATGAGGAGAAGTAGCGAGATAATCACGACCCATACTGAGCATCGCCCCCCAGTCGGGACTCTCAGGCTTTGCCCCCAGACCGAGAAAGCTGAGACTGGATGCAGCCAAGATCGAGGTACCGATCCGCATGGAAAAAAAGACGATCATACTGGAGACGGTCTCTGGAAAGATGTGACGAAAAATAATCCGGCTGCTTTTTGCCCCCATGGACCGCGCCGCTTCTACAAACACCGCTTCCTTGGCAGCCAATGTATTGCCGCGGATCAAACGAGCAAACGATGGAATACTGAACACCGCTACCGCCACGACGACATTCGTTAATCCCGGGCCGAGGATCGCAACGATGGCGATTGCGAGCAGCAAATCGGGAAAAGCGAACATGACGTCACTCCACCGCATGATGAGACGATCCATCCAGCCCCCGTAATATCCACTGATCAAACCTAATACCGTTCCAACCACTGCGCCGACCAGCACAGAAGAAAAGCTGACGCCAAGAGAAATTCCCGTCCCTACGATGATGCGGCTCATAATATCCCGTCCGTATTCATCTGTCCCTGCCCAGTGCTCCATGGATGGAGTCTGCAACGTCACGTCATAGTTCGGCTCGTACGGATCATACGGCGCGATCCATGGGCCAAACAGTGCTATCACAAACAAAAACAAGATAAAAAACCCAGCCCAGAAAGCTGTCTTTTGCTTTTTCCACTTCATCCAAAACTCGCGGGCTCGGGATTTCTTTTCAGTGGGAACCACGACGTTATGCCCGATTTCTTTTACTACCTCCATTTACGTCACCTCCTTGCCATTAGCTGTCATAACGGATTTTCGGATTCAGTGCCTTGTACAGGATGTCTACCAGCAGATTCACGAGAATGAACTCCAGTGAAAACAACAGGATGACTGCCTGTACGACCGGATAATCGCGAAACGCAATGGAATCGATCAACAGACGCCCCATACCCGGAATGCTAAACACCGTCTCCACGACAACCGATCCGCCCAACAGAAAGCCGAATTGCAAACCGGCGATAGTCACGACCGGAATCATCGAATTTTTCAAAGCGTGCTTGCGAACGACTACCGATTCCTTCAACCCTTTTGCCCGACCTGTTCGGATAAAATCTTCCTTTAATGTTTCGAGCAGGGAGGAGCGTGTAAAACGGGCCAGCATCGACATGATGCCTGCTCCCAAGGTTAACGAAGGAAGCACGTAGCTTTTCCAGCTCTCGACCCCACCTGTGGGAAACCAGCCTAGTGTGACCGAAAAAACTTGTATGAGAATGAGCCCCAGCCAAAATCCAGGCAAGGAAATACCGGAAATCGCCGTCAGCATCCCTACGTAATCCGGCCATTTATTGCGGAAAACAGCAGAGATTGTCCCAATCAGCAACCCGAGCACCAAGGCCCAGCCCAGGCTCATAAATGTCAACGTCATCGTTACGGAAAAACGGTTTTCAAACATATCGCTAATGGGAAGCCCCGTCTTCAAGGAGTGTCCCAAATTTCCTGTCAGCAGGTTTTGCATGTAGGTGACGTACTGGGTAAGCAATGGCTTATCCAAGCCCAGCTCCTGACGCACCCGCTCGATCTCTTCCAAGGTCGCTTCTTTTCCCGCTGCCAAGCGGACAGGATCACCCGGAACCAGATGGATAAAAAAGAAAATAAGCAACGACACGACAAAAATGATCGGGATGATCTCGATGAGTCTCTTCACGATATAACGGAACATGGTACGGTTCCTCCTAAAAGAAAAGCAGCGCCCAGCGGCAGACAATGCCCGAACGCTGCTTCAAGTATTATTGGAACGCCGCTTCTCTTACATAGATGCCGCCACTCGGTGTGATATAAACACCGTTCACGTTCGCGCGTTTTCCGTACAAGATTTCATCGACTGCGAGGAAAATCCATGGTGCATCTTTAAACACATTTTCTTGCACGACGCCATACAGCTGCTTTTGCTTGTCTTGATCTGATGATTGTGTCGCTTCCTTAATGCTTTGGTCGACAAGGTCATTTTTGTAAAAAGCCGTATTCGCTCCCGCAGGCGGGAAGTTCTCGCTGCTAAACAACGAACGCATCGCGTTGTCTGGATCAGCAGAGGACCAGCTTACATACCACATGTTCATTTTTGCTTCTTCTGGCGACTTGATGCCGTAGATTTCATCGGACAGCGTCGCTTCTTCCATCGATTTCACTTCAACGGTGATGCCGACCTTTTGCAATTGCTGCTGAATGAATTGCATGCCCTTCATCGTATCCGAGTTCGTATTCCCCCAGATGTCCGTTGTGAAGCCGTTCTCGTAGCCTGCTTCTTTCAAAAGCTGCTTCGCCTTTTCTATGTTGTATTCATAGGCGCCTTGCTTCGCGTAGTGGGCAATCGTCGGCGACATCACGGATTCCAGCTGTGCGCCGTATCCGGCTTTCACGACTTTAATGAATGCCTCCTTGTCCACTGCATGGTTGATGGCTTGGCGAACGCGCGGATCATCAAACGGCTTTTTCAGCATATTGATCGAGACATAGCGGGTGATAGTGGAAGGTGTGCGCTCTACCTTTACTCCCTCTTCACCGTTCAGTGTCTCTACCTGCTGTTCCGGCAACGGATAGATGACATCGGCCTCCCCCGTCTTCAGCATGGCTACGCGGGAGCCATTTTCAGGAACAGGCTTGTAGACGATTTTACCGACCTTGGCAGCGCCCTTGTTCCAGTGATCTGGATTCAGCTCTACCGTCAGATGGTCACCCTGTACCCATTCCACGAATTTATATGGACCTGTACCGACTGGATTTTTGGTAATGTCTTTACCGTACTTTTCCAGAGCCGCCGGGCTGATGATTCCTGTCGTGAACTTGTTGATCATCGCGGAAAACGGCTGGTTCAGCGTCACTTTCACTGTGTGCTCGTCGACAACCTCTGTGGACTTGATGTATTTGTAGTTCCGATAAGCTCTCAGGTTGTTGTCTTTGTTGCTCATCCGGTCGAAGTTGATTTTGACCGCTTCGGCATTGAATGGTGTGCCGTCATGGAACTTCACGTTTTGCCGGAGCTTGAAGGTGTACTCTGTTGCATCTTCATTCACCGAATATTCAGTCGACAAACCTGGCATGAGCTTCAAATCCTTGTCGTAAATCAGAAGCCCTTCAAACATCGCGCTTTGGACACCTGATGACAGGGCATCTCCTGTATTTTGCGGGTCCATCGTGATAAAGTTTTCGTTTACAGCGATCACCATCTGATCCTTTTGCGGCGCTCCCGTCGTTGTCCCGCCATTGGAAGCTGCCGGAGTTCCACTACCACTTCCACCGCCACTGGAACATCCGAAAAGTAAAGCCACTGAAAAAAGTAAGACGGATGCTGTTCGCAAAAACGATGCTTTTTTCATTTCTTTTCCCCCTTGTCTTCATCTGCTCTATGGGTGATATCTGGATGTCCATGGATAGGTCTTGCCTGCCGATTATCGGGTAAATACGATTTCTCTTCCGGTCGCAGCCGATTCATAAATGCCGCACAATATCTTCATCATCTCCACTCCGTCCTGCACAGGGCTGAGCGTTTCTTTTTCATCCAATATGCATGCGATGAAGTGATCGATTTCATTTTGGAAGCCTCGCTTGAAATCAAACGATAATTTATCCATCTGCGGGCTGACATTCAGGATGGTGTCATGCTTTTCTGCAATGATGGACAGCTCTGGCTCCACCTCTGCGCCTCCCTTGTCTCCGTACAGCTTGACGGCCAGCTCGTCTTTTTTCGCATGCAGGGTATAGCTCACATCCACGAAAAGGGACGCTCCGTTTTCAAAGCGAATGAGTGCATTGGCCATATCCTCGACGGTGTTTTGGGAAGGATCGTAGTCAGCTGCTTTGTAAAAGGAGAGATTTTTGACATTGGCGCGATTGCCCAGCTTGTTGTATGTATTGCCGCTGACGGTCGTTACTTTTGGACAGCCCATCAAGTACCAGCACAAATCAATGACATGCACGCCGAGATCAATGAGTGGACCTCCCCCAGATCTGTCCTTGTCAGCGAACCAGCCCCCTGGATTGCCCAAACGGCGCAGACAGGATGCCTTCGCGTAATATATCTCGCCCAGCTCGCCCGCATCGATGAACTGCTTGAGCAATTGCGCATTCGTATCGTATCTTCTCACAAAGCCTACTTGGAGCAGCTTGCCACTCTCTTTTACAGCCTCTTCTATCAGGAGAGCGCTTTCAACTGTCGTACTTAAAGGCTTTTCTAAAAGCACGTGCTTACCCGCTCCGAGGGCAGCAATGGCAATGTCTGCGTGCGTGTTGTTCCACGTACAAATACTTACTGCGTCTACCTGCTCATCTGCGAAAACATCTTCAAGCTTGCTGTAGTAGGTTTCGGCCCCGTACTTCTGTGCTTTTTCCCGAGCACGCTCCTCGTTGAAGTCGACGACGGCACGAATTTCTGTACGTTCGTTTTGCTGGTACGATTGCAAGTGCATGTCTGAAATGGATCCTGCACCAATTACCGCAACTCTCACTTTTGCCATGATGTTGTCTTCCTCCTTGCTTCTCATCTGTTAATTAATTTTTTCAGTGGAGTAATTAATAAGATGATACAAAATTGTTTTAATTTTTGCAATACGGATTTCAATTAAAAATTTTGCGGTTTCTCTCCTGGTTGATTTAACGCAAAAACTCCCCCTGCCGCTCCCATCACTCCAGCTTCCGCCCCGATCTGGCTAAGGGCAACGCGTACCCCCTGCACCAATCCAGGGATGCATCTATCTCTCATGCTCTTTTCGATTTCTGGAAGCAATAGTGCGGATGCGTTCATTACCCCGCCTCCGAACACGATGACCTCCGGATTAAACAAATAGATCAGATTGGCTGCTCCTATGCCTAAGTAAAACCCAGCTTGCTTTACGATTTGCGCGAAAAATGCATCTCCTGCAAGCGCAGCTTCGCAGATATCTTTTGCCGTCAGTTCTCCATTTTGAACAAGGATTCCATCGGTAACGGGCTCCTTCGTGGATACCAGTTTGTGACTAGCGGCGCTTTCAATGGCAGTACCAGAAGCGTAATTTTCCAGGCATCCGCGATTCCCACAACGGCATGGCGGTCCGTTCCAATCGATCGAGATATGGCCGAACTCACCTGCACTCCCATCTCTACCTGATATCAATCGTCCGTCGCTGACGATTCCAGCCCCTACCCCTGTGCTGACCGTGACGTAAATCATATTTCGTGTACCGACACCTGCGCCCCATAGCCACTCTGCAATTGCCGCCGCATTCGCGTCATTGAACAGTCGAACAGGCAATCCGAACCTTTGCTCAATCAACAAGCCAATCGGTACATTTCGCCAACCCAAATTACTCGCAAAAATGACTTCGCCGCTATCGCTGTTAATTACACCAGCCGAAGCAATTCCAACACCGCGTACTTTTTCGGGATGGATGCCGCTTGCTGACAGGACATCGTGCGTGGCGGACAGCACCCGTTCAATCACTGCCCTCTCTCCCTCTTCCGCGTAGGTCGGCAGCTGCTTTTGTGCGATGATCCTGCCGTCTTGATCAACCAAACCAGCCAAGATTTTGGTCCCGCCTAAATCTAGTCCAATCGCATACTCCTCTTTTGCCATGCTCGTCTCTCCTTTGTTCACCGTAACCGCCCGATATTAATTTCTCCAATGGCTTTATAAATTCAACTTTGCTTTATTTGTAGCACACCCCTTTGATTCCGTCCAGATTATTCAAAAAATTAACTTCGTTGACAGCCATCTTTCGAATACCAAGAAGTACATAGGACAGAATAGAACTGTTAAAAGCCCAAAAGGAGGATTGTACGATGAATAAACAGACGCTGGCTGCCCATGAATCACTGGATATTCATGAAGTACTTAACTTCAAAACACTCTGCCTCGCCAAATCCAAGCTGATGCAAGGCATTGTATTCGATCAGGATTTACGAGCGTTGATGCAAAAAGATGTAGAGCAATCCTTGCAAGCAATCGCGGAGCTTCAGGCTATTTACAAGAAAGCACCCTTCCAGGCACCGATCCCGCAAACTCGTCCGACCCCCATCATAAACTGAAGGTGAAAATCCGATGAACAACGATTATCAAGATCCCATTCATTCGTTAAACATGCCGGAGAAGGCAGATATGACTTTTGCTATGGACTTCCTCATGCGTGCCAAAGAAGGTGTCCGAAACACGGCAATCGCTCTGACTGAAACCGTTACTCCGGAAGCAAGGGCCGTATTGCGAAAACAACTTCATCAAGGAATTGCTCTCCATCAAGAAATCGCGGAACTGATGCTCAGTAAAAAGTGGTTCCATCCCTACGAACTCCATGAACAGTACCAACTAGACCACCTCTCCGCCTTGGAAACGATCCAAATCGGGCAAATGAACCTCTTTCCTGAGGATACCTCGCGAAAAGGCATGTTCGATCGGACACCAGATGAACACCAGTGATGGAGGAACTTATTGATGAAAGCTGTTACATACCAAGGCATTAAAAACGTAGTGGTAAAAGATGTGCCCGATCCGAAGATGGAAAAGCCCGATGATATGATCGTGAAATTGACAAGCACCGCCATATGCGGATCCGATCTCCATTTAATTCATGGCATGATCCCCAATTTGCAAGAGGATTATATTATCGGTCACGAGCCAATGGGCATTGTTGAAGAGGTAGGCCCCAGTGTAACCAAGCTGAAAAAGGGTGACCGCGTCATCATTCCATTTACGATTGCTTGCGGCGAATGCTTTTATTGCAAAAACCATTTAGAAAGCCAATGTGACAATTCAAACGAGAATGGCGATATGGGTGGTTTTTTCGGATATTCCGCTACAACTGGCGGTTATCCTGGGGGACAGGCGGAGTATTTGCGGGTGCCCTTTGCGAACTTTACCCATTTCAAGCTACCCGAAAACTGCGAGGTAGAAGATGAAAAGCTGTGCTTGATTGCCGATGTTATGCCAACTGCCTATTGGAGCGTAGATAACGCAGGTGTCAAGAACGGAGATACCGTGATTGTCCTCGGCTGTGGACCCATAGGTCTTCTTGTCCAAAAGTTTTGTTGGCTAAAGGGTGCAAAACGTGTGATTGCGGTTGATTATATCGATTACCGCCTGCAACATGCAAAGCGTACGAACAACGTAGAAATCGTAAACTTTGAGCAAAAGGAGAATATCGGCAACTACCTGAAAGAAATCACGAAAGGTGGGGCTGACGTTGTCATCGATGCTGTTGGCATGGATGGAAAAATGTCCGCTCTGGAGTTTCTTGCGAGTGGCTTGAAGCTGCAAGGAGGCGCCATGGGGGCAATCGTCATCGCTTCCCAAGCAGTCCGCAAAGGCGGCACGATCCAAATTACCGGTGTCTATGGCGGGCGCTATAATGCCTTCCCTCTTGGAGACATCATGCAACGCAATGTCAACATACGCTCCGGACAAGCTCCAGTGATCCACTACATGCCATATATGTATGAGCTCATTACCACCGGAAAAGTCGATCCAGGCGACATCATTACGCACGTCATTCCCTTGAGTGAAGCAAAGCGTGGATACGAAGTGTTTGATACGAAAACAGACAATTGCATCAAAGTCGTTCTAAAGCCTTGATGAAATGACGGGAAGGAGGGTGCTGCTGCGATGAGTTACGGATTGCACGAACAGCTTGAACTGCATGAAATTGCTTCTTTTAAAACCATTTGCATGACCAAGTCCAAGACGATGCAAGGCCTGGTTTCCGATGAGACGTTGAGACAGCTTTTGGCGGACGATGTTCTCATATCCACCAGACAGCTTCAAGAGCTGAGCTCTCTACTGACAAAAGCAAATTCATAGGGGGAAACAAACGAATGAGTGGCATTCTTCAAAGCTTAGCCGGTATGGGTGGGCTGACGGATCAAGTAATCGCCATGGACTTTCTCATCTCAGCCAAGAGCGGTGTGCGGAACTATGCGATGACACTGACGGAAACGGGCACCCCAGAAATTAAGGCAACACTAACCAAGCAATTGGAAGAAGCAATCGATTTGCACGAAAAGATCAGCCTGTACATGATTGAGCGAGGTTGGTACCATCCATGGAATGTTACCGAGCAGATTCAGTTGGATCAGCAAAATATCCAGACCGCATTAAATCTTCCGTGAAGTGAAAGCACCCTTTTTGGGTGCTTTTCTTTTATCCTTACTACTTTGTCTACCATTCGACAATATCTCCTAAAGTAACCGGAACAAACATCCTATAAAATGGTATATATAGATATTTTAAGGAAGTGCAACATCTCATATTTTTGATGGAGTACCGCAACATCTGGCATCCACTCGATGATCGTTTCAGAGCTACATATACCCCTCTCATGAAAGGTTGATGTTCATGTTTAAAAAAGCCTTGATCATCCTGACATTAAGCTCAGTTGTCGCTGTACCAAGTGTAGCCGCTCAAGCCCAAGGGGCCGCTCTACCTTTACAGGAGAAGGCGCCAGCCTCCGCAAAAACAATCATCAAAAATGCCGCATTTGGTCAGGAAGTATGGGTCATGCTCGGCTCCCCTATTCCAACCGGATGGGTCGTGATCAGATCTTCTGGCAATATGAACCTGATTAAGGATATGAACAATGCTCCTGCTGGTTACGAAGTGTGGGTAATGCTCGGCTCACCTATTCCTGACGGATGGGTTGTGATCAGAAGTTCCGGAACCATGAACCAGATTAAAAATCTGAACAACGCTCCCTCTGGTCAGGAGGTATGGGTGATGCTAGGCTCGCCTATTCCTGACGGATGGGTCATAGTCAGATCATCGGGAACAATGAACCTGATCAAACGTATAGGCTAATCAGAACAATTGGATAACCGCATCCCAAATAGTTAAGCACATGGCATGCATCCTCCACAAGCTGACGTCGAAACTCAATCGACATCAGCTTGTTTCCTTTTCTTTTTGGCCATAAAAAAATGCAAAAAGTGTTCCATATTGTGAATTTTTTGTATTTAACTTGAAAATACTGGATGTGTATTTTACCATTAGAAAAACAATTTCAAACTACTTAAAAGAGATGAACTAGTAGGAATGGAATTGTTTTTGTCATCAAAAAAATGAGAAGGAGGTCTACAGAGAACTGTACTGGAAAAAACGAAAACTCTTGTTTGGAAAGGAGCCTCATGATGTTAGAAAGAATTTTGGGTAAACTTTTATTGCTCACCATTACTCTTGTCACTCTTGTAAATGGATATTTTGTTACGCCGACAAACGCACAGGATCAATCCGAATATCGCGTGGATTTTAGCGGTGTATCCGCTCCGATCCCTGTCAATATCCGTACCGGACCGACAACTTCTGCCGCTATCATCGACAGGCTTCAACCAAATACCCGTGTACAATTTTCTGGTTGGACCCGAGGTACCTCGCTCAATGACTATTGGACAAGCTCCCCTGATAATAGATGGTTCTTCTACGAGAATAACGGCGTGAAATACTATGTTGCGTCTGCTTTTATTAATGGAAACCCACCTGCAACTGATCAGAACAATGTCTTAGTTTCGTATCAGGTAACCATTACGACGAATATCCCTGCTCTTAAACAGGCCTATGAAAATGCCATTCGAAATTGGAACAACACAGGCATTGTTTCATTAACACCAACACAAAATGCCCCCATTACCTTAGGTGAAGGCTATGCGAGGGGCTATGATGGATTTGGCTGGTGGCAATCGAACGGTTCCAGAGTAACCGGTGGCACAGTTATCCAATGGAACAGAGTGAGCAACAGAAACGCCGCTTATTTAGAAGCCTTGGCTACTCATGAGATTGGGCATGTATTACGACTAAATCACAGATCGGATTACTCGATCATGAATAACTCTTGGTTAACGAGAATCACTGCTCCGACCCAAAACGACATCAATGAGCTTAGAAACATCTTTAGTCGATAACTCCATTGCCCACAAAAAAAGACAATGCAAAGGCACTCTTTTGGCTGTCGAGAAAATCGACGGCCTTTTTTTGATTAACAATTAACAGCGCAATTCTTGGTGATAGACTCCTTTCCTTCTCATTCAACAGCGTATACTATTAGAAATATTCCTTACAATTCCCAAAGGAGAATCCCCATGAATAATCAAATCCTCAGTACGCGCCTGACTCTCACAAAAGTAGCATTACCCGATTGGGAGCTGATCCGCTCCATCTATTCCAACCCGACACTGATGGAGCATATCGGAGCGACCATGAGCGATGAAGATATCCGCCGTAACTTTGAGAAAGAACTCGCTCCGTGGAGCCTTGAATCGACACACTGGCTAACCTGGATCGTACGTGAAACCGACTCTGGTAACAACGTTGGCTTGATTAGCATCTGCACCCGTAACCAAGAACGAGAAAATCTCACTGCGGAAGTAGGCTTCATCATACTGGAAGGATACAAAGGCAAGGGCTATGCTACGGAAGCAATCGGACGCGTATTTGATTTCGCTGTGGATACTTTTGGATTCAAAAAATTTACGGCAGTTTGTTCCGAAGAGCATGTGGCTTCACGCCGTGTTTTGGAGAAGGCAGGAATGAAGCTGGATAAAATCGTGCCCGAAAGCACTGAAATTGCGGGTAAGATGGTGAATGACTGTTTTTATTCGTTGGAGAAATAAGAAAAGGAGTGTCTTCTGACAGCCTCCATTCGCTGTACAGCGACACTCCTTTTCCCCCTCACCCAAAAACTACTTTCCCGTTTCCTTATACGCTTTAATACGTGTCCCAATTTCATCTCGAACCCTTTGAAACTCAGACCATTCTTTTCCTGCGGGATCGTCAAATCCCCAATGAACGCGTTTCACATGAGGAGGTGTGGTTGGGCAAACGGAGTCTGCATGACTGCATAGTGTCACGATCAGATCCGCTTTGTTTAGGATATTCGGGTCAATGACGTCAGAAGTTTGCGTAGAAATGTCTATTCCTACTTCTTGCATCGCTCGAACGGCATTTGGATTGACACCATGCGCTTCAATCCCCGCAGAAAACACATTCCACGAGTCACCCAAGTATTTCTTTCCCCACGCTTCTGCCATTTGGCTTCGGCAAGAATTCCCTGTGCATAAGAAGTAAATGGTCTTTTTGTTTTCCATGATATACTCACCTTTTCCATTACGATATTGAATTGGCAAAATACTTTCGCTTGAACCATAATGCTACGTTAACTAAGGCAATCATCACCGGGACTTCAACAAGAGGACCGATGACAGCTGCAAAGGCGGCACCTGAGTGAATCCCAAAAACACCGACTGCCACAGCAATTGCCAACTCAAAGTTATTACTGCCTGCCGTAAACGCAAGAGTCGTTGTCACCGGATAGTTTGCGCCTATCTTCTTCCCCATAAAGAACGAAATAAAGAACATCAAGATGAAATAGATAAGAAGAGGAATCGCGATTCGAACGACATCGACTGGTACACTCACGATATTTTCTCCTTGTATCGAGAACATGACGACGATCGTAAAAAGCAACGCTATCAATGTCATAGGGCTTATTTTGGGGATAAACACTTTCTCGTACCACTGTCTGCCTTTTGCTTTCACCAAAGTAAAGCGCGTCAGCATCCCTGCAAGAAATGGGATACCCAAGTAGATGAACACTGATTTGGCTACTTCCGCCATCGTAATGTCAACGACTGCTCCCTGGATGCCTAGCCATTCTGGAATAATCGTAACAAACAC
This sequence comes from Brevibacillus brevis, assembly GCF_900637055.1. Classification (NCBI taxonomy): domain Bacteria; kingdom Bacillati; phylum Bacillota; class Bacilli; order Caryophanales; family Paenibacillaceae; genus Brevibacillus; species Brevibacillus brevis. The sequence goes on from NZ_LR134338.1 coordinate 5,400,468, forward strand.
ATAGGCATAGACCGAAAAGAAAAGCATCTGAAATACTGAATTGAAGGCCACAAGCCCGGCTGCATACTCGGTATCGCCTTTTGCCAGGTCATTCCATACAATCACCATCGCAATACAACGTGCCAGGCCAATCATTATCAGCCCTACCATATATTCTGGCTTATCTGGCAGGAAAACGATAGCCAATACAAACATCAAAACCGGACCAATCACCCAGTTCTGAATGAGGGACAGCAAAAGAACCTTGCGATCTTGAAAGACACGTCCCATCTCTTCGTAACGAACTTTTGCTAAAGGGGGGTACATCATCAGAATTAAACCAATGGCAAGAGGGATGGATGTTGTGCCAATTTGCAAGCTGTTCAATCCACTTGTGAAGGCCGGAAAGAACGTTCCTACCGTAATCCCAATAACCATAGCTAGGAAAATCCACAGGGTTAAGTAGCGATCTAAAAAAGATAGTTGTTTCATGAAGCACTCCTTCGTTTAACAGCAAGCTTTGCTTACGACTGTATTTGAATCTGCACAGCAGGAAGAGGATTCGATTTTATGAACGCCACTGTCAGCCTTGGTGTAAAAAAATTCCCATTCATTCCCGTCCGGATCTGTTACCCAAAATTTGTCCTGCACAGCATAGCAGCATGTCGTATCCATCTCATCTCGTGCGAAAAAGCCTTCTTTTACTAGCCTTTCCTTATGAGCAACAATTTCCTCCGTACTTTCAACCTGGAATCCAAAATGATTGACTTGATTCCCACTAACGGCGTCTCGGACATTTAACGTAAAGTTCAACCCCGGGCTTTCCAGCAAAAACTTTGCATAATCGGTCTTTACCTTCACAGGCTCTACTCCAAATACCTTTTGATAAAATTCAATCGATTTCTCCAGGCTCGTAACGTTAATCCCAACGTGAACATACTTCATTCTCATGTTCCTCCTATGATTACATAGATTCATCAAAAAAAATTGATTTAAGGTTTAAAAAAAATTAGCAGCAGCTGCCTTTACCTGTTTTCCTGAAAATACAACAAAGCTCTTCCGATAACAGTTGATTGACTTCGCTGTCGTTCAAGTCGTAATAACTCCAAGTACCTTTTGTTTCTTTCACAATCAGGTTTGCGTCCAATAAGATCTTGAGATGATAGGACAACTTGGATTGTGGCATGTCAAAAACCTCAGTGAGGTCACATACGCACGTCTTGCCTCTCTGACAAAGCTCATACATAATTTCTAATCGTTTCTGATCGGCAAGAGCTTTGAATTTCTTCTCATATTGCTCCAACTTTTGCTTCATATCGTTCATGGATAATACCCTCATTCATCAATTTTTTTTGATGTATTTATTATATGCGTGGTTTCCAAGAAAACGCAACGTTTGTATATCAATTTTTTTTGATGAATAGATATAACGTTTGCTTCCACTCGTTCATTTTTGTAATAGAAAGCGAACTATCCCCACATGCACTTACCTAACTATAAGTAGACTACATACCAAAGTTACTCCCTTTATCTTATCAAGTTGCTTATTTGAGAGTTATACTCCTCTGGTTGAAACGTCATACTCGGTACCTTTTCAAGCCAATCTACTTTTGTCCCTATATTTTCAAAACTGTTAATCAAATCTTCCCGTGTACATTGGTCGATACCCATTCGCTCCCACTTGATAATGCCTTCACTCCTTACAACTTCAACGATTATTATTGTGCACCACAAATCACAATCGTCGGGACACATCAATATGGGAAGCATTTCTCTCTGCTTGAATGACTCGTATCGGCTTCGTACAAAAGCCTTCTCTCTTGGTTCATCTATCCAGTTTAGGATAGTCGGAATTAATCCTTCCAAATGATGATTGGGGTAAAGAGAGTGAAGGATAACATCAAGCGGGACCTCATCAATCAATATACACTCATGTTCATGATCGCAGTATTTACTTGTCATCTTCTTCACTTCTATTTTGTTCAGCTTCAACAGAATGCTCCTCCATCCACGACTCCGTCGAAATATTATAAAACCCTTCCTGCCAAAACAGAAAGGGCCTTCTCCAGCTGGTCTGCTACTTAAACCAGCCTTTTTCCTTGAAATGCATAATCGCCTCGATCCGATTGCTCACACCGAGCTTATCGAGAATGACGGAGATGTAATTCCGTACAGTCCCTGTCGTAATGTACAGCTGGCTGGCAATCTCCTTGGTGTTCTTGCCGTCAGCGATCAAGAGCAGGACTTCCTTTTCCCGCTCCGTCAGCGGATTCTCCTGCCCGTATGCCTCATCGACCAGCTCAGGGGCATAGATCCGCCGCCCTGCCATAATGCTGCGAATCGAGCTGGCCAGCTCTTCGCTCGGACTGTCCTTGAGCAAGTAGCCGTTTGCACCTGCCTTCAGTGCTCGTTCGAAGTAACCTGGGCGAGCAAAGGTCGTTAGAATCATTACCTTGCAGCCGCTGCCTTTCAATTCTTCGGCAGCGTCCAATCCGCTTTTGACTGGCATTTCGATATCCATAATGCAAATGTCGGGTTGATGCTGATGCACGAGCTTGACGGCATCCTCACCATTACTTGCTCTACCGACGACCTTCATATCCTCTTCCAAATCGAGCAGGGAAGCAAGGGCTCCCAATAGCATCCGCTGATCCTCTGCAATGACAATGCGAATCATCCTCCCGCCTCCTGTTCCGGTTGTTTGAAGACGTTGGGTACCCGAATCACTAGCTGTGTTCCAGACACTGAGGACTGGATTTCCATGCTTCCATTGACAAATTCCAGCCGTTCCTTCATCCCACGCAAACCATTGCCTCGGTAGACCAATTCCTCCGCCATTCCAATTCCATTATCTGTTACGCTTACGACGAGATCGGTAAGAGTGGGTTCGATGACGATGGAGCAGACGGTGGCATTGCTATGCTTCACAATATTGTTGACTGCTTCTTTCAGGCACATGCACAACACGTTTTCCGTCATCAGCGAAGTGTTGGTCAGATTCGTGTCGCCTTCCAGCACGAATTCAATTTCCGCTGCCTTGAAAATTTGCTTGATCCGAAACATCTCATCCTCTAGCCGCGTCCCACGCATTTGCGTGACCATTTCCCGTACTTCTTTCAAAGCGATACGCGCCGTTTGTCTGATTTCCTCCAGCTCCGTTCGTGCCAGAGCAGGATTTTTGTTGATCAGCTTGTTCGCCAAATCGCTTTTCAATCCAATCAAGGAAAGCTTCTGTCCCAGCGTATCGTGCAAGTCACGGGCAATGCGTTGGCGTTCCTCGAGCTTGACCAGCTCCGATATTCGCTTGTTGGCATGCTCCAGTTCTCCCTGCAGCTTCTCTCGCTTATTCCAGTTGTACGTCGTCACGGGCAAGAGAATGACAGCTATCATGCTAACCAAAACAAACGGAAGCTGGCCAATCAATTGCGCGTTTTTGGTGAAAAAGCCGATGTTGACCGATATGGTGGTGCTAATCAAATGAACCGTGTACAGCGTAACGAAGCCGATCTTATTATCGATATTCCCGATAAAAAACGCCAGGAAGAGCGAGAAATACACATAGCCGAACATCAAGGTCATGGCGACCGATATAACGATTTGCACACTCGTCCAGAAATACACCAGCCAGCCCTTTGACAGAAAGGAGAATACATAACAAATGAAAAACAGAATGATCATGATGATTCCGATCACTGCTTCGTACGTCGAAGAGGACCGGAAGATAAAATAGAATGGCAGGATGTAGAAGACAACCCACACATAAGGGCTCAAGCCCGTATTTTTTTGAAGAATGTGATACCACTTCTGCTTCTGCATACTTGCCCACCTTTTCTTCGCCACTCTCTCAAGTGTATCGGAATTCAAAGGTTTATGGCAGGCTTATTTTCCTTCCAAACTCGGTTTGGAGCCTTGGAGTGCATCCATGAGCGCTTCCGATTGAGCAGCAGCCAACCGCTTGATGCCTTTGAAGCTCACAAAGCGCTTGTTGCTCTCATCCCACAAATGAAAACGCAGGCACTGCAAGCTGGACGCCAGTGTAATCGTTGTCGCCATCTGAAGCGGCGGTGTCTCGTTGTGTGCTTTTTCCAGGTTGTAGTTCGGTACCCGTGGGCTTAAGTGATGAACATGGTGAAAGCCAATATTGCCTGTGATCCATTGCAAAACCTTCGGCAGCTTGTAGTAGGAGCTTCCTTCTACAGCCGCCTTCACGTAGCTCCACTCTTCATCGTTCTCAAAGTACGAATCCTCATACGTATGCTGCACATAAAACAGCCAAATCCCAAACAAGCCGGAGACGAAAAAGATCGGACCTTGGATCAGCAGGAATGCTTGCCAGCCAACCGCCCAGATTAAGAGCGCATAAAGACCGACCAGCAGCACATTGGTCAAATACGTATTCAACCGCTCTTTGCGGCGAGCTCGCTTTACATTAAAACGATATTGGAGCAAAAAGACAAAAATAGGACCCAAACCAAACATGACGATCGGATTGCGATACAGCCGATAAGCGATTTTACGCCAGATAGAAGCCTCGAGATATTCATTGACGGTCATCATCCATAGATCGCCTACGCCTCGTTTGTCGAGGTTGCTGCTCGTTGCATGGTGAATATTGTGACTGTTTTTCCATTGTTCATAGGGGACAAGGGTCAGCACACCGGTAATCGTACCAACGATGTCATTCGCCAGACGATTTTTGAAAAAGGATTGGTGGCAGCAATCGTGGCAAATGATGAAGGTACGGATGACAAAACCAGCTGCGACGATGACGATAGGCAGCGTGAGCCAATAGGACACAGACAGACTGAGATAAGCACCGTACCAGAGTACAATCAGCGGAACCAACGTATTGATGAGCTGTCGGATGCTCTTTTTTAGGTCTGATTTTTCAAAGGGGGCAACATTCTTTTTCAACTGGGCAATGTTAGCTTGTTGCATTGCTTGTTTCCTCCTCGATTGAAGCGTACAGGGACATGTGAATTCGCCGGACGCAATATTCTATCTTTATTGTAGAAAATAGCGTCTGACCGCTGTAGTCATAAACGTCAAGTCGAGGACATGACAAATGTCATGGTTAAACAAATGACTGGGAAATTTAGGGTACATAAACTAAGCGGTACATCCCATATTATACCAAGGAAAGACCCCATCCATTCTTCCAGATGAGGTCTTTTGCTTTGACGCCGTATTCTTTTTACTTCACATCAAGGCGCTTCATGATATCTTCGAGCAGCAAATTCGCTGCCTTGATGCCGCCTGCTTTGTTCCAGACCGTTTCGTCTACTTGGTAAACTTGATTGGTCTTCGCCACATTCAGAGATTTGAAGACTGGGCTTTCCATCCATTTTTTCGCATTGTTCGCAATGTCTGTAGATTCTTTCGTTGGCTCCGTTACCCAGTAGAACAGGATGTCCCCGTCCATAGCGGACATGCCTTCTTCACTGATCATTTCTGCAAAGTTGTTTACGTCCTGGGAAGCTGGACGTGCGAGTCCCAGCTGATCGAGCAGCACACCGCTAAAGGTATCTTTTTGATAGATTTGTACGCCTTTTTTGGAGAATTTCGCTACGGATACTTTGGTAGAAGCTTTAGGACCCAGCTTTGCTTTCGCAGCAGCTACACGGTCGTCGAATTCTTTCAGGACTTGCTCGCCTTCCGCCTTCTTGTTCAGTGCTTCTGCATAGAGCGTGAAGTTGCTTTTCCATCTACCGGACAGCTCTTCAGAGAATACGGTTGGAGCGATTTTGGACAGTTGATCATAAATCTTTTCATGACGTACTTTGTTCCCGATGATCAAATCAGGGCTCAGGCTGACAATCGCTTCGAGATTCGGCTGGTCTTCAAAGCCCAACACTTCTACGCCTGTCATCTCATCTTTGATGTGAGGATACCATGGATCTTCATCCCAGGACTGTACAGCAGCGATTGGCTTAACGCCAAGTGCAAGCAAGGCTTCCGTACCTTCATTTGTTAGAATAACCACACGTTCTGGTGTTCCCTTAATGGGAGTTGTGCCCATTGCGTGTTTCACTTCACGTACTTCATTCGCATCGGCTGGTGCTGGAGTAGCCTCAGTCGTCGTTCCCGATGCAGCTGGCGCCTGTTGAGCTTGATTGGCATTGCCTCCACAACCGGCAAGGACAACCAGCAAGCACAGCGCGAAGAAGCTGGTCATGATGTGGCGCATGGTACGTAAACTGGTCTTACTTTTCATATCGAGAATGCCCCCACTTCTGCTTATCAACTTAGTGATAACAATTATCAATTGATAGTATATAGAGACTCCTCTTACTTTTCTATGGACGTGATTGTCTAATTGCCATGGACCAGATTATCCCTGTGCGACCTGGAGAAAATACGCTGTGCTCCTTTGAATCGTATGCTCTCTGCCAAACGGTCCCCATGGGTCCCATTCATGATTGGCTGGGTGGTACACTTTGTTTTCCCGCACCGCACGCAAGTCTCTCCACAGCGGGTTGTTCCACAGTGCTGCCACATGTTCCCGTTCGCTCCAGAACACGATGATTCTCTCCGGGTTCAATTCGATCAGATCGATAAGCGCATTTGGTTTATAGGCCGCATGGGTCACATTCGGATCAGGCGCAAACCCAAGCTTGTGATAAAACAAGTCAGCGAGGGCGTGTCCCTCTACGCCGTACAGGCGCACCTCATCCTTCAGCACGCGAATCATCGTCCATTCACCCGTGCGCGTAACCGGCAATAGTGCATCTCTTGCTTGTTTTTCCACTTTGTCGATGTGCTTGATGATTTTCTCTGCCTGACTCTCTTTTTTGAAGAGCGTCGCCAATTTGGTTTGGTAGTCAATCCAGTTCGGATAGCCGTCAAAGGAGACCGTTCCTTTTATTTTCTCCCAATCTCCTGCCTCCCGATTGTGGAAAAAATTCATCCTGACAATCACATCAGGCGACAAAGTCAAAATCTCTTTCGGATCGATCAACTGCTCTGCATTCAGTGCTTTTGTCCCGCGCAGCTTTTGCTGCAAATAAGAAGGAAAGCCCGTCCTCGTTTCAAAGTAGTTCGGGAAGGAGGGGGCAGCAATCGGCTGAATTCCCATCGCAAGAAAATGATCCTGCAAAAACAGCTTGCTAACCACGACTACCCGCTGTTCACTTTGCTTCATATAAATTTGCGGCGACAATCCTTCTCGCTTTTTGAAGAGTCTACTAAAATACAGCTCATCGGCATAGCCTACGTTGCGAGCCACATCCTTCACACTTCCTCCAGAATGGGCAAGCAGCTCCTTGGCATGCTCCATCCGCAACCCAGTCAAATACTCCCCAGGTGTCATTCCCGTCGCACGTTTGAAAGCACGGCAATAAGAGCTAGGGGTCAACCCCGCCAGTTTCGGCAAGCTTCCCAATTCTAGTGACTCGCGGTAGTGCTTCTGCATGTAGGCGATCGTCTCCTCAATCGCTCCAATGCCCTTTTCCTCATTCTTTTTCTGTTCATCATCAACAATACCCAAAAGCTCGTAGAGCAGCGCTTGGCTCCGCAAAAAAGAAGAGTAGTCCCGCTTCCGTGTCAATTGCGAGAGCTCCTCCAATACCGTCAGAAATGAGGCGGGAGTAGAGACAGCCAAAACCTTGACTCCTTTCCTCTCGGGAGCGCTCTCGTGCTGGTCGTGTCTCACTTCCACGTAATGCAGCCTGTATATGTGCAACGGTCCTGATTGGCACCGCAATTCTTCTATCTTCGCCGTCGGGCGCAACAACAAGAGCTTTCCGGCGTCGAGCACCTGCTTTTGACCATCCACCGTAATCTCTGCACTTCCTTCTGCCACATAGCAAAGGACATGGGTGTTTACCTCCACCTGACGCAGGTGAAAATTTTTCAATCGCTGTTTGCGAAAGACGGTCATCAAAAAGCCAGGATAATCTTGATAAATCGTCAACAGACTCACATCCTTCTATCACCGGAAATAGCAAAAAAAGCAGACAAGCTGATTGCCAGAATCAGCCTGTTCTACTTTTATCATGTTGGAGATCTTTCTATTTGGCAAGTACCTGCCTGTCTATTGTGCGGAACGAGTCGAACGGAACATCAGCAAGAACAGATAGGGCGCGCCTAGCAACGCCACTACGACCCCGGCCGGAATATCTTTCGGGATCATGACGATCCTTCCCAGCAAATCAGAAGCAGCCAGCAATACAGCCCCAAGCATGGCTGAGACGACAACTGCACGGCGATGATGGGGTCCAACCAGCATACGTGCTGCATGCGGAGCGAGAAGACCGATAAATCCTACGGCTCCGACACTGGCAACTGCCGCTGAAGCGAGCAACACCGCAATGACTGCCACAGACAACCTCGTCATCCGCACCTTTAACCCCAATCCAGTCGAGCTCTCGTCGTTAAATGACAAAAGATCCACCCGACGTCCTAACCACCACGCGATCGGAGCTAGAACGAGGATCGCAGGCAACAGGCGGCCTACTTCCATCCATCCCCGCCCATATGTACTTCCTGCCAGCCAAGTAAGTGCAGGCGCTGCCAAGATCATGGAATGTACGATCAAGATATTGATAAGGGCGGCACCTGCGGCAGAAACCGCAATACCTACAAGCGTCAATATGATTGGATTGAGTCCCCTTCTCCAAGAGACCGCGTACACAATCGCAGCTGAGATGATTCCCCCTGCAACGGCCCCAAGCGGCATCCAAGCCGAGAGTTGAGGAAACACGAGGAGCACGATAATCGCCCCTACACCCGCACCGCTCGTTACACCTACAATCTGTGGATCTGCCAGCGGATTTCGTACTGCACTCTGCATGAGGCTTCCGCTGATCGCGAGTGCCACACCTGCGAGCATCGCCGTCAACAGTCGCGGCATTCGAAGCTCAAACACCAATTGACTGTACATCTCGTTTCCTTGTCCCATGAAAATGGCGATGATCTCTGTCCACGGCAGGTACAGGTTTCCGCTGGACAAGCTGAGCATCCAAACGACCACGAGCAGCACAGCAAGCGTGCACACAATCAACGGATACGAAACTTTGCGTTGTGCTCCTCCGACACTCATCGAGCCTCCAGTCCCCGCACTCATACTGCGCGAGACACGCAAAGCCAGCCAGATCAACCATGGTCCACCAATAGCAGCAGTGATGGCTCCTGCTGGAAGTTCACCATAATGATTGATGAACATACGTGCAATCGTATCGGAAGCCACCAGCAGCGCTGCCCCCCAGATGGCACATAGCGGCAACAGCCATTTATGCTGAGTGATGCCTGACAATCGTACCAGATGCGGAGCCACGAGACCGATGAAGCCGATTGGCCCGACCACACTGACACTGACGCACGTAACCAAGATCGCAATAAACATGGTGAAAAGTCGTGTTTTCGCTACCTTTTGCCCCAATGATTTCGCCGTTTCTTCATGAAAGGTAAGTACATCAAGCTGCCTGGACATGAAAATGCTGACCAAAATCCCGGCTACAATCCAAGGCCAACTGAATTCTACACCCGACCAGTCATTTTGTTTCAAAGAACCTGAGCCCCAGAGGAAAATGCCATTGGTCGTTTCTTCATTAAACAAGATGATGGCACTCGTCAAGGAGGAGTACACCAAGGTCACAATCATCCCGGACAATGCCACACGGACTGGCGTACCTTTTCGCCCGCCAGACATGAAGTATACGGTAACAGCTGCGAGAATTCCGCCCGCCATCGCAAAGGGAAGCGGGTGATCATGCAAGAGTGATGGCCAAAAAACCATCCCGAACACCACGAAGAAATAAGCACCTGCATTTACGCCTAGTGTCGTTTCTGACGCGAGCGGGTTTCGTGTCACCGTCTGCATCAAAGCTCCGGCAATCGCCAATGCTGCACCAGACAAAAGCCCCATGACCGTTCTCGGAAGCCTGACACCCTGTATCATATGGTGATCTGAGATATCCTGTGGAGCAATAATGGCCTGTACGACAGAACGCAGAGAAATGTCTGCCATTCCCTGTGTCAAACTGACAAATGTAAGAACCAGCAGAGCAACCAGCCCACTCCCTAACATCAAGAACAATCTCCAGCCCCCTCTTTGCGAGGAAGTGGCTGGAGTGATGTCAGTTCGTGTGAACATTTTATTTTTGGCTAAACTCATTATTTTGCCAACAAATCAACGACTTTATTCGCGAGAATCTTTGCAGACATGGTACCACCGTAAGGCCACAGATCTCCGCCCAGGGCATAGACACGATTTTCTTTCACAAAAGTAAGGCCGTTCCAAACCGGGTTGTTCTTCAATTGATTGTCAATCACGTTGTCATCATTTTGAATGATATGGAGGAAATTTGCATCCTGCAACGCTGGTAGTGCCTCCACATCTGCCAGTGTCATGCCTGTTTGCTCAAATTTCTTGGGCTTATACTTATTTGTCAGACCAATATGAATCAAGATGCTTGCTGCTGTAGAGTTGTCCGTAGACAAACGGAATTCTACCGCATTTTGACTGCTGTAGCCCATCGCGAGGACGAATGGAACTTTATCTGCGCCAGCTTTGGTCAGCTTTTCTTTTGCTTCCGCATAAGTCTTGTCGAGGTCTTTCAAAGCGGCTTCGGCTTCTGCATTTTTACCCGTGATATCCGCAATTTGCTTGAAGATCTCGATCATTCGATCATACTGTGATCCTTGACCTTCAGCCGGATTCGTATCAAAAGCAATCGTTGGGGCAATTTTGCTCATTTCGTCGTAATTCGCTTCTACATTTCTTTTAATACCGATAATCAAATCTGGCTTCAACATCATGATCGATTCCAGGTTTGGGGAAGTACGACTTCCTACATCCACTACCTCTGGAGCAATCTCCACAGGGAGTTTGACCCATTTTTTCATATTCGGAATATCTGCAATCCCCACAGGCTGAATACCAAGAGCCAACAAATGCTCTGCTGAGCTCCATTCCAATGCAACAATACGCTTAGGAGTGCCTTTGATGGTCGACTCTCCCATCATGTGCTTCACTGTGCGCACTTGCTCTTCAGCCGGCTTCGCCGCGTCAGGCTGAGCTGTAGCAGCTTGGTTGGAACCAGATTGTGCAGTTGACCCTGCATTGCCGCAAGCAGCAAGTAGCAGCATCGCAGACAAAAATACAAGCATCACTGGTAATTTCATAAGACGCATGAAAAATTTCCCCCTTACTTTTCTGGGTGTTACATCGAATGATAAAGGATGTTTCATGATGGACATGATTTCCAATCAACCATTGATTATGATAATGATTATCATTATCTTTGTCAACGGTGGAATGTGCTAGTTTTTTCTGTTTTCCAACTGTTTTGATCTGGAAGTAGCTTCTTGAAGTCACTTTCAAGTTATTTAACCAAGGCTACGTAAGAAGAAGCGCATTTCCAGTCCAAGCGCCTCTGGAGACCGCCCCAGCTTCGGAATAAATGGCGGGGAATTTAAGCTTCACTGATGGAATCCTTCATCGAAATTTCAACGTTTGAAGCGCTCCCGCCATTTATTCCGAAGCGGCCAGTCAATCCCCCTTGGGGGGCGTAGGCCGAAGCATAGACTGGAAATGCGCTTCTTCCCCCCACAACTGCTCCGAATAAAAAGCAAAAAAATCCCCCTCAAATGAGGAGGATTGATTCTTTACGCTTCTTTTGGTAACACAATTCCACGATAAAGCTGAACCGTAATGTAATAGTAAATCGCATAGATCACAACGAAAATCAGTGTTGGAATCCAGATGTTCAGATACGGATCCAAAAGGATGAACGAGAACATCTCCATGCCGATCAATACGTGCATCAGACCGATGATCGCCGGGAAAATGAATACCATGAACAGCTCTTTATAGATCGAACCTACGAGCAACGATTGACGTACGCCGATTTTTCTCAGCATGCTGTATCGATCTTTGTCACGGGAAGCACCGGACAAGATTTTGAACATCAGGCAGCTCGCCATCATCGCCAGGAAGGCAATTCCGAGGAAGAAGCCCATAAACATCGTCCCGCTTGTGAAAATATACATGCCCGAATACGTGCTGTATTTGGAAGAAGTGTATACGTCTTTCGCTTCCACATTTGTGATAGACCCAATCAATTGCTTTTGGCGTTCATCCATTGCTTTAAATTCCTGCGTGTATTTCAAATAATCGTCTACTTGGGCAAGGAGAACCTTGTGTTCACTTCCAGCGGTTTGCTCATACGTCGCCTGATCCACAACCAGTACAGACTTGCCCTCAATCATCTGGTAGTTGATAAAATTGGTAGATATCCCTTTGTCCCAATCCTCAGGAACAGCATCGTATTTACCGTTGTCTTCTTTTGACGCACTAATGATATACGTCTCTTTTGGAAGCGGATCTGCCACAAGTTTTGGCTTGTTGTCAGCAGAGTAATTTTGAGTGCTGTTCGTGGAAATCAGCAGCGGATTTGCCAGCAAGTCTTCCTTCAAGTAGTAATACGCCTTGTCGTCGACTTTGTATCGATACGTATTTTGCTCCAGGACGTTCATTTTTTTCAGTGCCTCATAATCCGCTTCAACCGGATCATGCAGATTCACGTCATACACATGGAATACCGAGGTAAACAAATTGACGTTTTGCTGGAAGGCCAAGCCCCCTGCCATCGCCCCGACACCAAGCCCGATCAACATTGCTACTGTACCGAGGATTTTGGTCAGGTTGTTCACCCGAAAGCGCAGCTGAGCAAAGGTGAATGCGTTCAACTTGCTATCATTCAGCTTTTTATTTTTCTTCAAAGCCTGTACAAGAACTGGCAGCAACGAGATGAAAATCAAGTACGTCCCGATTGTGCATGAAATAGCCCCGACGATAAAGCCGAGTGCTTGGAGGTACATAATCAAGTGCAAGCATGTATAGCCCAGAGCCAACAGAATCACGCCAAGGATGGCTACCAAAACGGCTCCGATTCCTTTTGACTTGATTTGGTCATTTTGCTGCTCGGCACGGATGAGAGCAAGCTCAGTAGCACGAGCCAAACGAGTCGCATTGATCGTGGATGTGATGATAAACAGAATGAGGAAGAATCCCCATGTCACCCAAACCGCTGGCAGATAAAAAGGATAGTACCCATCTGTTGAAATCTCCAGCAAGTTCATGAGCAAGACGCCGATGCCGCTTGCAAGCGCAATACCAACCAGACTACCAATCACCAGGGAAAGGATCCCCATCGTCAATGTTTCCAGGAACAAAATCTGGCTGATTTTCCCCTTCTTCGCACCTAACACCATGTACATTCCGAGCTCTTTGCGCCGCAGCGAGAGTAGGAATGAGTTGGCATAGAAGATATAGAAAATCGTGATAAACGCCAGCAGGAATGCCCCTACATTAAAAACGATCTGAATCGAAGAGATCATCGAGTTGTTTTTCGTGTAATCTGAATTGAGAGCAAGCGTCTGGAACATGTAAAAAATCGAAATCGAGATGACCAGACCCACGAGCAGAACCAGATAGTCCTTCATCATCTTCCGCATACTGGACAAGGATAGCTTTAAAAGCATGAAATGTTACCTCCTAGCGTACATCATGTGATGCACCTAGCTCGGCCAGTACATCCAGGATTTGTTTGAAAAATTGCTGACGATCCCCCGTACGTTGAATCTCGGTGTACAGCTTGCCGTCCTGAATGAACAAGATACGTTTGCAATAACTCGCAGAAAAAGCATCATGCGTAACCATCATGATTGATACTTGGTGGTTCTCGTTCAAATCTGTCATCGTTTCCAGCAAGCTTTTCGCATTCTTCGAGTCGAGGGCACCCGTCGGTTCGTCCGCCAGCAAAATCGCAGGATCATGCACAAGTGCGCGTGCTGCTGCGGCGCGTTGTTTTTGTCCCCCGGAAATTTGAACCGGATATTTTTGCAAAATCTCTTCGATCCCGAGTGTTTGTGCTACTTTACTTACTTTGGTGCTGATCTCTTTGGAAGAGACACCTTGCAGAGACAGCGGCAATGCAATGTTTTCATACACGGACAAATTCTCTAGCAGGTTGAAATCTTGAAAGATAAAGCCGAGCTTTTGCGAGCGAAAATCTGCGAGCTGATTACGCTTCATCTGTGTAATGTTCGTTCCCGCAATTTCAATAAAGCCTTCCGTTGGACGATCCAGTGTGGAAATCACGTTGAGCAGAGTCGTTTTACCCGAACCGGATGGCCCCATGATTCCCACGAACTCACCTTTGTCTATGGTCATCGATACGCCTTTTAAGGCATGCGACTGGCTTTCACCTTTTGTCCCATATATTTTTTGAACGTCTTTCACTTCTAGTACAGCAGTACTCATTCTACGTTCCTCCATTCTATCTATTGGTTAGCGTTCGTTGTTTCGGTCGCTATTAACTGTAACCAAATTCCAGAATAGGAGCTATTGATGTTCCTTACAGTTATCTTTACATTTTGTAAGGTTTATTACGTGAGACGAAAAAAAGCCATCCGGGAAGCGATGACTTTTCTTGTGATCTATTTTTTGCTCTTGTTCTCTTCGTGTCTTTTGATCAGCATATCTACGAACATATCAATATGTGCGGTGATCGCGATTGGGTCATAGCGATAGAATGTATCGTAGTCGTTGTAGAAAATCTGATTGTTTTTGGCAGCAGGTGTAGCATTCCAGACAGCGGACTCCTGTAAGGTTTTCAAGGCTTCACTATTCTTTTCCGGGTTGTAGAAAGTCACGAACATGTAATCTGCCGCATATTCTGGCAGGGTTTCCATGGACAGCTGTACGGTTTGCTCTTTTGCTTTGCCTGCGTGCGGCATTTTCAGCTTCAATGCATTGTACACCGTTTGACCACCGCGCCCTGCGTTATCGCCGAAGATCCACAAATCTCCTTTGTTGGTCAACTCGTAGAGACCGACAGTCGCATTCTCATCCACGATGCCTTTCAGCTTTTCGCGACCCCAGGCTGCCTTCTTGTCAAAGTCTGCAATGAACTTGTCTGCCTTTTCTTTATCGCCAACCACTTCTCCGAACAATTTGACCGTATCGTAAATGTTTGTCGCCGTACCGTACGGGAGATAAACGGTTGGAGCGATTTTGGACAAGGCTTCATAATTGTCATCATACATGACGACGATGAGGTCAGGAGCGAGCGCTAACGTTTTCTCCACATTGATCCGCGGGCTGCCTACGTCCTGCGCATTTTTTAATTGTTCAACGGTAAACGGGCTTTTGAAAGCTTCCGTCTCTGCACCGATTACGTTTCCGCCTACTGCAATCAACTCGCCTGCGTAGTAGTCAGTCACAATGCGTTGTGGCTTGTCGGGAATTTGAATCGTCCCTTTGGGTGTTTCGATGCTGCGCATTTTGTTCTCAGAAGGAGCTCCTGTAGACTTGTCAGCTGGCTTGGAAGCAGAATCCGTCGCGGGTGCTGGCGTTGCCGTATTTGCTCCACCGCATGCCGTCAAAAAAAGCGAGAACACAAAAATGACAGCAAGGAAAGCTTTTACTGTTTTGTTCGTAAGCATGATGAGCCTCCCTTATGTACGTTTGTAAGGTAAATGTAAGGAATGACCTTATCGATATTGATTATCATTATCGTCAAAACTATAACAAAGAGTATTTTTACTGTCAATCGCCCGAGCTTTGCGAAAAAGGCAAAATAAAATCCCTTTCTGAGAAAGGGATTAGTTGCCGGAACGGCTTTGTTTGATCATATCGTCCATCTTTACAAAGGTGTAGCCTTTGCTTTTCAGGCTTTCCAGTACAATCGGGAGCGCCTCAATCGTGTGGATGTCATCGAGCATATGCAGCAAAATGACACTGCCATTTTTCGTTTTGCTCATGACGCCATTTACAATATCTGCGGCGCTGTTTTTCTTGTCCCAATCCAATGTGGTGACATCGTACAACGCAATGACCTTGTATCCTGTGGCTGCAATCACTTTGGCTGTATGATCGTCTACTACGCCAGTCGGCGGACGGAACAGCATGACAGGCTGCTGTTGGATCGCTTCGGTAATGACCTGGTGTGCTTTGACCACGTCCTTCTGCAATTCTTCCGTTGTCAGCGTCGTTATGACCGGATGGCTGTAAGAATGGTTTGCCACATCATGACCACTCTCCACCATCGCTCTCGCCAAATTCGGATTGTTCTCCACCCCTTTTGCCCGTAAAAAGAAGGTCGCTTTGACATCATGCTCTGCCAAAATGTCTAATAGTTTCGTTACGGTTTTGTCGCTTCCCCAGTCGTCAAAGGTGAGCGCGATCTGTTTTTTATTTGTGTCGACCTGATAGACGAGCTCGTACTTGGCATTTTCGAATTGTGGATTCAGTTTGGCTGCGTCAAAGCCTGGTATTTGTTCCAGCGGCTTGCGTTCACCGCCGTTTTTCACCATCTCACTGAGCGGGACAAACTGGTAGCCGATATCCGCTGCTGCCTTGGCGATCAATGGAATGGCCGGAATCACCTCAGGATTGATGTCCGTATTGAGCGAGATAATGCTGCCCCTGGACATGTAGCGAGCTATGTAATCTCCGATGGTTTTGGCGTCTTTTTGTAAATCACGGTCCTTCGGGTTGATCGTGTAGCTGACGACCGCTTCCATCCCGAGATGGGCGGCTGCCAAACGAACATCATCTGTCACATCGCCGGATTTGGTTCTCACATAGCGAGGTGAAATACCCGTTTCGCGTTTGATTACCTCATTACTCAACTGAATTTCCCGATAGATTTGCTCGTAGCTGAGCTTGCTCATGTCCAGCTGACTCAGTGTGTTGTTTTGGATTTCATGACCGCGGGCCAAAATGTCCTTGGCGATGTTTGGCTCCTCGGCGACACGCATGCCCGGGAGAAAAAAGGTTGCTTTGATCTTATGAGCATCTAGCTGCTCCAAAAGACTTTTCATCATTTTATCGTCGCCCATGCCGTTAAACGTCAGAGCTAGTTCCTTGCGCCCCGTGTATACATGAGACAGCGCCTTGCTTTTTTCACCCGTGTATCGCGTGATTTTCTGTTCCTTCTCTATCTTCTGGCGCTCAGTGGATTCATCTTTGCTCGCAAACATCGAGCATCCGGAGACGAGCACGACTGTCATGAGCAGTGCAATCCCTTTGCGCAGTTTGGTGGATATAATCATTTATGACTCCTTATCCTATCATTGCTTTGATGTCGGGATTATGAAAAAGTTAGAGGCATTGATTTTTAACTCTCAACTTCCATAGCTAAAATTATACTCTGTTTAGCAATTTTGGTAGAGTAGATAATCCTACCATTTTATAACAAAAAGAGGCGGATCTGCTCCGCCTCTTTTTCTTCCCTATCTACTTACTCCTGAATACTCACCTTGCCGCCATCCGCAAGCAGCGTCTGTCCTTTTACCACGACTTTATCTCCATTCGCTAAGCCCGATACTACTTCAATCAATTCGCTTGTCGAGTTGCCCGTCGACACTTCCACTTGCTTGGCTGTTTCCCCTTCCAGCTTGAATACGTATTGTCTGCCTTCACGCTCAAATACCGCCTTGCGAGGAATGACCAGTGATTTCGCTCCTTCTGAACCTTGCGGAAAGGTAACATTCACGACCATATCGGACTTCAATTCATTAGAAGCATTTGGAATCGTGATTTCTACTGGATAGGCTTTGAGCTGCGAATCCATGACGGGACTAATCGCCGTTACTTTTGCATCAATCGTTTTGCCTGTAGACTGCACGTTTACTTTGACGCCTGCTCCTACTTTTACTTTCGTCACATCTGCTTCGGACAAATTCGCTTTGACCACAAGTGGATTGGTTTTGACGACGGTCACAATCGGTTGCTGGCCTGCCATCTGCCCTACTGCTCCGGTCACGCTTGCGACAAATCCGTCGATTGGGGAGACAACCGTTGCATTCGCCAATTGCTCTCGAGCATTTTGCAGTCTGACCTCGGACTCCGTTACGCTCGCTGCCGATACTTGCACACCTGTTTTTTGTTTCGCGCTTTGCAGCTTCTGCTTTGCATTGTCATAGGAAATCTGGGCTTTTGTGAGCGTTGTATTTGCCTCTTCCATTTTCTCAGCAGCAATCGCTCCCTGAGCAAACAGCTGCTGATTACGTTGTTGATTCAGTTTTGCGTCAGCAAGCGCTCGTTCTGCTTCCGTCAAATCATTTTGTGCTTCCACCAAGCCTTGGTCAGAGGTGCTGCCTGCTTGGGTTAAGTTCGCTTTTGCCACACGGAGAGCTGCTTCTTGTTCTCTTACGCTGTTTGACAGCTCATTCGTATCGAGTGTAAACAATAATTGACCTTTTGTTACGGGCTGACCCAGCTTTACGGGTAGAGATTTAATTTTCCCACTGGTTTTTGGTGACATTTGGACTTCTTCACTCGGTGCCAATTTTGCAGTCAGCCCAGACTCAGATGTGACCACGCCTTGTGCCACCGTTGCAACCTGTACAGGGGTAACTGTTTCTTCTGGTGGGGCAGCAGTAGTCGCTGCATCTTCCTGGCTTGCGCAGCCTGTGATCAAGGTCAGGGAAAGTAGCGCCACAATCGCGATTCTTTTATTTATGATCATGAATCGTTCCTCCTCTTTTCTCATGCATTTGTCGATTCCAAAGTGGTAAAGGTTTTCTTTTCCTGCTTTTCCTTACGTTTGTTGCGTCTCTTCTGCCCCATCTCGTCGAACCATACGGTAACCACAGGTACGAGTATGAGCGTGATCATGGTGGAGAAAATCAAACCATACATGACGGTAGTAGCCATAGGCGCTTGCAGTTCTAGACCAGACCCTGCCGCAACGGAGAGCGGAGCAATGGCCATAATCGTCGTGAGGGTTGTCATCAAAATCGGGCGTAGACGAGCAGGTCCTGCATGTAAAATCGCTTCATGTAACTCCCAACCTTTTGCACGCAACTGATTGATCAAATCGATTAACACAATCGCATTGTTCACGACCAGACCGATCAGCAAAATGTACCCGATCAAAACAGATACGGTAATAGGCGTGCCTGTAAACAAAAGCCCCAATATGACCCCAGTAAGGCTCGGAGGAACCGAGAACATGATGATAAATGGACTGAAAAGTGATTCAAACTGAGCAGCCATGACCATGTACACAAGCACAACGGACAAGACAATCGCGAGACCCAAATTCACAAAAGAATTCCCCATATCCTCGCTCTGGCCGCCCATTTCGATAGTGTACCCGTCCGGAACATTCAGCTTATTGATGATACTCGTAATTTCCGTCGAGGCCGCTTGCAGGTTATCCCCGATCCAATCGCTTGTGACCGTCACTTCGCGCGTCATGTTTTTGCGCTCAATCGATGGTGGTACATCGACTTTGCTGATGGTCGCTACGGAAGTGAGGCTGATTTGAGCGCCCGTCGGCGTGGAAATGCGCAGGTTCTTCAAGTAATTGATATCTTCCTTATAGTCTTCCGGCAGCTTGAGATTGATATCAATTTCATCTTCACCCGTACGATACTGGGTAACCGTTTGACCTTGGAAAGAAGTTCGCACAGCAGAAAGGATTTCATTTGTTGTCAATCCGTACAAGCTCGCCTTCTCTGTATTGACCTTCACATCGAACTCCTGACTCATTTCCTGAACACTGGTAGATACGTTCATCGTTCCCGGTACCTTGGCTATTTCCCCTTTCACAATCTCGCTCAGTTCCGTTAAGACGTCCAGATCATCTCCGCGAATTTCAATCGAGATGGCTGCTCCGCCCCCCATACCACCGGAAAGGGATTTTACCTTGATATCTGCTCCTGCAATATGCTTGACTTGCTCTTGCAGGCCCACAGCAATTTCCTCTGTCGATCGCTGTCTCGTAGAAATCTCTCCTACATGCAGTTCGATCGTTGCGTTATGAGAAGTAGATGCACCGCTCTCTGAAATACCGTCGCCACCCCCGACCGAGGACTTGACCAATTTCTTTTCTGGCACTTGATTGACCACTTCTTCTACCTGTTTCATGACTTTTTCTGTTTCCGTCAAGACGGTACCCTTTGGCAGCTTGATCTCTACCTGGATTAATCCTTGGTCCATATCTGGGAAAAATCCTGCACCGAGAGATGGAACTAGCATCAATGAGCCAATCAACATGGCAAAAGCAGATCCAATCACCGTTTTTCGATGACCCAATGCCCATTTGAGCACCCTTTGATAGCCTTTTTCTACTTTGTGGAAACCGATATTAAACCAGATTAGCGGATTGAAGCCTCGATAGTTTTCGTGATTCGTATGCTCCGGTACTGTTTTTAACATGCGAGCACTCATCATCGGAACCAGCAAGAAAGTGAAAACGAGGGCGGCGATGTGTGAGAAAACGACCGTCAAAGCTAATGGTGCGAACAGCTCAGCAACAATACCCTCTGTCAGCGCAATCGGTAAGAATACGCAAATTTGTGCCAATGCGGATGCCATCACCGCGGTTCCTACTTCTTTGGAACCGACCAATGCCGCTTCCATCATACTCTTGCCTTGTTCCCGCTGACGGAAAATGTTTTCCAGCATAACAACCGCGAAGTCCACTAATGATCCCAATCCGAGTGTGAGACCTGCCAGGGAAATCAGGTTGATTGTTTGACCTGTCATATACATCAAGAGGAAGGTCGAAATGATCGATACAGGCAGGACAATGACAGCAATGAGCATAGACGACAGACTGCCCAAGAAGAAGAACAGCATGAGTACGCCAATGGCACCACCTGCAAGAGCATGTACTACCGTGTTGTCAACGGAACTCTGGATATATGTAGAGGTATCGAAAACGATACTGGTTTCTACATTTGCTGGAAGCGTGCTATTAATCTTCTCCAGCTCAGCCTTTACGTCTTTTGCGATTTTGATCGTATTGCCGCCGGTGCCTTTCATCACGGCAATTCCCAAGCTTGGCTTTCCATCAATGTAGCTCAGCTCGGTCACTTCTTTGATGGTGTCTGTTACGTTGGCAATATCACTCAATCGGATGAAGCTCCCACCGACAGAGATCGGAGTGAGTGCAATGGTGTCCACATTGGTGAATTCCCCTTGCACGCGAATACTGGTCTTTGCGTCACCTTCTCGTATCGCACCAGCTGATCCGGATACATTGCTGTTTGCTAGTGCTGCCTTAATTTGATCCAATGTCAATCCATAGGCGGCTAGTTTGGCTGGGTCCACGATGATATCGACAATTCGCTCTTGCCCACCAGTGACAGTGACAGAAGCAACACCGTTAATTCGTTCCAAGCGAGACTTAATCAAATCATCCGCGATTTTTTTCAGTTTATTGACATCTTGATCGCCAGTTACAGCCAAATCAATGATCGGCTGGCTTGTCGGATCAAATTTTAACACCCTTGGTGAACCAGCTGATTCAGGCAAGCTCCCTCGGACAAAATCTACTTTATCTCGCATATTCAGCGTGGCTTGATCCATGTCTGTTCCCCACTTGAAATGGAGGATGACCGAGGAGGAGCCGTTAACAGAGGTTGATGTGACCTTGTCTAAATTCGGAACCGTGCCTAATGCATTTTCGATCGGCTTGGTAACCAGCTTTTCTACCTCAGCTGGAGCCGCCCCCTCAACAGAGGTAACAACTACAGCGACCGGAGAAGTCAGCGATGGCATCAATTCAATAGCCAAGCGCGGAAAGGTAACCAAGCCAAAAATGAAGATGGCTACGGATATCATAATCATCGTGACCGGACGTTTAATGGACAGCTCTGATATATTCAAAATTTTCTCACCTCTTTGTTTGTAGGGAGCTCAGCGTATCAGCTCAGTATTTCTTTTTCCAAAATAAGCGCGCGCAAGGAATGCAGCGATGCAGGTGTACAAGCACTTTCTTCTTGACCCGTCCAATTCGCTGGTACACGCTCCGTCAATGCTGCCCACACAATTCTCCGATCCGATTTATCACGAAATCTGCGCACCAAGTTCATCTGTTCCAGCCGACTGATTAAACCTGAGGTCGTACTATACGAAAGATCAATCGCCTTGCTGATTTCTCCCATTGTTTTCGGGCTTATCGCGATTTGCTCCAGAATGAGAACTTGTTGCCAGGTAATATCACTTGAATCCAATGCTTGCATGGAAAGTGTGGAAAACACGGTGCTCGTATCCCGTAGAATCTTCGCTAACTGAAATAGTTCGTTCATAAAAGCCTCCTACCCATTGTCTATTTTTCGTCTATCGTTTGGGGCGTTCCCCTCTACAAATCACATTGTACTTATACGATTCGTCCCCGAAGTCTATCGGATAGTTAATTTCTGGATTTTGATTTTATCTATCCAGAGATAGAAGACCGTACACCCGGAGATAGACGACAGCGCATGCTAAAATGAAACTATAATGGGTATGTATTCCAAGAAAGGAGGTTGTCTTCTTGAACGCTTCAACTGCATCTTTACGCTCCCGTTTTCTGCTCATTTGCTTTTTTGTATTGATCTCATTTTTTCTCATTCCAACTGCTTACTTGCATGAACCCACCATTCCCTTTATCATCTCTCTGATCATCATCTTCTGCTTCCTGATGATGTTTCTCAGGCCCAAACAAAATTGGAAACCTTTTCAAAAAGACATCGCCATTATCGTTCTTGGTACCGTGTCATTTATAAAAGTTCTATATGTAGGAGAAGAGATCGGTCTATCCTTGCCATTGGTAGCTTTTATTGGATATCACATTCTCGAACGCCGAGCATTGTACTATGCGACTTTTTTTGGCGCATGCTCCTTTTCTTTCATGTACTTTCATGGAGACTATATTTTTGAGGAGGTAATAGGCTATATCGTGGCCTATATCGGATGGTATATCGGCGCACGAGGATTATCTCTTCAAAATCAAGCAAAGGAATCGAGCCAGCAGCATCTTAAACAATTGCAAGAGGCGCATGTTGAACTCCAGGAAGCTCATTCTGAACTGCAAGCAGCCTCTGTGAATACACTTCGTGCCGCTGTCCTCGAGGAGAGGACCAGAATCGCCCGCGATGTTCACGACGCCTTGGGACACAGTCTCACATCGTTAATCGTTCAATTGAATGCTTTGAAATACATGCTGCAAGGAGGACCGAGTGACGCACAGGAGGCTGTCCGAGACATGCTTACGGTATCCAAGCAAAGCCTCGATGATATACGCTCGTCTGTGCATACATTGGCTGCTGACAAATCCTCTCTGGGAATCACACCGCTGCGTATACTCTTATCACGAGCCCAGCAGCATACCGACATCAAAATGCAGCTGATCAGTCCCAATCCAGATATTCCTCTATCACAGCAGATGACCATTACGCTTTACCGGATTCTCCAAGAAGCTATTACCAATTCCATTCGGCATTCTGATGCAACAGAGATTTTCATCACGATTGAAAAAAAGCAGCATAACTACCTATTCCTGGCTATTTGGGACAATGGGAATATTACGAATCATCATCAAATCAAACTGGGCTCTGGTTTAACAGGTATCGCAGAACAAACCAAGCAATTAAACGGAGACCTTTCCTATTCCATTCGAGAGCCCCACGGCTTTCAAATTGACATCAGCTTTCCGCTTTGATAAGCAAATCACGATATATACGGAGGAATGCAGCATGGTAAATCAAAACAAAAAAGAGACCATTCGTGTGGTCCTGGTCGATGACCAAACGATGATCCGTCAAGGATTGGGGTATGTCATAAAAATGCAGAAGGATATGGAAGTAAGCGGGGAGGCTTCCAATGGAGAAGAAGCCGTGAAGATCGTAGGAGAAATCATTCCTGATGTCGTCTTAATGGATGTACAAATGCCGAATATGTCAGGAATCGATGCAACCCGAGAAATCACTCGACTCCATCCTTCGATAAAAGTGTTAATCCTCACAACATTTGACACGTACGATTACATCGTAGACGGTATTCGGGCAGGTGCTGTCGGCTACATGCTAAAGGATTCCGATTCACAGGATATGTTGGACCTCATTCGCAGGGCCTATCAGGGAGAGGCACTGTTCTACACGGCTACAGCTGCCAAGGCTCTAGCGGATGCGCTACAGTTTCAACAAAAGAATCACGAGTCTGCCTCTCATCCTGACTCTGATGCTGACTCTGCTCTTCCCCCTCTTGTCATGTTGGATCAGTTGACCGATCGAGAGCGGGACGTACTTGAGCAGCTATCCTACGGCAAACGGAACGATCAAATTGCGCAGCATTTGCTTATCTCAGGGGGAACCGTCAAGACGCATATCCATCGGATTTTGCAGAAAATGGGCGTAGAAGATCGTACACAGGCAGTTGCCAAGGCGATCCGGTATAAAATCGTGAAGTAATGTAGGAATAGACTGCAGCTATTCCACACCCCGTACCTTTCCGATCTCCACTTCCAACAACGGCAATTTTCTGCCTGGGAAAACGGTAGACACGATTTCTCCTACTCGCTTTGCCCCTCTCGACAAGTAAAACGGTTCTGCGTACGGGTCGCTGTGGATGGTGATGACTGGGATATCCAGCTTTTGTGCCACCTCCACCATATGCTGCCACAGAGCCTTTCCGTAACCTTTTCCAACTGCCTCTGGTTCCATGAACAAAAAGCCTAATAGCCATTGCTCTTGCTCTGCATCCTTTTCCAGACTCATGAAGCCTTTGATGCTGCCCTCATCCTCTAACACATATACTTCATGCGTCTCGATATACGCAGGTGATAGCGTCAGGTCGTCACGACAGGACTCCATGAATTCATCACTGTATCCCCAATAAGCTTTGGAGCGATACGCTAGCTCGCTCAGTTCACTTGCTTCTTGTCCTTTAGCTCTGCGGATGTTCATTTGAGTCCATGCCCTCCTTTTCTACGATATCCGATAGACGTTGTTTGATACCCCCTGTACAAACACCACCATGATAGGCAATCACAGTCTCTATGTCGAACGCGAGCAGTTTGCGGATCGATTGCAGAGCTGTCGTTTGATCTGGCGTGAATTCGGGATTGAAAGGCATCACTACCCCATCTTGTGCTGTGAGGGCGTCACCTGAAATCAACGTCTTGCTCGGAATATGATACAAAGAGATGTGATCTGGGGAATGACCGGGGGTATAAATCACCTGGATACCGCCACAGTAAGGGAGAACATCGCCATCCTGTACGGCATGATCCACTTTTACCGGAGGAGCCAGTAGCCCGCTTTTAATTAAAGGTGTTTCTCCAGCCAGATACGGAATCGCTACCTCGTGAGCAACCACCTGTACGCTTCCTTCCGCTGCTGCTATCATTTCAGGCAAGCTGCCGATATGATCCCGGTCTTGATGGGTAATGATGATTTTCGTCAATTTTTCAAAAGGAATCGCTTCTTGCGCCAGTACGTTCTGAATCAGCTCCAATTGTCCGGGGATGCCTGTATCCACAAGAATGGCTTCATTCTCATCCCATAGCACTGCGGTGTGGACGACGAATGGATTGCCTCCTACGTTCATCTCCAGTTTGATCATTTTGATTCCTTCTGTTTGGGTCAAGTCTGACACCTCCAGCATTTGCTCGAATTTGAATCGTATGAATTATTCCTCAAAGGCAGACTAGAATCCTTTCCCGACCTATTCTGTCAGCAGATTCGTTTGCTCACAAAAAAAATGGTCATCGCAATGGACGACCATTTTCCCCTCTTATTTTGCTTCCTTTTGACGATAGACTTCCTTCCCTTCAACCAAGGTCAGCACGACTTTCGCATCCTTGATTTGAGTGGCCGGAATTTTAAACAAGTTTTTATCGAGCACGATGAGATCTGCCTTCTTGCCTACTTCGATCGAGCCTGTGATGTCGTCCACGTGGTTGACGTAAGCACCATCAATCGTGAAGCTGGCGATCATTTCCGCAAGTGTCGCACGCTCGTCCAGGTTGGCAATTTTGCTCGGATCGGTTACACCGTCCTCGATCCGGGTAATGCCTTGTTGAATGCCGTGTAATGGATTGAATTCTGGCGTTACGATGTAATCAGACGAAGAAGCTACATGCACCCCTTTATTCAGGAAGCTCTTCATCGGGTATTCTTTTTCTGCGCGTTCGCGACCCAAGTACGGTACTTCGATCTCATCGTAGTATCCCTCTTCCTGCATAAACCAGAACGGCTGCACGATTCCGACTGCACCCAGCTTTTTGAAGCGCTCGATATCTGTTTCATTGACCAGTTGCAAGTGAACGAGCGAGTGGCGAGCATCGTGCTTGCCATTTTGTTTTTCAGCGAGCTCCATACCGTCCAGTGCAATGCGGGTAGAAGCGTCCCCGATGGAATGGACGTGCAATTGGAAGCCTGCCTTGTCTACTGCGGCAGCTGTTTGATTGTAAACCTCTTGCTTCCAGATTAATTCTCCGTTTGTTTCCTTATGGGCATACGGCTTTTCCAAGTAAGCTGTAGCGCCTTCTACGACACCATCCAAGAAGATTTTGACAGCGTTCACCTGGAATAGCGGGTTTTGATTGCGCTCACGGATTTTTACGAATTCTGCGACCTGCTCAGGTCCTTTTTCCGGATTCGCTGTCAATGCATTGCGGAAGCGGATGGTCAGCTTGTCTTCTTTCGCGAGCT
The DNA here is from genome assembly GCF_900637055.1 of Brevibacillus brevis. Classification (NCBI taxonomy): domain Bacteria; kingdom Bacillati; phylum Bacillota; class Bacilli; order Caryophanales; family Paenibacillaceae; genus Brevibacillus; species Brevibacillus brevis. The sequence continues at coordinate 5,426,886 of NZ_LR134338.1, forward strand.
CCTCGTATGCTTCCAGTACGTTCGGATAGCGCAGCATATCCGGGTCGCGCACTGTAGTTACACCGCGTTCAACCGCTTTTTCTTGGTAGGCTTCAATTCCGGATTTGTATTGCTGTACGGTGTATCCGCCGATTTTTGCCAGCACCAGATCCATTGCGCTTTCACGCAACGTTCCAGATGGTTCTCCTGTTTTCGGATCGCGCTCGATAATGCCGCCCTCAGGGTTTGGCGTGTCCTTCTTGATTCCGGCCAGCTTCAGTGCGGCAGAGTTCACCCACAATGAATGTCCATCATCCGAGGTCAACGCGATTGGCGTCGTTGGAACGATTTTATCCAATACTTCCTTGCGCGGACCGATGCCAGGCACTACCGGATTGCTCCAGCCGCGTCCTTGCAATGTTGGTTCGTTTGGATGCTCTTTTACGAATTTTGCGATGGTCGCAACGTATTCCTCAACCGAGCCTCCGTCAAACAAATCAATGGAGTAAATAAGTCCCGTCGTTTTGCTCGCATGCGTATGGCTGTCAATAAAGCCCGGCAACACCATTTGGCCTTTCAGATCGATTACTTTCGTATCCTTGCCGATGTGTGCTTTCGCATATTCATCTGCGCCGACAAAGACGATTTTATCACCGCGAATGGCCACTGCCTCTGCCCAGCTGTTCTTTATGTCCACTGTGTAGACCGCGCCGTTGGTTAACACGACATCTGCTGGCTGTTTCGTCCCTTGCGCTGCAAAAGCAGACATCGGGCTCATCAGCGCTGTGGCTAGCAATGCGCTGGTTAATTTTTTCCCAAACACGTTAAAATCCCACCTATCTATTTATCTAAGATGAAAAGAATGCCAAAACTGATTGTAGCATCGCAACTCTGAAAATTCCATGAAATCCGGTCGAAATCGATCACATAATGACCACCTGAATTGGTCAAATTGGTAAAAGGTTAATTTGACTCTCCTCCATGAGTCGATGTATACTCATAATTGTTTTAGGGGGTAAACATTTAACTCCATATATAATTAAGCAATAAAAACAGGAGAGGGTACTATGCAAAGCCAAGTCAATTTTGAAGAACTTTATATACAACTCCAACGAAAAGTTTCGGCTGAGTCACACAAGCGTCTAGACCCGCTCGTGTCAGGATCACAAGCCATGCTTTTGCGAATTTTAGATATGAACGGTCCGCAGAAGGCATCTTCTATTGCAGAACGTATGAATATTACCCCCGGAGCCGTTACGAGTCTCGCTGATAAATTGATTGCTTGCGGCTATGCCACGAGAAACCGTGACAGTACGGATCGCCGCGTCGTGCAACTGGACATAACCGATCAAGGAAAAGACATCCTGCGGCAATACAAAGCCGTGGTGAGGAGCACGATTGAACAGTTTTTTGCAGGCGTATCTGATGAAGACAAGCAACACTTAGTCCGCATCTATCACCAGGTTCTGAAGAATATAGAGCAACAAAGAGAGGAGCATCAAGATTGCAACAACTGACAGAGAAAAAGAAAGTGACGATCATGATCGCGATTATTACAGCCATGTTTTTCGCTGCGATCAACCAGACTATTATCGGGGTTGCCATGCCGCGTATTATTTCAAAACTCGGTGGCATGGATTACTATTCGTGGGCGATTACGATTTATTTGCTTACCTCAACTGTCGCTTCGGTGCTGGTTGGGAAGCTCTCCGATATCTATGGAAGAAAACCATTTATTTTGACGGGTATCGGTTTGTTTAGTATCGGGGCCTTGTTATCCGGGTTTTCCACCGATATTTTTCAACTGATTACGTATCGTGGTATTCAAGGGGCGGGTGCCGGGATCATCATGTCCACTGCTTTTACCGCCATGGGTGATCTGTACGAACCTCGCGAGCGCGCAAAATGGGGTGGAGTCATGAGTGCCGTCTTCGGCGTATCCAGTGTGCTTGGTCCTCTGATGGGCGGCTATATCGTCGACCATCTCGACTGGCACTGGGTGTTCTGGATCTTCTTGCCGATTGGCGTAATTGCCTTTCTGTTGATCATGATTCATTTCCCGAAGGTACCGAAGCAAGAAGGAGAGTCTGTCGACTACTTCGGCTCGCTGTTCCTGACGCTTACCATCGTACCGATGCTGCTCGCCTTCTCATGGGCGGGTAATGGTCCGGGCAAATACGCTTGGGGCTCGTGGCAAATCATTGGTTTGTTTGCCGCCACCATCGTTTCGTTGATCGTGTTTATTATGATTGAGATGAAAGTAAAAACGCCTGTACTTCCGCTGGGTTTGTTCAAAAACAGTATTTTTACTGTCTCCAATCTGGTCGGATTCTTCCTCAACGCGGGGATGATGGGCGCAATCATTTATGTGCCGTTCTTTGTCCAAGGGGTCAAAGGCATCTCTCCGACGATGGCTGGTTACGTGGCGATGCCGATGTCTATCGCCTTGCTCGCGACCTCCGCACTCGCCGGACAAATCATGACCAAGACGGGAAAATATAAAAAGATGGCACTGGGCGGACTTCTCGTCATGACCTTGGGCATGGTGCTGATGTATTTCATGTCCCCAGCTACACCGATTTACTTGCTCGTGATCTACATGATCATTCTTGGATTGGGGATCGGGATTGCGATGCCAGTTTTCTCCTTGACGGTGCAAAATGCAGTCGCACCACAGCAACTAGGTGTCGCTACAGCAACATCGCAGCTCTTCCGCAACCTCGGTGGGACCATTGGAATTGCTGTCATGGGAACCGTCATGAGTGCCAGCATGTCTGCGAAAATGACGCAACTGTCGGGAGCCATGGGCCAAGGGAACAATCCCGCAGCAGCCGACCCTGCTCTGGCAGAGAAGCTGTCGCTCTTTACGAATCCGCAAAATTTGTTGGATCAGCCGAAAATTGAAGCCACGCTGGCTAGTCTGCCACCGGATCTGCAGCCTCTGTTTACTCACATGCTGGATATGATCCGGGAAGCGATGAGCTATGGGATTACGACTACGTTTTTGACTGGGGCGATTGTAGCGGGAGTCGCTGTCATCATCGCGCTGTTCCTGAAGGAAATTCCACTGCGTAGTGGGAAGGACATGGGGAAAAAGCCGGAGGGCGAAGCAGGAAAGGCGTAAAAAGGGAAAGGAAGAGGCACTTGTCCTCTTCCTTTTTTTCATGGTGTATGAATGCACAGATCGCCATACTACAGCTCCGCTCTTCCCGTTCGGATCGCATACGCATAGTCTCTGCGCCCGTTTTCCTCTGCTTTTCTGGCTGCCTGCTCGAAATCATACGGAACCAATACGTGCTCGACCAGCCACGAGCCACCTTGTGGTTTTACCGTGACGTACTTGGCATGGGGCGTCTTCGATTCCATCGAATGCGGGTACGGCGCTTCCTCAAAATAAGCTGGCAGCCCGACACTCCCCGGGTTTACCACGAGCTTGCCATCTGGGAGCCATACAGATTTGGGCACATGAGAGTGTCCGCAAAAAATGACTTTCTGCTGGATGCCTGTCAGCTCGATCATCAAAGCGTTTGGGCTTTTCTCGTCAATCCCGTACGGAGCCACACACTCCAATAAATACACATCATCAGCAAAAGGAGTTCCATGGCAAAACAACAGATCGTCATACGTCCACTGCTTTTGGAATGACCCGATCCAGCTGAGCATTTCTTGTGTCAGCAGTGGCTTCACGTATTCGAAGGTGACGGACTCCATTTGCTCTTCCAGTAAATATCTGTCACAATTACCCATGATGTGGGTGATATGAGATCGCTCCATTAAGAGCTCTGCCGTCTTGATCGGATCAAGCGGTCCAAATAAGGTGTCGCCCAAATTCACAATGGTTTGAATGCCGCGGGAATCAATGTCGCGCAGCACTGCTTCCAATGCATAGGCGTTGCTGTGTATGTCGGAGATCACCGCGATCGTATGGTTGATAGGGTTCAAGGTCGTTTACTCCTTTTCGAATTCGAAAGCATGTATTCTTATAGTATTACCGCAAAATTATGTAGATTTCCTGCTCCAAACTTATAATGACAGCATACATGCAATCCAAGAGGATGCCCTTCTTTATGTACAGCGGGGCATCCTCTTCCTGTACAAATTTCCATTTTCATAAAAAAGTTTGAGAGGGGTCCCCTCTATTCATCGTCTATAGTAATGAACACCAAAAAGGAAAGCTGCGCAGCACCTTTTTGCAAGGAGGTAACAAACATGCAGGACGATCGAGAGGTCATTGCGGAGGTTCTTCAAGGAAATAAAGAGGCTTATGCTCTGATCGTCAATAAATACAAGGGAAAAGTCGCTTCGATTCTTGGGCGCACACTCCACCATGCTCATGATGCCGAGGACATGGTGCAGGAGGTTTTTATCAAGGCGTACTACAGTCTGCCAGATTATAAACCCAACTATTCCTTCTCTGCCTGGCTGTATCGGATCGCAATTAATCGCGGGATTGACGAGTTGCGGAAACGAAAGCGGATGCCCTCTGTAACAGAGATGGATGTCGAGGTAAAAGACGAGTGTCCGATCCCGGAGGAAGATTATCTGGTAAAAGAACAGCAACAGGCGCTGCGACAGCAGATGATGGCACTGGGCAAGGACTACAGGAAGATTCTCGATCTGCATTATCTCCAGCAGTTAAGCTACCGGGAGATTGGCAACAAACTATCTTTGTCCGTAGATACCGTGAGAATGCGCCTTTCCTATGCCAGGAAAAAGCTGCGAGACCAGCTAAGCAAGCCGGAGAAAAAAGGGGGTACCCCACTTTGAATTGCCTTACGCAAAGACAGCTGATCGCCTACATGGAAGATCGTTTATCACCAGTGAACAAAAGAAATATCGAAAATCATCTCGAGCATTGCACAAACTGCCAGCACCAGCTGGAGCAATGGATCGATGAGCTGCACCAAACGGAAGAACCAATGTGGGAAAACTCCCTCTCAGCAAATATGGATCAAAAGATTATTCAGATGCTCTCCCCTCATCCCGTGAGAGTATTAAACCCTGCTACCCCTTCACACCAACCACCATCGTGGAAAAAAAGGAGTATCACCATCATGAAAAGAATGAGTATAGCCGCCGCTGCATTAACCATCGTTGTTTCGGGAGGAATGCTGATCTCCCCAACCTTTGCTGGATATGTCAATGCCGCTTTTACCAACAACCCGCTCGCCAAGACTGAGCCTGTAGCGCCTGTGAACAACAGCTTTTTGCAACAAATAGCGGACAAAGGAATTGCTCAAGCAGCCAAGAATGGGTTTGCTCAGTCCGTTGATGTAAGTGCGACAGATCAAGGCCTCACTTTTACCGTGCATGAAGTGGTGGCTGACCCGTTGCGTATTAGCATAGCAGCTTCTTTAAAAGACAAGAACGGCAAGGCATTAGACAGCTTCATGTCGGAAATGGTGAGTAGATCTATCAGAGAGCCACTTATCACCATTAAAGACAAACAAGGGAACATCCTTACACCCTCTGAGGAAAAAAATGCTCAATACCCCAACAAGCCTTGGCACGTTTCCATGTATGCCGAGCAAGGTGTCATGAACTTGGATCGCGAGCTGCGAAGCTATTTTGATGATATAAGCAAGGTTCCAGACGAGCTGATCGTAGAGTTTAACATCAAGCAATTAGACGACATCAAGGGGAATTGGAATCTGTCCGTACCTGTAGATATGAAAAAAGCAAAAGCTGCAATGAAGACGCATGAAATTAACAAAGCCTACACGACCCCGCAAGGACTCAAGCTGAACGTCAAACAGATTACGTTTGCGCCAAGCGGAGTGGAGATGGTCATTGATCGAACCCTTGCTCCTAGCGAGAAAAACGCATACAGCTATGAGCTGGTAGACGAAAAGGGCAAAGTGGTAGCTGCTTGGGATTCGACTTCGATTATTCATGAAGCCAGCAAACGAAACAATTTGATCAATGATGTGAAATGGGAACATACCCAATCCACCAAAAGTGGAGCAAGAGACTTCCATTACTTCTATCCAATCGACGAAAGCCAAAATCTCACCTTCAAGCTCGGGTCTGTATATACAGAGGAAGCCGCTGAGCTGAACGCGAAATTGGACACCAATCGCCTCGAGAAGAAAGAAGTCATCACAGCGGAAGACCAGGGAGATCAGTTTACTTTCAAAAAATATCAAAAGGATCCAAACGCGGTCGTTGATTTTGAAGGCTATGACGGGTATCACCGCGTAAATGACGATGGGTCTACCACCAAAGTGGAGGGCTACCACCTGACATTCGAGGCAACTCTCTCTCCAGATACTGCAGCTATGGGTCCCTATCAATACTGGACCATTACAGACGAGGCTGGGAAAAAGTACGAAGACGCCAACTACTTGATCGACAAGACTGAGTATGAAAATGGACGGGCGATTTTTGGCGGTTCCATCTTCTTGGAAAACCTCACATCCCTGCCTAAACAACTGATCATTACTTCCGAGAAGCGCATGGTTGAACACAAAAATGTAGAGTGGGAAGTACCGATTTACGCCGGAAAATAAGAGCTCTTCATACGCAAAAAGCTGGTGGTACCCTTCGTACCGCCAGCCTTTCTTTTCACGAGATATATTCCTGCTGCAAAATCCCCATGTGCACGAGATCATGCCATTTTCCCTCGCGAAACAAAAACTGCCGCGAGATCCCCTCTTGCTTGAAACCGAGCTTCTCATACAGCTTGATCGCCTTTTCGTTAAAGGAAAAGACGCGAAGCGATACCCGATGCAAGTTCATTTCCAAGAACGCATAATCCAGCAGCAGCTTCAGCGCTTCTCCTCCATACCCCTTTCCCCAATACTCTTTCTCCCCAATATCGATGATACATTCCGCATTGCGGTTTTTCAGGTCGATTTGGATGAGAGAGGTAATCCCGATCGGTCGATTGGTTTGGCTGTCTACGATCATGTAGCTCTTCGAGGAGCTTGCATGCAGGATGACCTGATTCACAAACCCGTTCGTATCGTCCCACGTAAAGACATCCATGGACGGGCTCGTTGTCCGCATGACTTCCACGTCATTTCTCCACGTGTGGTAGACGTCCACATCCTCCCCCGTCATTTTTCTCAGATTGATTCTCTCTGATTGAAACAACATTCTTCCCCCTCCTTATTGTACCGGTCCCAGCATCGCTCTCAATGAAAACAACAGTGCTTCCATCTGCACAGACACCTTCGTTTTCTCTGGGCCCAAATGCGCGGTATCCAGCATCAGTCCATCGATAACCGAGATGAGATAGCGAGCGATCGCCTCGGGTGGAAGCTGTGGCTTGAACTCACCTGTCGCTGTCCCATGCGCGAAGAAAGCTGCCAACACATCGACCATTTTTTCATAGCGAGTCGTGATGTATGGATAGCTCTGTTGCTTTTGTTGATCTTTCAGTGACAGGAAAAATTCTGAGTTGGCTTGGGACAGTGTTTGTTCGATTTTCTCGATCTCGGCTTGCTGTTTGTAGACCCATTTGTTGATTTGCTGCCAAGACGTTTCGCCAGCAACAGGCGCGAAAAACTGTACATCCTGTTGATCCTCGAATTGCAGCAGCTCCAAATATAAGTGCTCCAGGTTATCAAAGTAGGCGTACAAGGCTCCCCGCGATACACCAGCCTCGTCCATTACGTCTTGCATGGTGGCCCGTGTATAGCCTTTTGTGATGAACACTCGTTTTGCCGCTTGCAGCAGTTCGATTTTCTTTTTGGTTTTGTATTCGTCGCTTACTTTTGGGGCCAAGGGTTCAGCCACCTCCTCCAATCAAAAAAATGTACATGATTGTCGTTTTTATTTAATAGCACAATTATAAACGACATTCTTGTCGTTTTTCAACGAATAAAAATGAAAAAGCATCCAACTACTCATGAGAGTATGCGGATGCTCGCCGTTCTTCCGATGCCTATATAAAAGCTGCTAATAAGTCTTCCATTTATGTGTTAACCATCGATAAATTTTCTAACGCGTGTTGCATCGCATCACGTGGAAATATTTGCGGTAATTTAGACATGGGATATTGATTCGACAGTCGATTGATTTGATTCAATTCCTCTACCCCGATTTGCCTTATGTTATTATCCATATCGTATCTTGCCAGGTAAATCATGTCGTTTAATTGACTAATAATGCTTCTATCACTTGTCTGTGTGAAAGTAGCCTCACTAGCATGGCGCAAATACTTCTGAATTAACGATTGCTCTATGCCATCTGCAATAAGATTCTCAGAGATTTTTTCCAAAAATATTTGATCGAATCTCGTAAAGTCCGCTTTCTTTAACCCATAGATGATAAAATTGTACCTGGTCACATTATTCATCACCGCTACACACTTCCTGCGATTCAGTAAAATCAGGTGAGCATGCCACCTGTATAATGGCTGTGAAACCATTTTCTCCTTATCGGATAACGTTACGGGTAGTTCCTCTGCAAGCTTTTTGGTGCATTGGATAGTAATCATGCCTGTTCACCTCGATGTTTTTCAGTTAACGCCTGATCCGGTATAACAAACGACACCGTCGTTCCCTCCCCCGGCTTACTAGTGATGCACAAGCCCTTCCCATACATTTGCGTCAGTCTCCGATTCGTGTTGGACACTCCAATTCCGCCTCTTTCCTTCTTAGACAAATCGAGAATTTGTCGCACAGTCTCCTCCTCCATTCCGACACCCTCATCCTTCACCTCAAAAAGGGTGCCATTATTTTGCCGGATGATACGGATATGGAGAATTCCCCCCTCTATTCGGGTAAGAAGACCATGATGGATAGCATTCTCAACCAACGGCTGAATGGTCAGTGGCGGGATGAGAAGATCGATACCAGGCTCAACCTCCCACACGATCTGTAACCGCTCGCCAAATCGTTCTTTTTCAATGTAAAGATACGCTTGGACGAGCTCCAGCTCATGGGAGAGTGCAACTTGTTTTCCTGTATTCAAAAAGTCAAAGCTGATATGCAAGAAGGCGGTAAACGCATCCCCGAGTTTACGCATCTTCTCTGTATCAATGTCGCTCAACGCCATAATCGAGCTAAGTGTGTTGAACAAGAAGTGCGGGTGAATCTGCGCCTGCAAGTAGGCAGCCTCCATGCGCAGTCGTTCATCGACCGTTTGCTTGAGCATCGTCAACGACCAGACACGATATTTTAGCTCCATACCATCGACTGGTTTGCATACATAGTCATTCGCGCCTGACAAATACCCGGTGTATACATCCTCAGACTGGCTGCGTGCCGTTAAGAGCAAAATCGGAAGCTCGGAAACAGAGAAATGCTCCCTGACCTTTTGCGTCAACTCGTAGCCCGACATGTGCGGCATCATGACATCGATGATAAGCAAGTCCCACTGCTCAGTAAAAAGCAGATCGAGCGCGTCTCTTGGCGATGTGCACGTAGTGATTTGATAATATGAGGATGAGAGCATTCGATCCAGCACCCTTAAGTTAACCGGGTCGTCATCGATCGCTAATATTTTCGCCTTTCTTTCTACAAACGCATGTGCAGCCGTTTGCTGAAAAGCCAAAATATCTGGCGCTTCACTATGCCTCATCTGGTTGATAGCCGTCACTTGATTGCTCTTATCTATCTGCTCCGCATATTGGCTCTCTGCTGCTTTCATCTCATCTGTACTAACCACGGGCAGCCAGAAGCTAAATACCGAACCTTTGCCCGGTTCAGAGTCGACTCTCAGCTCGCTATCATGCAGCTCGACCAGCTGTGTACAAATAGCAAGACCGAGGCCGATTCCTCCACCACCGTTCGTTGCTTGAGCTCCCTGCTCATACGGCAAAAATATACGTGCCTTGGTATGCTCATCCATCCCGATTCCTGTATCGGATACATAGATCGCCAACTGTTCGTCTACGATGTCAGCGGAAACGACGACAGATCCTTCTTCCGTGAACTTCAGTGCGTTGTGAACAAGATTGAATAGAATCTGGACGAGCCGCTTCTCATCTGCCAAGATGGGCGGGATGGACTCTGGTATGTCCATTTTCAGTTGAACAGGCTTGCCTTCTACCATGTAAGTGAGCATGCCGATGATACCGGAAACAACCGATTGAATATGCAAAGGCTTCTTCTGCAACACGATATGCTTGTCCTGCAACCGTACGACATCTAGCAAATCGTCCAGTAAATGCGACATTCTGCGGCTGATCGTGATTAACAGCTCCATATCCTGCGTGCTGCGACCACCCATGACATGCTTTTCATTGTTGACGACAGTCTGGGCGATATTCATGATGCCGTGCAATGGCGTTCTCAGTTCGTGCGAGGTATGGGCGAGAAACTGGTCTTTGAGCTTGTCCGCTTCTTTCAATTGCTCCGTTAGCTTTGCCTTTTCCTCTGCATTGCGAAAGAATAGCTTAAACCAATAGGCAGAAAAGCTGACAAGAGCAGCAATCATATCGAGCGGATAAAACACGTACTTGATATCGATGATTTGATATTCCATGACTGCGGACCATATGACATTGGAAAAAATACTCGTTGCAGCAATGAGCAAAAACACAGCGTCATGCTTGTTTTGCATGAGCATGCGGCTGATTCTGAAAATAAACAATAGCAACGGGCCAAAATAAATCATGACCAAAAATGGCGTTCCAGCTAATATATACACCCATTGTGCCGTTCCCAGTACGATGACTGCCGAATAAAGACTGAGTATGGAAAGATACGCGCTGAACGGTTTTGTATATTCTTTCTCCCCCTGTTCCGTCAGGCTTCTCACCAATACGATCATCAGCAAAGGCTGCCATATGTAGGCGAGCACTTCTACCTTGATTGCCCATGTATAATCGATGGGGAGCCAAAGCAACAGCAGGTTGTCATAATCAGATACAGTCTTTATCCCCACGCAGGATAGCAACAGCAAAAACACCAGAAACTCTTTGTGACGGGCATTCAATATGTACAGGATGCCGGCATACAAGCCATGTAGCGATAAAATGAGGAAGGTTGTCATCTGGAAGCCGATAGAATACCAACGATCGGTGTCAATAGCGGCCTGCGACCCGAAGTAAATCGATCTGACGATGCCCCCCTCTATTGGATTATGAAAGTTGGCCGTTCGGACAAGCACTTCAATGACCTTTGCATCACCTGCAACGTACGTAACCGTGAAGGATGACTTCCGCGGTGTGTACGCTTCCGCTGTTGCCGCAGGCATTCCGATTCTGGCCAAAATCTCTCCGTTAACCTCTACGGTAGAAGATGCCTCCACTTGCGGTAACCATAAGGTGTATGGCTGATGTAGCGGTTGATCGACCAAGATCCGTAAACGGTATGTTCCATAGCCAAGCGATGACGGAGAGTCCTTGGAAAAAGCGCTGCTCCAATTGCCAGGTACTTGAACGTATTGTCGTTCGTAATTCGATGATTGCTGGAAATCTTCATGTGTGATCAAAGAATCAGGAAAAAACTCCCACTCCCCGTCCAGTGAAATAGACGGGGAATTTTCAAAGTCCCACCCGCGCATATCAAGAACCCCTTGAACCACAGGCGGATGCTCTGGAAACGCATGAAACGAAAACCAGAACATCCGAAGCCCTAGCAGAAATGCTAAAAACAAGAGAAGAATCAAAAGATACTTACTTATGAGTGCTTTTGAATGACTCCGATTATGGTTGCTTCGCTTTATCATAGTATGCATCTTTCGACATACTTCGGATTATCCCTTGTCAAATTGCAGTTCCACAGTCCTATTTTTCTCACACAAACTGTCTACTATCGTTATTTCGCCCAAACCGATAAATGGCGATCAAGGCAAAAACCGTAGCGAATGCGAGCAAAATGGCCATGTTCAAATACAAGCTCCCAAGACTGTACCCTTGTTGAAGCTTATTCACCGTATCGAGCAACCAATGCTGAGGCAAGAATGTTGAAATTTTGCGCACAGTGTCCGGCATGATTTCCATTGGAAAGAAGCAGCCAGCCAGGAGGCACGTCGGTACAATGATCAGGTTGGAAATCGCTCCGGCACCTGCTCTACTCTTCGCAAAGGCAACGGTCATCAGAGAAAGGGCGATTGCCCCTAGCGCGAACACGAACAACGGCAGAATCATTTGACTATACGCGACGCCTGCATCTATGCCGAAGACGGTTTTCATGACGAGCAAGGTCACGATGATTTGCAGCAGTAAAATAAACATGCTGACGATAATATTCGAGAATACATAGGATCTGGCCGACATCGGCGAAGAAAGGAGTCGCAAAAAGGTGCGATTCCCTTTTTCTTTTAAAATGATCTCTGACATGTCCACCGCTGAAAACATCATGAACATAATAAGGAATCCAATCGATTGATTCGTCATACGCGTCACGTTTGAGTTGTTTTGAAGCGTTACCGTACTGAGCTTGTAGCTTTGCTCGTGGTATGCCTCATACAGCTTCGTGAACTTTGCCTCATCCGCCTGTGCCGCTTTTCCAATCGCGGCAAGATTGCCGATATAACTGTTCAGCATGGCCTTCACGTAGGCAGTAACCTGCTCACCCTTTACGGATACAATATTCAAGTGCGCTGGCGCCCCTTCCCGAACACTAGCAGCATACCCTGGCTCGAAAACAATTCCGCTATCCAGTTCACCAGAAACGATTTGTTCACGCATTGTCTGTTCATCGATAACTGTGACCTCAACATGATTCAATCTCTCGATAAACCGGATCGAATCCTGCGTGATCACCTGGTCCCCATCCTGATTGATGATTCCTACATGGATCGTGCCGCTGCCTGCATTGCTGTAGATGGTAAGAGACAGCAGAACCCCTGCGATCGGCAACCCCAAATAAGTGAACCAGCTTTTTTTGCTGCGAAACGTCTCCATCAGCGTTTTCCGAATTAGCCATACCATTTCACTCATACAAAAACCCCCTCTCGTCTGCGCATCGTGATAACAGAAAAGATGATGAACGACGTGGCAATGCTCACATTCATCGCAATCGCAAACCATGCGCCTGTCGGATTGTCTGTGTAGATCATTTGCAGCAGACCTGTATTTACCCAGTGAAGGGGAGAAAGATTGGACAGGAGGCTGAAGAAGCCATCCGATTGATCAATTGGAAAATAGGCACCCCCTGCAAAGGAGGCGACTTGCGTAAAAATATTGTTGATTGCCCTTACCCCTTCGCCTTTGAAAAGAAAGCTAATACCGAGGCCCAAGCTGACCGCAAGCAGCACCTCTGTCAAAAGCACCAGGATAACCATCCCGTAATGGCTGCCCCAATCCGCTTTGAACACGAACTTGCTGAATAAGAACACAGCTAGTACGAAAAACAGGTTGATCACCGTACACCCGATCACTTTTCCGGTAAAAATGGCACCTTTGCTTACAGGCGCTGCCATTAATCGAATGGCCGTTTTTTTCGTTCGCTCTCCGCTGAATAAATAACTGGCATTGAACATCGCGTAGAGCCCAATCATCGTGGTCATTGCCATCGCGTAATAGTCGATGGAGCCCGGTTTTTTATTCGGATTCAAGGTCGTTTCGCGAATAAATTCATTGTTTTGTCCGGCAGCTGAAAGAGTAGCCGCAGCAGTCTCTGGGTCTACCTGAAAGGCTGCGGATGCGAGCGAGTAGCGATCTGCAAAAGCAGTTAGCATCCCGGCAAGGATATTGCTTCCGATCGCATTCTCACTGCTTCCATAAAACTCAATCCCTTCATCACTGACAACTGCGTACCCCGTATAGCGATTCGCTCTTATTTCCTCATGCCCGTCTGTGCCTGATTCCGCTTCAACGACCTCGACTCCATTTTTTCCGATAGTTTCTATAAAAGCGTTCCACCCCGTCGATATTTGCGCGTTCGTCCAGTTGCTTTTATACAACAGGCGCATGTCATCCACAGTCCTCGTGTCATCGAATGCATTGGATAGGGCGGAACCTAATATCAGCATCAAGATGATGGGTAGTGCTAGCATAAACATAAACGTTCTCTTTTCGCGAAGGCTGGACTTGATTTCTTTTACAGCGATACTCCATATATCCATGGCAAAGCCCCTCCTCTAGTCTCGCAAGTTTCGACCGGTTAAGGTCAAGAACACAGTCTCCAGATTCGGCGCTTGCTCTTCAACGGAGCGGATTTCTACCTGATCCTTGATTAATTGTTGAATGATTCGGTTCAGGTTGTTGATCTCCGTTTTGGAAACGATTTTGATCGTATTCTCTTCTTGAAGCACCGCATCCACACCAGCAATCGCCTTTAGAGCTTCGCGGTTTAACGGTTCATCTGCTCTGACGCCAATCCAAATTTCCTTCGCGTCAGTAATAATCGCTTTTAACTGCTCCTTCGATCCTTCTGCGATGACTTTTCCATGGTCAACGATGGCAATGCGAGTGCAGATTTCTTCGACTTCCTCCATGTAATGGCTCGTATAGATGATCGTGCAGCCCATGTCGTTCAGCTTGCGTACCGAATTCAAGATATAATTGCGTGAATGAGGGTCAATCCCGACAGTAGGTTCGTCCATGATGATCAGCTTCGGCCGATGGGCAATGGCGCAAGCGATGTTTAACCGACGCTTCATCCCGCCAGAAAAGTTTTTGGGAAAGCTAGTCGATTTGTCACCGAGACCTACGAATTCAAGCGCCTCTTCCGTCCGTTCGCGAAGCAGTGATCCACGCAGTCCGTACAAGCCAGCAAAAAACCTCACGTTTTCATAGGCAGTCATATCCTCGTAGATGGCGATATCTTGTGGCACGATGCCGATGTTCATTTTGGCGAATTTGCTGTGTTTCTCAATGTTTTTTCCCAGCAAGGTAATCTCGCCCTTTGTTACGCGCAACAGGGAGGCGATCATGTTGATGGTCGTGCTCTTTCCCGCTCCGTTGGCCCCCAAGAAACCAAAGATTTCTCCTTCACGCACGTTCAGAGACATATTGTCGACGGCGACGAAATCACCGAATTTTTTCGTTAATTGACGAATTTCCAATACATGACTCACGTGACTCACTCCCTTCGTGACTATGTCTGCATTGTAATAAAAAAGGATGCCCCTATGTCAGTGCATAAGTTCATCCCTCGGTATGAGAATTCTCATGTTGTTTCTCATGATCTTTTTCATTCGTTGCGATAAGGCAGCAGTGTGGTCACGCTAAAGCCTCGCGTACCGTCTACAATCACTGTTCCACCAGCGGAAGCAGCTCTCTCCTCCATCCCGAGAATGCCAAGCCCTTTTACAACCTTTTCTGCGCCGGCACCATTGTCTGTGACCACTGCTTTTATGAAAGTGTTCAGCACCCGTACCTCTAGAGAAATCGCTGTCGCCTTTGCATATTTGAGTGCATTCGTGACCGCTTCCGTTGCATTTTGCTGGATGATTTTCCACTGAATCGGTGTAATGACGTCAATGTCTCCATCAAAAGTAAGCGTGGCTGTCACTGTCTCTCTCGCAGACAGCTCATCAACAAACAACCGGAGCCGATTGATCCCCAGCTCCTCTGGCCGTGGCTTCACATCCTTGAGTGTCACTCTGATTCGCTCCAGCCCTTCCTTCGATATGGCGATCGCATTGCGAAGCAGCTCGGATGCCTTGTCCTGATCAGTCGCCATCAGCAGTCGCGACGCTTCCATCTGAATGAGCGCACCTGCCACCGCATGCCCTACATCGTCGTGAATTTGTTGAGAAAGGCGATTGCGCTCCTCCAGTTGAATCGTATAAGTCGACTGGCGGAAGTATTCGCTGCTCTCGTTCAAGGAGCGGGTCAAGCTTTGTAAATCCTCTCTCATCTTCTCCCGTTCAGCCTCTAATCTGCGAAGCTTGTCAGTTAGCATGTTGCCACTCCTATACAGCAAATAGCTAAGAAAGGCCGTCAGTAAATACAAGGGCATCCATTCAGGTAAAACAATGAATAAAGGCAACAGCATACATCCAAATACGACCAACCTCTGCATAATCGCCAAGAACGCGAGCTCCAAAATGTGGACTGGCAAGAGCAACACAAATAACGGGTCCAACACAAGTGTACTTGCTACCACGAACACGATGGATAGCCCCATAAACAATTGCTTATGATTCCTCTTTTTCACAATGAGAATAGTGAGATTAATAGCCAAATACAACAAGTACACAAGCATTTGCCAAGGGTCAATTTCAGAAGTAGGATGAGCAAGAAAAGAAGTCACGATGATAAATCCAAGCACCGCTGCCTTATTAGCCATTGTCCATAACTCCATCGGTGGTGGCCTCCTTTCAATCAGACATGTTCGTTTCGCCCGTCAAATAATAGATAGCGATCTGCGTACGGTGTTCCAGCGCTGTTTTATTCAAGATGGAAGTAATGTAATTCGCAACTGTTCCCTCGGAAATAAACAGCTTCTTCGCGATTTCTTTGTTCGATAGCCCTTTGGAGATCTGCTTCATGACATCGAGCTCGCGTTCCGTAAATAAGCTTTGGTCAATTTTGCTTTCGGTAGGGATGGCTGCTGTCGCTTTGGAAGGAGCAGTAGTGGACACAGTATCCGCAGCGTTACTCCCTGCATTCAGGTTCATTTTGATCTTATCCAGGACGACATCCTGCAGCACATGATGGTTGTTATAGACACTCTTGATGGCATCTCGAATACGGTTGGGATCATTGTTTTTCAATAAATATCCGCGTGCCCCCGCTTGAATGGCCTCGAGGACAAATTCATCATCGTCGAATGTGGTCAAAATGAGCGGTTTGACCGTAGTATCGGCAGTCAGCACACGAGTCGCTTCCACTCCATTCATGTTCGGCATCCGAACGTCCAAGAGTGCTATGTCTACCTCGTTCTGTTTACAAAACGTCACCGCTTCTACCCCATCCTCTACACTCCCCACTACTTCAAACTCCTCGAAGCTCGTCAGGATGATTTTCATGCCTTCCCGTATAAACGAATTGTCGTCTGCGATCAACACTTTGATTTTCAAAACAGCTTGCCTCCCGTCGAACAAACCCTCGACCGCATAAAGAGCGGACGTATCTATTTTTCCCAATATTACCACTGTCCCGCTTTGCTTCACAATTGTAGAATCTCGCCCCTAATCGTCCTCACTTTCAGGTCACGCATGGAAAAATTAACACTTCGAAAATGTATAGACACGAATGCGCTGTGTCAGTATGATAAATTACCTAAGCCCTCGTAACCAACATACCGAGGCCAATTTTTTGAATGGAATACTCTATGGAGGGGAATTTGTGGAAACAGCACAACTAAATAAATCGGCTTGGAACACTGGGGCTTATCAAGCGTGGCTGAAACGCTTTGGAACACCTGCTGAGGCAGCGGTCAAAATTAAAGAAGACCCCCAAAAGCGAATCGGTAAAGTATATGAGCACATGGGGGATATTCGCGGCAAAAAGATTATCAATTTACTCGGTTCAAATGGAAACAAAGCCGTTGCACTCGCCTTGCTAGGTGCCGACGTGACCATCGCCGATTTCTCTTATGAGAATGAGCAGTACGCCAAAGAACTGGCTGCAGCTGCCGATGTTGACCTGACTTACATCGTATCGGATGTATTGCGGTTACCTCCAGATGTATTGTCTGGTGAGTATGATCTCGTTTTTATGGAATTCGGTATTCTTCATTACTTTTTGGATTTAACCGAATTATTCCAGGTGGTCAACTCGCTCCTGCGAAAAGGCGGCGTGCTCGTCCTCCAAGATTTCCATCCGGTATCCACAAAACTCATCTCCTCACGCGGAACGACTGCTAATATCCGCAAACATAAAGTAACAGGCGATTATTTCGATACCTCGCTTGAGGAAAAGGACATTGCTTTCTCCAAATTCCTTTCGAACGGGATGAATGACACTGAATCAAAAGTATTGTTACGCAATTGGACATTAGGGGAAATTGTTACGTCCATTGCAAGCAAAGGGCTGTGCCTGAAAATGCTGGAAGAGCTCCCGAATCTTTCATCGGAAGTTTTTGATAAAGGAATCCCGAAAACCTTCACGATTATCGCCGAGAAATTATAACGAACGTTTGCCATTATCTTCATAAATTCCTACTACCGAATAGAGGAGGCTCTCCCTCCTCTTTTTCTTTCACGCACTGATAGACTGACGGTCAGTCATATGGTAATCTTTATTCAACCACTTACTGACAATCGGAGGAGGCGCCGATGAAAAGAATCGTGAAAGACCCCACAACACGGCGAGCAGAAATATTGGAAGCCGCCGGGGAGCTGTTTCGAAATCAGGGTTATGTCCATACAACCGTGGATGCAATCATTCAAAAAGTGGGCGTAGCGAAAGGAACCTTTTATTACTACTTCAAATCGAAGGAAGAGATCCTCGAAGCATTTGTCCAGTCCATGGTCGATACACTTTGCGAAGAATATAAAAAAATCGCAGATGACTCTACCTTACCTGTCATGGAGAAGGTTCGCCAGATGCTGCGCAGCCAGAGCCACCCCATCGACAAGCAAGCCGAATGGATGGAAAGCTTGCATCGCCCTGAAAACAGAGAGCTTCACGAGCGTCTGAACATCGCTATTATCGTAAAAATTGCCCCTGTCCTTGCGCAAGTCATTGAACAAGGAAATAAAGAAGCTGTCTTTCATGTCGAGAATGCCTTGGAGACCGTTCAGTTTCTCCTCGCTGGCTCGCAATTTTTGTTGGAATCAGGCATTTTTCATTGGGAGCAAGAGGAACAGACAAAGCGTCTACAAGCCATGCAGGTAATTATTGAAAGATCACTGGGAGCTGCGCCGGGGTCCTTCTCGTTTTTGTAATGGATGAAAGGGAAGAAAGACAATGAACGCTCATGATAAAGCCTTTCGCAGATTCCTGATCATTTGGTCAGGGCAGCTGTTTTCAGCGATCGGAAGTTCTAGTCATGCTGTCCGGTCGAATGGAATTATGGCACATCTATTTGGGGGTCGGCATCAGCTCGATCTCTGCCGCTATTCTAAGCCCAGCCTTTAAAGCAGCCGTCTCCGATCTGGTTTCGGAAGAGCGGTACTCACAGGCAAGCGGGCTCATCCAACTGGCAAGTTCGGCTCAATATCTTATTTCTCCACTGGTTGCAGGGTTTCTTCTCAGTGCTTTTGATATCCAGCTCGTCTTACTCATCGATATGATGACCTTCCCTCTTGCTGTGGGCGCCGTGCTGATAATTATGAAACAGGATGCCACTCCCCAGAAACATGACAGACAAAGCTTTTTTTGCGAAATGTCTGAAGCCTTCCGCTATCTTCTTTCCAAGACGCTCGGTATCGCCCTTTCTGTATCTGCATCGGGCATGCTCGTCAGCAGTCTTTTGATCGGACTTTTCGGTATGGGAAAGAGCAAGGTACTCATGCTGTCCTTCTCTCTCGTACTTGCTGATGGCTGGGTCAAACGGTCGGGCAGATCATCGGAACGGGAGCGGGCAGAGGGATTGGCTTTCCGTTTGTTCTCTCTGGCGTACTTGTTGCCATTCTCGGAATTGTGATCGGGCGTGTGAGAAAGATACGGGATTTGGAAGGAATGTCACTGAAAGGTATCCATTCGAACAAATAAAAATATTTTCTCAAAACCTATGCAACCTATTCATATTTTCTTCCGTCTTGAATGTCGAGTTCATGAGACTTACACCTAGAAGGAGGAAGATTCAAATGAAAAAAGCGATATCTACTTCGTTGGTTGCTATTCTACTCGCAACCAGTGTACCTGCTGCTCTGGCGGCTGACCTGGAAGGCAAAGGAAAAGGGAACGGCAAGCCCGAAGTAAAGGCAGAAGCAAAAGATAAATCGAAAGAAACTTCTGTCAAAGAATCTGATACCGATACAGATAGCGACGATGAGGACTCAACCGAAGCTAGCACAGAACCCAACATCAAAGACGTAAAATTGAAAAAACAGCTGATCGAGCTTCGCCAAGAGCTCAAGCATACGGCTGAAATCACAGAAGATCAAAAAGCGAAATACGAGCAACTGGTAGCTGAACTGGAAAAAACCACTGACAAACGTGGAGCTTTGGACGTACAGCTTGAGCTTCTTCAGCGCACGTACCAAAAAGGAGATCATACACCATTCAAAAAGCTTGGAGAACTCCTTGAGGAAACAGGCTCAACAGAAGTGAAAGCATTCGTGGATGGACAACAGGTACAAGCTGACGTAGCACCGTTTGTACAAGGTGGAAGAGCTTTGGTGCCTGTACGTGCTATTAGCTCCGCATTGAAAGCGGAAGTGAACTGGAAGCCGGAGACTCGTACAATAGAAATTACGCGTGGCGAAAAATCTATCACGCTGTACCTCGATAAAAAAGAAGCAACTGTAAACGGGAAAACCATTTCTCTGGACACTGCACCTGTACTGAAAAATGGACGTGTATTCCTGCCTCTGCGCTTCATCAGTGAACAACTGAGCGCGGAAGTAAAATGGCAAGAAGAAGGCAAAATCGTCATCATTGACGACATGCAAGCCTCTAACGAATCCGAGCAAGATACAGACTCTGACGATACATCTGCAAAGTAATACAGGCAAAAAGCCCTCAGCTATATGAGGGCTTTTTGCCGTAAGTTCTACCTTTGCTCGTCTGAAAACAAGAGACGTTTTGCCTTTGTTACGCTCCAAACCGCTGGCGATATCCACATCTTCTGCATAATTCCTCAACAGCTTCCCTGCGAGAAAATCCTTCTACCAGATTATTGGCCCGCTCGCCATCCACAATATCAGTGAAAGAGGTCTGATTGATATTCCCTAGATTAATAACTCCTTCCCCATCGAGACAGCACGGCACAACGGTTCCATTTTCAAGAATCGCCGCTTGCGTGCGCAGTCCATGGCAAAAGCCTTTTCCATCATCCTCAGGCGCTGTCAGACTCGGCCACTGGAATTCGTAATCTTGGTTCAAATAAACACGGTCATCGATTTTTACCCCGCTGCCCGGCACTACTTTTTCTTCAATTCGATAGTCCAGCCCAAATTCTTTCTCAATCACTTCGAGCGTCTGGCGGTTTCTACTCTTTTGAATGTTCGTAGCGTTATCCTGTGTCAAATTCCACAGACGGAAAGAAAAAATCACTTGATGCTCCTGAGCTTCTCGAACAAAGGAAAGAATCTCCCGCAAATAACCTTCGCGGTCGGTTGAGCCGATATGTCCGTCAAAGCTGTGAAGCGAGAAGTTCATTTGTCGGAGCGCAGGCTTGCCCAGCAATTTATGCCGATTTTTCGCGATCAGCGTCCCATTTGTGGTGATGTTGACCTTGAAGCCTTTCTCATGACTGATATCGAGCAGCTCATCAATTTTGGGATGGAGAAGCGGTTCCCCTTTGACGTGCAGGTAAATGTAATCCGTGTGCGGTTTGATCTCATCCAGCCTTTTCGCAAAGTCTTCTACTTTAATAAAACTTTTACTGCGCTCCGTTGGCGGACAAAAGGTACAGGCGAGATTGCAAACACTGGTGATTTCTATATAGACTTTCTTAAAGGTTTTCAAGATGTTTTCCCCATTCCCGATGCCTATGAATTTGTGGCAGTCGTTTGTAGCTACAAACATAGTAACATAGGAATGCTCAGATTAGAGCAATATGCGATTCTGTCTAATAATTCCTATTCGGCAAAAAACAAACCTCTCCACTCACGAATTGTGAAGGCTGAGATTTGTTTTCTGATACAATAACTTCATCCAATACGAGTTGGAATGATTGGAGTGATAAGGATGAAAGGTGAAAACCAAATCTACACTGATTTTGGGAAAATGTACTATGATATTGATGAAGCAGCCAATAACTACTACCGTATCTTCTTACAGGAATACCTGATGAATGGAAGATTCCCAGAAATATATACATCTGAACATACGGCAAACGCATCCTGCGCCAAACAACTTCTCAATCATTTGCAGTTTGAATGGAATCCCGTTCGCTTATTAGCTTTACTATCTACACTTGGCGCTGCCTTAGGAATGGAACGCCCTGTACCCGCTTTAGATTTTTGTACGATGATTGAAGGACAATCTCTTATTTGCTCTCCATATGTTGATTACTATCTAGATAAAAAAGATATTCTTCTAGCAACATTAGAAATGTTTGCAAAGGACGAAGAAGAGTCGTAGTTCCATTCTACTCGATCTTTATTACACGCCTTGCATAGACATCACAATCAAAATTCCCATCGCTGCAAACGAGCTCCTTAATTCCTTCATCTCTATAATGGGGAGACAGCGGCACCACGCCCAACATATAATATCCGCCATGTGCAGCTGCTCCCCCATCTCCACCTTTTGTATAGCACGGGGAATCTACGAGCTCATACAGATATGGATCGTATGCGATATACACACCAAAGCCATTCGGTTTCTCCAAGTCTGCGTCATAGTAATACCGTTTTTCCATACCGATATCCTCTAAAAGACCCTGATCAAGATGTTCACTGAAAATCCGCTTAGTTCCTGCCCCACATATGTACTCCCATTCATCCTCTGTCAGTAACGAGAAGCCTTGCTGGTCAAACTCCTTGATAACCTCCATGAAGTTAACCAAACGCCCATCCGCATGGATGACTTGCTGTACATTTCTTTCCACAAGCATCGGGGGAATCTCTACTTCTCTTACTGGCGAAAATACGCTTGAAAGATAGTCGAGGGCATCCTGTTCAAAACCAGCGATCTCAAGGTCGCTCTGCATCGCAGACAAAATGAATTCATCTTGTTCCACTAGCTGATTCCATCCCAATCTCACTTTACCGCCTGGTACGAATACAAACTCGCAGCCGTCCAGCTCGTAGATGCCAGTTGCCAGAGTTAGTTTGCCTGAAGGAAAGCTCTCTACGGTTTTGAATGTAAAGGCATGACCTTTATAATCTTCGAAGGACTTGAGCCATTCTTTTTTCAACACCAACTCCATAGATAGCCAGTTGTTCATTTGCAGGTCGTTTATGGATTTCATCCGATTTTTCACCCACTTGCTTTTTCGTAGTCCTCTTTTAGCATTCCGTAAATCTCTAGATCCACGATTCCTTTGCCCGACCATAGCGTTGCTTGTCTGAGCGTTCCTTCCTTCATGAAGCCATTCTTCAACAATACTTTCTTGGAAGTCTCATTCGGAGGCATCACTTCCGCCTGTATTCGGTTGACATTGACATCCATGAACAAAAAGTGGAGCAAGATATTTACCGCTTCCGTCGCAATCCCTTTTCCCCAATGCGATTCGGACAAGAAGTAGCCAATCGTCACCATGTTTACCTTTTGCTGAAAGTCGAAAGCTTCGATAATGCCAAGCAAGTGATCGGGGTTATCATTGGCGAAGATCCCCCATTTGATCCTGGATTTTTTCAAATAGTCTCTCTCAAAATGCCCAATCATGCTTTTCACTGTCGCTTTATTATGCTTGGGGATAATTCCGCAGTATGCAAATACGTTGTCATTACTGTAGATTTCAAATACTTCGTCCACATGCTGCTCTTCGATTTTCTTCAAGGTGAAACGATCTGATTTTAAAATGGGAAACTGGTTAAACAGTACGTCAACGTTCATGATTTCAGCTCCATCTTTTGAGAATTCCTTACTTCTTACTTTTTCCAAAGTGACTCTTTTTCCTCCTGATCCAATCGATAGTCATGTCTCGCATAGCCCCCCTTAACAAGGAATCGGTAACCATGATGCGATGATCCAGTTAGAGGTACCATCTGTAAAACATGGATTAACGAAGTCAAGTGAATCCACCTATTAATGCCAGAAATATTTTCAATCAACTCTTTCATTTCCTAATATTTCCTTTTATAATAAAAATGTAAATAAATTACAGGTGGAGGTCTTGAAATGAAAAAGTTGTACAGCCTATTTCTTGCCATTTGTTTAATGGTAGTTTTCAGTGTCCCTTTTGCTTCTGCGGCAGAAGTCAATGAGAAAGCCACACCTATACACAATGAAAGAGTTATCAGTATCTTAAAGAAAAACAATATTGACTTTAAAATTGCAGATGGTAATTTAAAGTTAGTCGAAACATCACCTGAATCTATAGCTAAGGTCAATAAATTGCTTGTCTCAGAGTTCAAACCCAGCCTTAAAGCTGCTGTTTCTTATCCAACTCCCTATGTGCATATGAAATTGCATGACATTAAAACCTCACAGAAATTCATCGCAGCAACAAAAACAGCTTTGGCAGCAGCAGTTATTGAATGGGCAAAAAATAAAGGAGTACCAGATCCACGTAAAATTGGTGTAGCCGCTGCTGGTGGATTCGCTGCCTATTATTTCATAAACACTGATAAAGAAGACTTGTATTTTTATATTAAATACTCCTACAGAGAATTGTCGGCAGGTAAATTTGATATGAACGGGAACTTTATTGGAGACTATGAAATCAAAAAAGAAATAAGAGTTACAAAAAACTCAAATTATACTGGTGGTAATCTTGAAGTAGATGTAAGAAAATCTTCTATATTAGACCCTTGGTTCTGAGATGAGGTGAGATGATTAAAACTTTAGGATACTTTATTACCTTCATACTCAACTTGATAGTAGCTTACTTTATATACGATCAATCCAGCTATGTTAAACCTCTATTGCAATCTATTTTTATAGTTGCTTTGATCGTTATAATGGATTTAATTACGAAAAAAAAGAATGAAAAGCACAAATAAGAACCAACTAAACAGCCTTAGTCCATATTTCTATCGGACTAAGGCTGTTTTAAATATGTCCTCTTACTCATTGGAAGCGTTGGTTAAACTACGTCTTCCTCTCGGTGATACATACAGACAAATAGGGGACAAGATCTTGGTGACAATATGCATGCTACAATGTACCCGGATTCTCCTGAGTGGAGCGAAGGGTTCGGGACTTACACCCTAAAGCTATCGCCTGGGCGCACTAAAAAACGAGGGCATGGATCACTCCAGCCCTCGTACTTATTTCTACTAATTCATCTAAATGAGCATCCCCGCAATCGCTGCACTCAACAGATTCGCCAAGGTTGCCGCAACTACTGCGCGCAAGCCCATCTCCGCAAGGTCTGATCTTCTTGAAGGAGCAAAGCCGCCCAAGCCGCCAATAACCATAGCCAGCGCAGCCAGATTGGCAAAGCCGCAAAGGGCGAAGCTGATGATCACAACACTTTTTTGCGACAAATTCGCAATCTCAGGTGCAAAAGCCGTGTACGCGACAAATTCGTTGAGGACAATCTTTTGCCCGATGAAAGAACCGGCTTTTAGCGCTTCCTCCCACGGAACCCCGATCATAAAAGCAATCGGCGCGAACAGGTAGCCTAAAATGTGCTCAAGCGTCAACGCTTGTACTCCCACTAACCCGCCAAGCCAGCCAATAATCGAGTTCAGCAAGAAAATCAACGAGATAAACGCGAGCAACAGCGCACCGACACCAGCAGCCACTTTTAGCCCGTCCGAAGCTCCGCGAGCAGCCGCATCAATAACGTTTCTAGACTCCGTATCTTTCATGACTTCCACATGTTCCACTCTGTGTGGCTGTTCTGTTTCCGGCATCATAATTTTCGCAAGCAACAGACCACCTGGCGCTCCCATGAATGCTGCGGCCAGCAAATACTCAATGGGAACACCAAGCATCGCATACCCACCGATAACCGAACCCGAAACGCACGCCAGTCCGCCTGTCATGACAGCAAACAGCTCGGACTTGGTCATTTTCTCAATATAAGGCTTTACGACAAGTGGCGCCTCAATCGGACCCAAGAAAATATTTGCAGAGGCTGACATGGATTCCGTTTCGCTCGTTTTGAGCACCCGAGACAAAAATCCACCAATAATTTTCGTCGCCCACTGCATGATTCCGAGATAATACAGGACCGAAATCAAGGAAGAGAAGAAAATAATGATCGGCAATACTTGCAGGGCAAACGTAAAGCCTGCATTTTGTGCACCCAGTATCCCGCCAAACAAGAACTGAATTCCGGCATTCGTCGAATCGATGATGCTTTGAACGATCGACGCCAAGTACTCCAGAAGCTTTTTCCCAAAATCCCATTTCAGTACGACTAAAGCAAAAATAAACTGAATCGCAAACGCACCAATGACCGTCCTCGGATGAATCGCTCTGCGATTTTTCGAAAACGCAATGGCTATGATTAAAATTCCCAGGATGCCGAGAACTCCCCAAATGTATTGCATGAACATATCCTTTCTGTATCGCCAGCTGTGTCGATATCTAAGATGACTTGCTTTGTTCTAGATCGCTTTTTTCGCTAATTCTGTCATGTAATCAAAGAATGCATCACGATCTACGTCATAAACCACATGTACCGGGCGTCCGTCAGCCGTCTCAACGGTTCGGCCTTGGCTTGCCCCTTCTGTAATGACGATGCTGTTAACCGTTTGCACCTTTACAAGATCACTATTGCCAACAAATGCTGTGGTTAATACATCCCACAGGTAGTAAGTCGAGTTGGTCGAGAAGTGTACGAGCGGCGGCACCATTGCATAGCATTGACCCAAGAAATCGACACCGATATGCTTGCGCTCTTTTGCCCAGCGCTCACGAACATCCAGTGTCAGTGGGACCTGGTTCGTGCTCTCCAGTGCGACCAAATCAATCTCCATTCCGCTTTCCCATACGCGAGCAGCCGCATCCGGGTCCCAGAATACATTCCACTCTGCGGTTCCATCGTGCTCAGGCTCATGCACGTTTCCTTCTTCGCGGAATGTTCCGCCCATCCACACTAGGCGCTCTACTTTTTCTTCGATGGTCGGATCGATATCCAATGCACGCGCAAGGTCAGTCAAAGGACCGGTAAACAGCAAGGTTGTTTTTCCTTCCGTTGCACGCAGCGTTTCAATCATGTGAAGATGAGCAGGTTTGTCTGCTACTGGCGTAATCACTTCTCCTGCTTCATTGAGCAAGGGCAGTGCGTCTACATAAAATGCATGCATGCGCCAGTCCTTTGGAAAAGGATTTTTCCCGCGGGAATTGGACTCTGCTACATCCAAACCGCCGTTACCGAAACGATCAATGATTTTCCGGCTGGCAAACATCGCTGGTTCCAAGTAGCAATCCGCTGGAATGACGGATACCCCCGTCAGATTCACATTGTCCATTTGGAGCAGCAAGAATAAAGAAATTAAATCATCAACGCCGCCATCATGGTTAAAGTAAATGTTTTTCTTCATCATTATTATCTCCAATCTCATACATGAACTTGTAAGAAGTACAAGTAAACCACTATTATTTGGAACCCTTCAAAAAATAATACTAAAGTTTCACTAAAAAATATACAATCATTATGAACAAGCTGTGGACGATAAAGAGACTATCCTCCAGTAGAAAAATCTACTTTCGTGACAGCCTCTATGCCCCTTTATTTGTTTAACAGATGGAAAACTTGCTCTACGTCTTTGTCACCTCGTCCTGAAAGATTAACAATCAGGATCTGCTCCGGTGAAAGAGTGGGAGCCAACTGCAAGGCATACGCAATGGCATGTGCGCTTTCCAAGGCAGGAATGATTCCTTCTGTTCTCGATAATTCTTGATAAGCAGCCAACACTTCTTCATTCGTCACCGTGTAGTATTCCGCTCGTCCACTTACTTTTAGCTGGCTGTGCTCTGGACCAATACCAGGATAGTCCAACCCCGCAGCAATCGAATACGTTTTTTGCGGTTCCCCATTTTCATCCAGCAATACGAGGCATTTAAAACCATGGATGACGGCTGGAACTCCTTTGGTCAAGGTAGGTGCCTGATCAGGCTCAACACCAATCAGACGTACGGATGGTTCCTCTATATAATGGGCAAAAGCCCCAATCGCGTTACTGCCGCCGCCAACAGCAGCGATGACCGCATCCGGCAAACGCCCTTCTTTCTCCAAGATTTGTCGCTTGGATTCTTCACTGATAATCGATTGGAAATACTTTACCATCGTAGGGAAAGGATGCGGCCCAACCGCAGATCCCAATAGATAGAACGTGTTTTGATAGTTTTGAACCAAATCATTCAGCGCTTCATCAACCGCATCCTTCAATCTTCCTTGTCCTTTGGACACCGCTACCACTTTTGCGCCTAAAAGCTCCATTCGAAACACATTCAGGGCTTGCCTTTTCGTATCCTCCGCTCCCATATAGATCACGCATTCCATGCCAAACATCGCGCAAACAGTCGCGGTAGCAACTCCATGCTGTCCTGCACCCGTCTCGGCAATTATACGATGTGCACCCATTCGCTTTGCCAGAAGGATTTGACCGATGACATTATTGATCTTGTGGGCACCGGTATGGTTTAAGTCTTCCCGCTTTAGATAAATTTTGGCACCGCCGAGTTTTTCCGTTAAATGACGAGCAAACGTCAACGGATTTTCCCGACCTATATATTCTTTCAGATAATACTTGTACTCTTCGATGAATTCCTCATCATCTTTATATCTTTCGAATTGTTCAGCCAAATAGTCCAACACTTCCTGCAATTGTGGAGGGACAAAGCTTCCTCCGAACTCCCCGAAATATCCCTTTTTAGTCTGTTCTGTCAACGACATGCTCATCTCTCCTCAGCTATAGCTAGTCCTCAATCCTTCCTTGCATTTTATAAGATCAAAAGAGAGTGTGTCAATTTAGTTTTATGATTATTCAGAATTCGTTAGTTTGTTGGTAAGTTTTACAAAACCATCATTTTAGCTTCATATTTCCCCAATATAGATCGGGTAGTCTAACAAAAGCAGTTCACTACGTCGTTTTTTCATTCGGAGGGGTATGATGAAGGTTCGCTTTCAAAAGAAAGGCTTTCTGATCGCAACAATTGCGGCTCTAACATTGATCGGTACACAAGGAGCAGGTGCAGCACAAAATGTAACGGGAGCACCCGTTGTAACCGAAATTCATGAGTGGAAAAATCCTCCTGCGCTCGCTGAAGGTATTAAAGAAGGCGGCTTCTCTGGTCTGGTGCATCTTCCTAACGACCCTCCTTCTATCTTTTATACATTGGCTGACCGTGGACCCAATGGGCAATACGGCAAGGACGAGCTACGTACGTTCCCTGACCAAAACTACACACCACGCTTGTACAAAATCAAAGTGGAGAATGGAAACATTCACGTTTTGGAAACCATCAAACTGCGTTTGCCACAGGGCAAGATCAACGCTTTTACGAAAACGAACGATATCAGCGGATTGCCGAATCTCGCTGGCCCTGATGAAGTTCCCTACGATGTAACGGGAACAAAAAAGATTAGTTACGATCCAGACGGTTTGGATTTGGAAGGCATCGCTTACAATCCAGTCGACGATACTTTTTGGTTGTCCGACGAATACCGCCCATCCATCATCCAAGTAAAACGTGACGGCACAATCCTGGGCCGCTATGTGCCAAAGGGCACCAAAGAAGCCTTGGTTGCCGCGGGCGCAAAGATGGAGATTTTTGATACTTTGCCAGCCGTCTATTCCAAACGCATTGCAAACCGTGGCTTTGAAGGTATCACCGTCTCGCCAGACGGCAAGTTCTTGTACACTTCCATTCAAAGTCCGATGGCACTCCCTGATAAAAAGACAGGCGAATCTTCCCGTAATTTGCGCATTTTAAAGATGGATCTCGCCACCAAAAAAGTCGTAGGCGAGTACATGTACATCGCAGAGAACGCAAAAGATTTCGTGAAAGTGAAACAGAAAGACGTCGTTATCAGTGACTTGGCCGCACTCAGCCAGGATGTTTTACTGATTGACGAGCGAGACAAAAATGCCGGGGCAGACGTACAGCTTAAGCGTATTTACAAAGCAGATTTTTCGAAAGCAACCAATTTACTCGGTACGTCAACAAGTGAGCATGACTTCGAAAAACTCACCGTTGCCCAAGTGAAAGAGCAAGGAATCGTGCCTGTTTCCAAGGAATTGCTGGTGGATGTAGCCAAGCTGAATTATCCGCATGAAAAGCTGGAAGGCTTGGCGATTGTGGATAAAAACACGATTGCCATTGTGAATGACAATGATTTCGGCGTAGATGGCTATGACGAGAAGGGTAAGATTAAAATCAACAGCAATCCAACGCAGATGTATGTGATTAAAGTAGGTAAGGATTTGAAATAAGAAGGAAAAGAAGAAGTCCTGCGCTTCAAAAAAGTGGTGGGACTTCTTTTTTTCCTTCATTGTTGAAATAGAAATATCCACGTGAATGTAAGAAATGTTATTAAACCACTTTTAGTTGGAACTTCAAATACAGTCGGTGTAAATAGTATAAGGAAAAGCCTCGCGGTTGATTTATGTCCGCGAGGCTTTTAACTAGTCATTCGTATTTTTAATTAATACAACTTCGATAAAAATTCAGTAAATGTTGAAGCGATTGGGGTGATGGCTTCTCTTTGCCATTCTTCTAGGGATTTTTCTTCTAGTTCTTGCTCGTCCAGGTCTCTTTCCGAAACCAAATATTCGTGGTCAGCAAAAACAACAATTGGTTCAGCATGCTTCCCATTGACATAATCAAAGCAGATAGAACCACCTCCTGCATCGTATCCGATAGGAATCACTCCATCAGGCAAAGAGTCCTTTGTTTGCTCATATGCTAGCAATATACGGTAACTCCCCACCTTTCTACTAAGGCTAAAGAATGAATTAAACACTTTTCCTTCTACTCGTCCGTAATCAAATCGGCATGGAACTGGAGCTCCTGCATTATTCTCAAGCATACACTCTACGAAATCTTTCGGAAAGCGTACTCCTATTGCAAATTCAACTTCTTCGATATCTTGAATGTCTATTTTTTCTGTGCAGCATTCAAATGTTACCTGCTTTGGAATTGTCATACCATTGCTCCCTGTTAATAATTTCGATCCACTTTACTAATATCGGAAATTCTTACATTTCATTGAAACAAAAAAAAAGAAGGGGCATGATCCCCTTCCTTTGCCACTCATTCGATTTCTTCTGCTCTTTCTATAACGACTCCCAGGTGTTTTCCAGCCACTGATCAAAATCAGCACCTTTTTCTCCCTCGTACGTATCATAGATATCGCTTCTCATTTTTTGCAGTTTCTCTTTGAATTCCTCGAACGTATGACCTTTTGGCAAGCTTTTCTTAATTCTTACCAGGGCTTTCGTTGCTCCTTTGATCAAGTCGCCTTTTTTCTGAACAGGTAATCGAACACCTTCCCCAAATGCTTTCAGTTTTTGAAAAGCAGTCTCTTGCACTTTGTACACCGTATCGTTTTCCATCATTCGCGTCAGTAATTGAATCGTTTGCTCATGCTTCCACTGCCCTAATTCTTCAACAGCCTCTAAGCGCTCTCTCCAATTCGATGTTCGATTGGCTGCTTTCTTTAATTCCTCAAAGTTTAGAGGAAGCTCGTTTTTGATTACAGGTTTATTCAATCAAATCTATCTCCTTCTGACTATCATCCTTCTATTATGACACTACGCCACACGAATAACACCACCTGCTCACATATAAATTTCTCGAACAACTAGGTCTGTTCCCGTCACCTCATGAATAAAATGAACGGTATTTCGCCAGTTCCCCTGTCGTCTATACATTGAGAGGAAAAAGGGAGGGTTGCCTATTGTTAGCAGTCAGGAAGAAGAAAATATCCCTTTGGGTGATCAGCGTAATGATGCTCTCTGCCATCCTGTTGCTCTTTGTGCCATCCGTAGAAGGGGCACAGGGCAAGGGATCTGAAGCATCCACAAACACAAATGTTTTAGCCGCAGCCAAAGTCGCACCAAAGGGCTTTTATGCAAAATGGGAGATGGATGTAGGTGGAACACGAGGATGCTCCACCTTGTGCTGGGAGTATTTTTACTTCATCAACGATAAGCAGGTGGCAACCACTTTCCCAGATGGCGGAATAGATGCACTCAATTGCAGTAAAGATAAATGTCTGACGTATCAAATCAAAGGGAACAAACTCACGCTCAGTAACGGAAAATCGTATACGTTCAAAGTCAAATCAGCAAACGAACTGGAGATCAATGGTGGAAAATTTATCAAATACGCCCCCTCTACTGGGTTGAAGCTTCAGGGTAAGTACGAGTCTTTCAGCTATTCCTCCAACGTTCTTGGTACTGGCTATGCAAGCTCAATCACCTATGTATTCAATAAAGACGGTACCTTTGTGGACAGCAGCCTCGTGGGCGTCATCACAGATGGTTCCAGTACAGGAGATAATTCGGGCACTTCTACTAGCGTCGGATCGGAGTCCCAAGCATCTGGAACCTACCAAATTACAAACTATACCATCACTCTGACCTATAAGGATGGCAAAACGAAAAAGCTCCTATTTTTCCTCCCTGAACAGCCAAGTCCAAAAATGCTGCGCATCGGTGGTCGCGACTTTTTGCTCGCGGATGGAAACGCCTCTAAGCCTCAGCCCCCTGAACCGCCTTCTGCAGATTTTCTCACAACCAAAAAAGTAGCAAAAAAACAAGTACTCTTTACCTTCAAGCCAGACAAGAGCGATCAGTATGACAACATCAAAATTACCCTGCAAGGGTACCAGTGGGCAAAGCTGACGATTGAGCCAGCTTATGTCAATTCTTTTAAAGGATTCGGTGATAAGGGGATTGTCGCGCTAACGGCAAAATATCGTATCGATAATGGGTCAGCTCAAACGGTTAAAGTCAACAGCTTGCAAGTTGCGCTTGATTTGCCTGATTCCAAAGCCAGTGTAAAAGCCGCAATCGGATTGACCCCTACAGTCAAGGATGAGTTAAAAGCAGGTGAAAGCGTGGAGAGCATGCTGGTCATTTTGGTTCCAGCGGAGCATTTTGACAAGAACAAGGATTTCAAGCTGTGGTTTGGTCCATTGCTCAACCTGAAAGGCCAAGATGTGTTTCAAGAGGAATGGCCCAACTTCAACATTTGGAAGAAACTATAGTCAAAAAAGCTTCTTGCCGCTCATGATGATGAGGCAAGAAGCTTTTCATTTTTAATTCAGCACGGAATACAAAGACATGATACGTCTTGCTGCTTCTTGGTATCCGCCAGCGTTACGCAAGGAGTCCCCTACCTGTATCGCACGCTCTTTATAGGTGGATTCGTTCAACACTTTCAGCAAAGCATCCTTCAAAGCTGTCGGTGTAAGCTGCCCTCTATCTAACATAATACCCGCTCCTAACTCCTCCACCCGCTTCGCCACAATCGGCTGATCGGAGCTTAATGGAATCATGACGAGGGGCACATGAAAATAGAGAGCCTCACTTGTACTGTTCATGCCCGCATGTGTAATAAAAGCATCGGCTTGCTGGAGCACTTCCAGTTGCGGAACGTACGGCTCAACAATGAAGTTTGGCGGAATATTATCACCCAGCGACTCCAGCTCCGTGTCTTTTCCGCAAGACAGTACAAATTGAGCCGGGATATCTTGAAAGGCCTCAAAACACAGTTTGTAAAGCTCCACATCTTTGGTCAAAATACTGCCCATGGAAATGTATACGACCTTATCGTGTGGCGAGCGGAGCTTTTCAAACGGAAAAGAAGGAGCATCAGGACGCGATGTAATCGAAGGTCCTGTAAATATATAACTATCGTCCAGCTTGTCAGCATCTGGCTGGAATTCACGACTGGTAAAGACAATCTTCATGTCCCCATACTGGCGGGTAATATCTTCAATGGCAGGTACGGCTACGTTGCATACACGAGCGATGCTCTGTGCAGTCTGCGTCACTCGTTCATAAAGTGCATCCACATCTACAGCATCGCTTGCATCAAACACTTCGACAATCTTGCTGAGTGGTTCAGCAAATGCCAGGTTGGTTACGGAGCAGATCGTCGGGATTCCTAACTTCTCCCCTAAAATCGCCCCTCCCCACCCAAACAAGGAGTCAAAAATCAGGTAATCAAATGATTCGTTTTGTATCTGCCGGAGAATCTCGGGAATGCGGGGTTCAATAATGCCTCGGAGCATAAAATCAGTGAAATGAAGAGGGTGTTTGAATTCTGTTGGGTTAAAGCCTAGGTCGCGAAAGACTTGTTCATCCAATTGATAAGCGCGGAATTGTGCCCCAGTCTGGGCAAGCCTATCCCGATATTCTTCTGAGCACATATAGACGACTTCTTCTCCGTTGCCGACTAGCTGCTTCACCAATCCCAATGTAGGATTGACGTGACCTTCTGCTGGAATCGTAACATACAGTACGCGTGCCACTCACTCCACCTCCAAAAGAATACCTAATTAGAAAATGTTTCCATTTCATTATAGGCTAGATGGGTGGTGAAAATGGTTAAAATCCAAATATTTCATAATTTGTTCAATATTTTAAACGAAGATGTTTATTATGTTGGAAGAAAACACAAAAATCCCTCCAGCCATCATTTCTCCATGTGAAGGGATTTCCATCCATTTTATTTAATTAGGAAGCCCCAAAAGTCCAAAGCCTACAAGTCGTTTAACTTCTTTACTTTTTTGAGGTATTTAAAATATTCCTCTCGAAGCGGGTGCTTTTTACTCAACCACGGTTTACTATCTTCCCCTGTGTAGTGAATTATGGCCGGATCTATTCGCAGGTTGCTTTTATAAAGATGTTTGGACTGATAATTCCACTTTGTGTCAAGCTGAAGCCAATTATCATGAAGAATCGCATTCATCGGATCTTGACTGGGATAACGAATAATACTTTGGTTCTTTTTCATGTAATCCATAATCTTTTTTGTGATGTTATGCTCTCTCCATTTTTTCAAATTCATGACTAATACTCCTGCATTAAAGTAATCACAGTCATCCGGAATAGCTAGGTCTGCATGTCTTAACTTGTTTACCCCTTGCCATGAATCCATCACCGCTGCAAGGAAATATTCATCAACTTTTGTGTTCCATAATGGAGTGATGTCCTTTTTAATCACGATATCACTGTCCAAATAAATCACTTTTTCCACTTCTTTGTCCAACAGGTCTGGAATAGAAATTCGATGATAGGTTTCCTGCGTAAGATGATCACGAACAAGGAATCCATCATATAGGGTCGGATCAATAGTTACATATTTGATTTGAGCATGGAATCGTTTCACAGTTTTCGTTAAGATGGATTTATTTTTCCCTGAGACTTGACTGTCAATAACGTGAACGATGACTGGGTTTTTCGAAACCTTATTTTCAAAAAGGGAATATAACATGACTGCGAGATGTATAGCAAAACCATCATTAACGGCTGTTACAATATGAATCGTGCCCACTATTCTCCCACCCCATATCCTTATTGAGCTATATATACACACTATTCATGGACAGCGCTGGTTTGTGTGATGAAAATACCCAATTATTTCTAGATGGGAGCACAAATCACAGCTGCAGACTTCCGCTAATGCCGCTTTTTTCTGTGATCGTGAAGAAAACCGTTATACGACTAGAGCATGTTCCATCCATCCCCATAAAATATATAAGCTGAGAGAACGACTCGAATTCGGCAATGACCTTATCCCATCAGTCGCGGTATGGGGGTAACTTGTCCAAGCTCCAGACAGGGAACAAGAAAGTACCTATTTAAAAGGGTGATGAAATATGATCTCCTTTGTGGTTGGCAGAGGTATGGGCCATCTCGGTAGATGCATTAGCATAACCGAAAAATTGCAGCAACACCATCTTCCCATTCACGTGTTTGCCTTTCGGGAAACACATGGCTATTTATCGAAAAACCTGCACAATGACGTCCAATTGAAAGCCTTTAAATCCAAGAAATTTGAAGATGGTAAACAAACCACACTATTAATAAATGATTGGCGTTCCGATGTGCCTCGATTTCGCAGTGAGGGGAAAGTCGGTGGAAACACAAAGGTCGTGACCCTCTATCACAGTGACTTTATCATCGAAAAAAATGATTCAGCTCCGATGCAGGAATACAAAAATCGCATTGTAGAAATCGCCAATCAATCCGATATCTTTCTGCATATGAATCTTATACCGCCTAAGCAGACCCAACCGCAAATGAACTGCATCTATATCCCCATTCCTTTAATCACCAGGGAAATCAGCCAGTCACCGGAAGAAGTACGACGCATGTTAGGCCTTCAGCAGAACGAGTCGTTTATTCTGGTTCACATGGGTGGCGGACTCGCTAACCGTTATGAACAGATCGTGAAGTGGTATGATCAAATAAACTCGCTTGCCGGCCGCTATCGATTTGTTGTGGCAGGACAATTGGCAGATGAAGATTACCAATTCGATGAAAGGATCATCAAAGCCCCTCTTATCCCGAATGGCAAAAATCTTGTAAAGGCGGCCAGTCTGGTCATTAGCAAACCGGGCATGGGCATTTTAGGAGATTGCATCTCCACTGGAACCCCATTGCTTTTCCTTCCGCCAGATGATGCGGAACGCGAGCAAAAAATAGATATGCTGCGAGAAATAGCCAATAGTGATAGGATATCGATCCAGGAACCGGAAGAGATTGTACCAAAGATCGAGTATGCTTTAGCAAACAAAGAGGTCATTCAAAAAAGATTTAGCCTTATCCCTACCAACGGCGCTGAGGTCGCAAGCAAAATAATCGAAATGGCATACCGAACCCCGCTATCGAAATTGCCAAAAAGACAGGAAGATCTCCTGCGCTTGACGCCGTATAGCTCCTTTGGAAATAAGGACGGATGACATTGAAGCAAGCAAACAAGGAGGACTGTCTTAGGTAGAAGATCAATTTCTGCTTAAGACAGTCCTCTTACTTTCGCGTTTCGGTATGACTTGTTGATCTATTCCTGAAGCATGATTTTCCATCTATACGTTGAGTATATTTTCGATTAGAATATATCAGTGCTGTTCTGCTATCCGCAGAATGCCTATTCTTTCACAGGTTTATCCTGATCTCATTGGAGGCTTTTTACTACCATCATGAATAGTCAACAACATACCAACGTCAAAATCGTCACAGCCGATCCTAGCGCGATCGGTTTATTCGGACTGGCTATCGTTACGTTCGTAGCTTCTTCGCAAAAGCTTGGACTGACAGAAGGTCTCGGACTCGTGATTCCCTGGGCCATCTTCCTTGGTGCTTTTGCCCAACTCTACGCATCTATCCTCGATGCGAAGCACAACAACACATTCGGGACGACCGCTTTTGGGGCGTATGCGTTCTTCTGGTTCGCGACGGCAAGCAGCTGGCTTGTGAAGCTCGGTGTATTCGGTGAGACACTCGCAGCTAACGCTGACGGCGCGCAGCTCGGCTTTGCCTTCGCTGGCTATCTCATCTTCTCCATTCTGATGACGATTGGATCGATGGAGACTCATAAAGTATTGTTCTTTATCTTCGTACTGATCGACGCCCTGTTCGTGGGACTGACCTTTGATGCTTTTGGCATTGCTTCTGGCGTATTCAAACCAATGGCTGCTTATGCTGAGATGGGAATCGCTCTTCTCTCCTTCTACGGTGCAGGGGCAGCGGTGCTCAATAATCACTTCGGCAAAGTATTCCTTCCTGTCGGTCGTCCGTTTGGGATTTTTAAAGCTCGTTCTTAGGTTGGTAGCCGCTCTTTCGCGTTGTTCTGCGAGGGGGCGGCTTTTTCTATGCAACGCTTTCCACATCCACGGATTGGTGTTTGCTCTATTGAGTGATTTGAAGCGTAACATATCCTCTTCATCTACAATATGATGTGCCTAGAACAATCTAAAGAGGTGAGTCGATGGCAGTCGTAAAAGCCAGGAAGAATGATATTGACATGTTGGCAAGGTTGCTTCGTGCCGAAGCTGTGGGTGAAGGCGAAATGGGTATGCTCCTTGTGGGAAACGTTGGAATTAACCGAATCAGAGCGAATTGCTCCGATTTTAAAGGAATACGGACAATTCCCCAAATGATCAACCAGCCGCATGCGTTTGAAGCTCTGCTTCATGGTATGTACTACCAAAGGGCTAGAGAGAAAGAACGCCGTCTGGCGCGACGGGTTGTGAATGGGGAGCGGCATTGGCCGGGCAAATTCGCCCTCTGGTATTTTCGTCCGGGAACGGCGCAAAATCCCCTGCCTTGTCCACCGACCTGGTATAATCAGCCGCACGTAGGACGATACAAGCTTCATTGTTTTTATGAGCCGACCGCGAAAGAATGTGAAAATGTATATAATACTTTTTAACTTCATGGACGAAAACAGCCCAGACATTTCACTATGGGTGAGTTACGACAAGGGGCTTGAACATTAGCCCCTTGTATTTTTGTAAGTCTGATCAAATCAACGTTACGCTCCGAAATCTCCAAAGTCCTCCGGTGACTTATCCTCCAGCAAGATGATATCTTCTCCTTGCTGTTGTCTTAATTTAATATTTTCTTTCCCCCACGAACACATAACATCAATGATCTTATTCGCTGTAACTCCATATTCCGTGAGACTATATTCGACTTTTGGCGGCATTTGCTGGTACACATATCTTTTTACAAGTCCATCCTTCTCAAGTTCGCGCAGCTGCTGGATCAGAACCTTTTGCGAAATGCCGTGAATATTGCGCTGTAATTCGCTTGTTCTCTTTCCACCGGACATTAACAAGCATATGATCAGAGCTTTCCACTTTCCGCCGATGATTTCAAGTGTCGCCTCTATGCCTAGATTATATTGTTTCATAGATGAACACCTCGTTCATGCTGATCTTGTAACATCAGTATAAAAATTGATTGTTGCATATTTATTTTTGGGAGTCCAGTACACACCTTGAGGTAACCATCTTACTTTATTGTGTGTATTTTCTTTTTTTTATGCCTGCAAGATAATGATGATATTCAAAAAAGAGGCAAGGCACTTTGGGGATTTTGGACTGAGAAGGGAGTTATTATAATGAAAACATTGGTGATTTTGGCACACCCGAACATAGAGGCTTCAAGCGTGAACCAGCGCTGGAAAGAAGAGCTGCTGCAATACCCAAACGATATTACCATTCATGAGATTTACAAAGAGTATCCTGACTGGAACATGGAGGTTCCTAGAGAGCAACGTCTATTAGAGGCATACAACCATGTTATCTTGCAATTCCCGTTGTATTGGTACAGTTATCCGCCTTTATTGAAAAAGTGGTTTGACGATGTTTTTTCTTACGGATGGGCTTATGGATCAACTGGTGACAAGCTTAAAGGCAAAAAGGTAGGACTTGCCATGTCCATCGGCGATAAAAAAGAAAATTATTCGCCAGAGGGCTCTGTTTCTTTTACCGTGGATGAAGTGATTACACCTTTCAAAGCCAGTACAGTACATGTGGGCGCTGTGGCATTACCCTATTTTGCTGTCTTCGGAGCTTCATTTCAAGCGAGCGATGAGGAAATCAATCGCAGTGCAAAAGAGTATATCGATTATATCTTTACGTATCAACAATAACCAAGCTCTTCCGTGTTGCTATCCCATCATATCTTTCAGAGAAGCATAGATCCACTTCCTCTGATGACTACTGTCGCGATCTTTACATACATTTGTTTTTACGATAAATACCCAAAAATTACCAAGACGTGATACAAGCACTGTCACTTACCTTCCCAACTCCATAACTTACTATCAGGGAGGACAAAACTAATATCTCCCTGCTTTATGGAGAAAGGAAGAGGATAAATGGTAACATTAGTTGTTTGTGTATTTGAATCTGACGGAAGTTTCTTTTCTGTTGTTAAGCTCAATGGGATCGAAGTTACTGTCCCTATTTCGAGCGAAGTTTATAACCTGCTCAAACTGATCGGCGTCCCTAATTGTCCACAAGTCAGTTAATAGGTAGGAAGAATGAAAGTCTGCTAAATCTTTGCTTAGAGGCTGATGCTACATCAGCCTCTTTTCATCATTGCTATCGTGAACCGACCACACCGTACGAGCCATTTTATTTACCTTCACTCTCGAAATACTACATGACATACCCAATCTTCTAAAAATAGGTATTTTACGCACGCTGAATGCCTGTACCATTCGCTTTCATCCCTCATATGTTAATCATGATCATAAGAATATGGAGGTATGCAACTTGGCAATTAGCCCACTATGCCGTAGATTTGCTCAAATTCTGAATGCAGAGGCGACAGTCGTTAATGGTGTTTGTACTGCCCAGACCCTAAGGACCAATATAAGAGCTACGATTCTAGGAAGACGGTCGAACTCTGCGTTGACCATCCCCCAATTCCACTCTTTTGAGAGCATTAGGGAGAATGGCACTGCACTTTGTCTGGGAGAAACAGTTATCCTTACACGTGAGATTAACCCATTTATCTCGCGTCTCCGAAGTCATGGCATAAAGGTTACTGCTTTGCATAACCACTGGCTGTTTACCAATCCAAATCTGTGGTATATCCACTATGAAAAGATTGAGAGACCGTTGGTTTTCGCCAGAGCTGTACGCGATGCTCAGGGTGTGTTAACGAAAAGGATTGTACGCCCCGTTGTTCGTAGAAAAAAAAGATAAGAAAGCGATGGCGGTTGGTGCTGCCCAGAGAATCCAATATGACCTTGGTTGAAGAAATGCAATTCGCATCGGTTGCGTTATAAAAAATGGAGTTCATGTAAAAGGCACAATTCTCTCTTCTGATCAAGATCTATGTCCGACGAATCGATCCGGGGGTCCTTTCCCGGAACCTTGGTACCAGCCCGGGGAAACAAGCGAGATGTGGGCAAGAAAAGAAGATGTCTTTCGAAAAGCCGCTGAATGGTATTATGACAACAATAATTAGGGGTAGATCAATATTTTGACCGTTTTATACGCTGGCCCACCTCACATGTTGAGCTTAGGAATCCGATCTTGTATCGGATTCTTCTTTTTTGTTGTTCTTTGGTCCCTAAAAATTATAGATTTTTATCTGTTAAAAATTCGTTCGTTTGAGTGCAAAGGCTTTCGAGTGATT
This sequence comes from Brevibacillus brevis, assembly GCF_900637055.1. NCBI lineage: Bacteria > Bacillati > Bacillota > Bacilli > Caryophanales > Paenibacillaceae > Brevibacillus > Brevibacillus brevis. The sequence continues at coordinate 5,467,452 of NZ_LR134338.1, forward strand.
GATTCACTTTTTAAACAATTTAAGCAAGTGTAAGGCTTTTTCCAAAAAGCAAAAAAATTTCTTAGAGGTGGTTGTATTTTACTTTGTTTTTTTACCTACAAGGGTGAAGGCGATGAGTTGAGCGCTCAAAATAGTCGCTAATAACAATACAAAGGAGTGTTATTATGTCAAATTTTTCTTTAGGCACAGGTGGAGCAAACCTTATCAAAAAACATGAGGGATTTTCCTTGAAATTTTATGGAGATCCTTATGGGTATCCAACAGTTGGATGGGGACATTTGATTACAAAGACTAAAACATATACTAAAAATACAACAGGTAATCCAAATGATTCTCTTCTATCCCAAGTACAAGCTGATGCTCTATCAAACTCTTTAAATCTAGGTTATACTTCACCAATTTCTCAGTCTAAGGCAGATTCTTTTTTTACTAGTGATACTGCAAAGGCTGTAAAGGCAGTAAATGATTTAAAACTTCCTACAGGTTGTCAATTTACACAATCTCAGTTTGATGCACTTGTTTCGTTAGCTTTTAATGCAGGTCCTGGGGTGCTAACAACCGATGATGTAGAAGCTATGCTTGCCCATGCGTTGATATATCCTTTTATTGGCCCACTTACACCAGCTCAAAGTGATACTTGTTCAAAATTAGTCAGCAAAGCATTTTCATATGATAAAAATTTGAAAACAAGAAGAAATGAAGAAGCAACTTTATTTTGTAAAGATATGAAATATACTCACAAATATCCAGTATATACACTATAGTTTAATCGTTTTACGACATTAACAAGAAAGGTCAGCCTAAAGGCTGACCTTTCTTGTTTAAAAAATTATATTCACAGGCATTTTCAGAATCGCTTATAGGATATCCTTACCTTCCTGGATAATTTCTATTCTATTAGCCCAGAACTTATTACATAACCTTCATTCATTTAATCAGTAATTTTTTTAAGCTCAAAAATAGTTGCCTCTGATAACAAGATAAGCCTATCGTTATTAACAACAAAAAAACCTACACTTACAGGTATGCTCATTTTTGTAGAAGGGTCACTTATATCTATTACTTTTACTACATCATTTATATTTAAGTCTGGGATATCTATTTTATATAATCTATAAAAAGAGTCAGAGTTATAGCATGTCGCTGTAAACTCATATAATGGATTTTTTAGTTCATATTGATATTTCTTATAGTTTTTAAGTCCTTTTGATGAAAAAAAGTCTTTTTTGATTATAATTTCATCTCCAATAAATTTTTGCCCTGTTGGATATTCAGAAGCATCATTATATGAATTTGCAAATCCTAAAAGCTTCTCAACTTTCCAAGTTCCATAGAAATATTTTTCAGTTTCACTATCCAAATTTATACGTTCTACAGTACAATCGGATGTGTTTTTTGGAATAATAGACTCATCCGTTTCAGATTTAGGCTCACTAGAAGTATTTGGATTTGATGTCATTTCAACATTTCCACAAGCCGATGCTAGCATCAACATGATCATGATACAAACCAATAATATTTTTTTCATATTTCACACTCCTTTTTATTTTTTTGATTGTGTCACAATCTCTTCAGACATCATATGGCTATTTACTGCGTATAATTTTTTTGCGGTGATAGTAGGATTCAATATGCCAAAACACTGCCGTACGCACTTCATTGGCGTATTTTGAAAAGCTTACCATTAAGCCATTATTGCTTGGCTTTGCCCAAAAGCTCTCCATTGGAGCGTTATCCCAACAGTTCCCTTTCTGGTCCATGGAACACCGATAGCTAAACATCCTTTGATAATCGTTTGAGCACTATCGGCTCACTACGTTTATGATATTCACCTGTTATGACGTCTTGGCATACTAAAAAGTTCCAGGGATTTTTTCCTAAATATTTTCGGGTTCTCAAGCTCCGTCTCTGCTATTCCTTCGCATTAATTCGCTTCTGCTTAAGCAAGCACACAAAAAAGGCCCTCGCATTAGCGAAGGCTATGGGGACTGACCCCATAACGTGAAACAAATCAAAACACCTTCAAGAGAATGCGACCATGTCGTAAGATATGGGGACAACTTGGAGGTGTTTTTTCTGTGTCAACGAGAGTAAGTTATCCAACGGAAATCAAATTAAAGGCTGTTGAAATGAGGCTGAGAGGCCAATCAGTGAGAGAAGTAATGGAACAACTTTGTATCAAGAACAAAACGCAAGTGGAAACATGGTTACGTTGGTATAGAAACAGGGAAACTCATCGCTTTGAACAACCGGTAGGTAAACAATACACCTATGGGAAAGGACCAGAAGTTACATCTGAAGTTGAAAGGTTGAAACAGGAAAATCGCTTCTTAAAGCAACAATTGGATGTCTTAAAAAAGTACAAGGAGTGGGAAAGGAGGTGTCGCCAGAAGCAGCAGTCCGATGGATGGATTCCATAAAAGGAGGGGTCTCAATACAACTAGCGTGTCAATGGCTGGGCATTGCTCGTTCCACCTATTATCGCTGGAAACATCAAATGAATACACAACAGATTTCGAATCCAATAGTGACACGTATTCGGGAGTTGTGCCTAGCACATAAATTTCGCTATGGATACCGCAAAATTACAGCGCTTTTACGCCGAGAGATGCAAGTGAATCATAAACGAGTGCAACGGATCATGAGAGAAGAAGGCTTGCAATGTCGAGTGAAAGTGAAAAAACGAAAGGGAACCGGACAACCGTTCCAGGTTGCTGATTATCTTTTGAAACGTGATTTTCGTGCGGAACAGCCATTGCAAAAGCTAGTTACGGATATTACTTACCTGCCTTTTGGTAAGAAAATGTTGTATTTGTCTAGCATCATGGACTTGTACAACGGTGAGATCATCGCATACAGTATTGGAGACACACAAGATACAAATTTGGTTTTAGATACGTTGAACCAGTTGCCTGCAGTGGAGCGCTGCATGCTACATAGTGATCAAGGTTCCGTTTATACATCCAATGCGTATCAACAGGCTGTAAAGGAAAAAGGCATTACCATGAGTATGTCCCGTAAAGGTACACCTGCTGATAATGCCCCCATAGAATCGTTTCATTCCACACTAAAGTCTGAAACGTTCTATCTCGAAGATTTTACCTGTACAACGACGGCCATCGTTGTACAGATCGTTCGAAACTACATTTATTACTATAACGCAATTCGCATTCAAACGAAACTAAACAACCAGTCACCGATTGAATATCGACAATTGGTTGCTTAATTTGCAATGGTGTTTTGATCCCTGTCCTACGGATAGGGGTCAGTCCCTAGTTTAGAAGTTAGGAGTTTTATACAGAGTTTTTTCAAACCCCTAAAAAATCCCCTAGAAATTATTTTGATTTCTAAGGGATTTATTTTTATTTAATATAAACGTATTTGAAATATCAACTATATAAAATAAAAGTTATCTTTTTCATTTTAAAAAATCATACTTTATATTATTTAAAATAATATTGTGTTTGGGGTTACAAATTATATTTAATAAAATTCTCATCAAATCATAGGTTATATGTCTCAATGCTAATCTCTCCTTTATCTTTTATCCACTGTGTTAAAAAAGTTGGACATAGCTTCTTCTTCCGAGAATCCCTCAACCTCCCTAGGTATCAATACAATGTTTAACTCTAATGCCATCACAAGTTTATAAAACGTATCTAATTTTGGAATCGAATCTCCTACTTCAATCCGTGCTAAAGTTGATTGGGTAATTCCGATTTTTTTTGCTAAGTCTACCTGGGTTAATTTAAGTTGTTTTCTTCTCATCACTAAACTACCAATTATTTTTGCAAATAAATCATTCTTTATTTGTGTTTCATTATTTATGAAATCACTCCGAATATCCGACCAATGTACAAATCCACTTGAATTTGTTAACGAGTGATAGCTCCTTTCTTTTGTCATCTATATCCTCCTTATTTACAGGCATCAAGCTCTTCCTCCTGTTGGGGTAGAGAGGGGAGAAGCCCCCTAACTCTACCTTTGCCCGTAGCGTTGAATCCAGTCACTGTACCTTGCCTTAGCTAATTGTTTTTCCGACTCAGGAGTTTTCTGTCCCTTTTTTCGGAAAGCACTTGTGGCTACCATTTTATTGCCCCAAATGAAGAAAAGAATACGGTAATTGCCGGGGCGTAGTTCCCAAATCTTCCCATCAACGTGGTCAACATATGGTGCTCCGATACGTGTACCATGCTCTTCTAAGATGCTTATGTATCGGTCAATTTTGTTTTTCTCCTTTCCGTTTAATTTCGATAAATAATCAGTGACAGGGAAGTAACCACGGGCATCATTAAAGAGTAAGAACTTCACGATGATGCCCTCCATACTATATAGTTATCTAACGCGAATCATAATATACTTCGCAACATAAATATAGCGCGAAGTATATAATTAGTCAATCCCATTTTAATCAATATAAGTACACGAGGTCTTGATAATACGTTTTCAAATAGCATTTAATCATCAAAATTCAAGCATTTCGCATCGCTTTCGGTGATTAACTTTTGGGGTTAGGGGACAAGTTTCTATCTTCCTGTATAAATTCGATGCAAAATATAGTAACTACTTTTTAATTATCTAATTTTCCGTCTGTTCTGTGTATTCGATTACCTTAGTTGCATTCAGAATTAACAGATTGTAGTCTCTAGGAATTGAAAACAATTTTAAACCTATAAAATCCATTTTTTGTTATTAAAAATTAGCGAGGACTAGCTAGCTGAGAATTTTCTAGTCTTATCTTTTCTAGATCCTTCCCAAAAAGCTTTACTTCCGCATGTTTAAATATATCATCGTATATATATTTAACAATTTGATCATTTAATAATTTTATTGGTCTTGAACCTATCCCCGATTTAAAGTCAATGTGTAACTGACTCGTAGAAAACCCATATTTATTGAGTATAGGCAGTAAATCAATCAAACAGCCAGTTTTATCTTGCGGTTGAAAACTTAATTCTTGATCAGCCTTTAGAGTATACCTTCTTCTTCGTTTGTACGGGTGATCAATAGGTATATGATAATAATGATCATTATAAGAATGTAAATTATCAACCAACTCATCTGTTGGATCTATATAATCCTTATTTTCCCAATATATTTTACTTTTGACAACAAAAATCAGATCACAATAAAGTCTATTAAAATAAGGGAAAGAGTCTCCAGAAACCCAAAAATTTATCTGTCCAGGCTCTGTACGCATTTGAGTAATATGGCATGTTGAATGCAGAAATTGTTTATTCCAAATATAAGGGTCCTGATTGTGTTTTGGCTGGTCAAAATGAACTATGGTCCCCTTAAAATTAGAACTACATCTTCCGGGATGATATATAAGATATCCTACAGGCATTTTCATATTATTACCCCCTTGTATGAGTGATACCGTATAAGAAAATAATAAAACATACCTTATGTTTTTCTTGTGTGCTAAATAACAGTTTTTTTCACTTTGAAATTAGTTTTTACATTTGGTTACTTTGAAATTATATCTCTCTACTCTAATATTCTAATTATTTCTTCCTCTTCATTATTGTTTAGTTTATCTCTTAACCCCCTTTCAAACTCTATATCCCTAGTTTTCTTTATTAGTTCATTTAATCTAGTCTCTTTGTAAGGAAGTATTACACTATCACGGTATTCTATTGCTTCCTCAACTGTTTATAGACTGTTTCATCAAAAATATTAGTATGAACTTTAAATCCATAAACACTTTCACCATTTACTTTATTTATCTGCGGATAATTAAATGCAAACCTTCATCTGCATATTTACTTCGTACATTAGTAGAATTCAATTTGCTATTATATATCCTAAAATTCGCAATTCTATTATCTAACGGATTATTATTTAATGGCCAATAGTGTTTTCAATGATATTTATGCAAATAATTTTTCCAAGTCTCTACACCTACAATAACTCCAACCTGGTTTTTTCCACCTGTAACGAATTCGATACATTTTTTGTTGCCAACCTGTTTGACTACAAAATTATTTAAAGCACGCGAATTCTGCATTTAAACTCCCCCTTAAAATAAAGTTCAGTATATTAAATCAAAAACCCCTCCACATATGGGAAGGGCCTGCACTGATTCATCTTAATATTATTCTTTTCTCACCAACAGTGAGCAACACTCCACATGTGTAGATTGCGTAAAATTGACTGCCTTGATGCGACCGAATTTACTTGTTTTAATGTTTTTAACCTTTTTAATCTATGGGCTTTAAACGCCCTAGCCAAAAACCACACTCTAATTCCTTATTAATTTAACTAACAAATTTGCAGAGCTTCATATATTTTTTGAAGACTCTCTGAGCAGATTTATCTATTTCTAATTCCGAAATTATCTCTATGTTCTCTAATCGTCCAAAATTAATACGATATATCTCTCTTTCTCCTTCCCGGATTATTTCAAAATTTTTAGCTATATAATTCATTTGCTCCTCTGAGAAATTATAAGGGACCAAGTCAAAAATGTATCCAATATCAAGACTTTCAATGACTCTCCACACTGGAGGAACAGACGTCTGATCACCAACATTTTCACCATCTCTATTAATGTCAATCGTGAATTCCAAATTCTTAAGAACAATTGCAACTGTCTCTATGTCTGTATCCCTTTTTACTTCCTGGAAATAAGTATGAGTCATCGGTATCACGTAATATTCAAGATAATCAGCCTGATCGAACTCAAAGAACATCTTAAAAAACACTCTTTCCCAATCAGTGTTTTGAAAATAATAGAATCCTATATCTGCTGTATAAATGTTACCCTCCACTGCACTTGTTTTCTTTTTCCTAACTCGTAATACTGGCCCTTCTTTTTCCAGATTCATTGAATTATAATAATCAATTTTTTCCTCCTGTTCCAAATTTGCGATAAACAAACTAAACGGCATCATAACAAGAAGGATATTGACTAATTCGTACCATTTTCCTTGTTCAACAAACAATCCGCATTTTACTAATTGCTCAAAAAATTGTTCCTCATCTTCAAAATGTATTTTGTATGCTTCTGTCGACATTATTTCTTCTTTGGTTAACATTGCACTTCCGCGATACATAATATCTGGACAAATCTCTATAAGAAATCCAATTAATTGTTGGTTGGGTATATCACTACAGGATGACATATTGGCGATTAGCTGAAAAGTAAACAACATTGCATTCTTATATAACACTCCCTCGTCAATTAAGTTTCGTTCTAGAAACAAAAATGACATTTCATCTTTTAAAAATTCATGAATATACCAGCATTCATCCTTTTCTTTTAATTCTAACAGTTCATTTTTTAAAGACTCACTTAATACACTATTTCGAATATAATCTTGTAAATCTTCTTCCCAAAAGAAAGGCTTTTCGCCAAAAATATCGTTTTTGAAAATATTAACTACTTCATTATAGGCTAATTCTGATTCTCCAACTTGATTCTCTTCTTGATAATCATCACATTCTTCTACTACCGCAGCAGCTTCATCCAATGCCCCCAAATATTCTTCAATTATTGATTTAAACTCCGAAGTATATGCAAGTCCGTAAATATCCAACTGCTTTGGAATTTCGGAACATAAATATTTGCAATACGAAACATCATCCATTTCCAAATAATAATACAGCTTGTCAATATAATATTCTTCCAAATAAGTTTTAATTTTCTCTCTATAGTCTTTGAGGAAAACTTGATACTCCTCGGGAAAAACCCCCTTAAAATCAATGATGTCTAGAAACCGATTTCCATAACAAATTCTATCATAATAAGCTTTGATTATATTTAAACCACTAAAGGAAATTCCAATGGAAATACACTTTTTTATCACATGAGGATAAATATCAAGATCTTCATCTTCAATTACCAGGTCGAAATTTCCTAATTGGCTACTGAATTTTTTTATATACTTTTCAAAAAAAGCTTGATACTCGCTTAGCTTCCTAATTCCATAACAACATATCAAATCATAAAATTGATGAAATGTACTATTTCCATTTATTTTAGCCTCGAAGTATTCAAACTCATTATCATCTAAAAAATCCATAAAATTTTTCGTAATCCGAGGCATTGATTCAAAATTATCAATACACTTCTTAAATACTATTCTATATTTCTCATCTGATAGGTCATTAGAGAAATCAGTTAATAAATATACTAATTGATTGTAATAACACATTCCATGTAATAAAATTTCAAAATAATGATCTATATGATGATGAAAGTAACTATGTAAAAATTCTTGTACTGAAGGATTTTGAAATTTGATAATAATGGTACTCTCTTCTTCAAAAGCTAGTGATTTAATAACCGTTCTCTCTAATTCTGCAATGCATTCCTGAAAACTCTTTTTTTCAATTACATTATCCATTTGTTTCAGGCATCTATTATACATTTCCTTTAGATTATTACTCTGGATAGGTATTGGTGAAATTAATAAAATTATAGATAATAACTTTGCCTCTGTTGATAGATTATTAAATATAGCTTGCCAAAAATTTTCAGGGAGCTCCAAATAATGCCAAAAGTTCTCCACAATTTCTTGGGGATGTTTTTCTATATCAACATTCCGTAGAAACATTTCAATGATTCGTGGATTATAATTGGCATGTTTTACTATTTTTTTGTGTTCGTGAAACATTACTTCTGTTTGTTGCCAAGTTAATTTTGACTGTTTTAAATGCCCAAAAAAAATCTTTACTTTTTCAACATCTCTATATTCATCCAATCTACACTCAAGCTTATACTTTTCAACAACCTCTTTAAGGTCTGCATGCTTTTTAAAACCTTGTTTTAAAATATATTCTCTAGTCGTTAATATTAAGACGCTATTTTTGTCGTCTTTTATTCGTTCAATAATTTTTGCCAATCGCTGCTCATCTTTTCCAGAAACTGAACTCTCTTGAAAAATACTTCCCCAAAAATCATCAAATACAATGACTTTTTTTCCTTCACTTCTTAATGCTACATAAATATCATCTACCGATTTAACCCAATAGAAAGCTGTATATCTTTTGCTTTGAATAAAATATATTCCCAATTGATATGCAATTGAGGTCTTCCCTACTCCAGGTTCTCCTGAAATAAGAACAACTTTCTTTTCCTCAAGTTTTCTCAGTGCATTATTGTATGGTTTCGTCTTCACGAATACTTCCGCTCTTCTCAATGCTTCCTCAAATTCTATTGCGGATTCATATAACAACACACCGTTTTGCGTGCTATTTAACAAATTTTGCAAAACATTGGTACTTGGCATCCATAACTTATAGTAGTTTTTTTCTATCGATTTATACTTGTCTTGCCCAAGCAAATTATTAAAATCACTTTCACAAAGAATGTCATCGCTACTTTTAATATAAGGATGAAATAATTCTTTAATTTTTTCTTTTTCTAGCCGAGAAAGATCCATTGCTATCGCCAAAATATACCTATCAGGATTTAATTTTTCGACTTTTTCTCTTTCAACATTTTTGAGATGTCTATATAGGATTCTATAATCGCACTTCCATCTTTTCGCTTGAAAAATAATCGTACTACCTTGGTGAAAGTAGCCTCCATCAATCCCTTGATCCTTTCCTTCTTTATATGACTCTAAAAAAATATTGTCTCTCATTTGTATGACATCTCTTGAGAATTTTTGAAACTCCATAGGTTCTAATAATTTGTGATAGTTATAATTAACCAACGATATCCCTCCGTCCACACAAGTTCATGCTAATAGAGAAATAAAAGCATCAAATATGTAGATCTCCCTATGCACATCAAAAGCCATAGTAGATTTATTATACAGAAATTTCCTCCTTTTAAATATAAATCAATTACATACATGACGATAGGGATTTGAAGGTTAGGGATAAAAATAACAGGGTAAAAAATCTAGAAAATTTGATAAAACTAGGGGTCGAAGCTCTCAATTTGGAGTCGCAAGAGGAAAAGAAGGATAAAGAGCCGAACGAAAATCAGGGTACATGCCTGAAATTCGGTCGACTCAACGGTCAACTTATTTTGTTAAGTAGCAGATTTTGTACGGCAGCTGCGGACTATTTTTGTTTTCTGCAACTATTCCCTCACCAGTAACACACAGCACTCCACATGCCCCGTATGCGGAAACATATCCACCGGCTGCACTTCCTTCACCTCATACCTCTCCGCAAGCACCTTCAAATCCCTCGCCAACGTAGAAGGATTACAAGAAACATAAACCACTCTCTCCGGCTGCATCTCCAAAATCGTCGTCAACAACGCCTCATCACAGCCTTTGCGCGGCGGGTCAACGACAATCACATCCGCCCGTATGCCCTTCTCCTTCCAAGCAGGAATGACAACCTCCGCAGGCCCTGCCTCAAACGTCGCATTCTCCACGCCATTCAACTGCGCATTCCGATTCGCATCCGCAATCGCTTCCGGCACTATCTCTACACCGTATACATGCTTGGACTTCTGCGCCAAAAAGAGCGAAATCGTCCCGATACCACAATACGCATCAATCACCGTCTCCGTACCAGTCGCACCCGCATATTCCAGTGTCTTGTTATACAGCACCTCTGTCTGCGCAGGATTGACCTGATAAAACGACCGCGCCGAAATGGCAAACTTGATCGGACCGATATAATCGTAAATCACATCACTGCCCCAGAGCGTCACGGTCTTTTTGCCAAAAATAACATTGGTCTTATCCGGGTTGATGTTCTGCACGATACTCGTCACGCCAGCGACTTGTGCGCGAATCGCATCCACCAGCTGATTACGCTGCGGAATCTGCTCCTCTGTCGTTACGAGCACGACCATGACTTCCCCCGTCTTGACGCCAACCTTAACAACCACATGTCGCAGCAAGCCCGAATGGCGCACTTCGTCATAGGCCGTGATATTCAGCTTGGTCGCCGCCTGCTTCACGGCTGCCACTGCTTCATCATTCGCCTGATGCTGAATGAGGCATTCGTTCATGTCGATGATCGAGTGGGATTTCTCCGCGTAAAAGCCGCCGACCAACGCCCCGTTTTCCTCGCCGATCGGTACCTGAGCCTTGTTGCGGTAACGCCACGGATCACTCATGCCAAGTGTCGGATGAACGGTAACGGCCCCTTCTCCTTCGACCTGGAAACCACCAATGCGCCGCAGGTTGTCCCGCACGATTTGCTGCTTGTGTCGCAGTTGCTCCTCGTATACGAGATGCTGCAACGAACAGCCACCGCAACGGTCGTACAGCGGACAGGGCGGCTGGAAGCGATGGGTACTCGCTTCTACTACTTCTGTCAACTTGGCAAAGCCGAAGTTTTTCTTCACATGATCGACGCGCGCATGAACTCGCTCTCCTGCAAGCGCGCCATCTACGAACAGTGTATATCCTTCAATCCGGCCGACTCCTGCTCCTTCGTGGTTCAGTCCGGTTATCTCCACTTCCACGGTTTGTCCGACACGTACAGGGACGTCCAGCTCCACTTTGGCTGTCGGGTGCGGACCGCGCCGCTTCTTTGTTGTTTTCGCCACTATCTATTGCTCCTTTTATCCTGCTCTATAGGTTTTCGTTTTCGCTCCAGGAAGCATGCAGGGATGCACTGCGAAAAGCGGCATCCCCACGGCTATTGCTATTCATTTTACTATCTTCTTACGGGACGAACAACTCGATATGCCCCGGCAACGCTTCCACCACGCAAGGCAGCTGTCCGCCCAGCTCACCGTCCAGATTGAGCTGAACCTTCTCTCCGCCCGGCGAAGTGGCTTTGATATAATCTGCCTGGAAATACAGGATGTTCGGGTCCTTCAGGTGCTCGCCGCGAACCGCCTGTGTGGCCAAGCGAATAAACTCCGCGATATTCGTCTTTTTCACGACGATGACATCCAGCTTGCCGTCTGACAAGTCTGCATCTGGAGCAAGCCAGTCGAAGCCGCCTACGGATCGGCTATTGGCGATGAGGAAAACCATGATTTCTTCATCCAACAGCACCTCTTTGCGACTCTCCAGACGAACACGGATCGGGTGCAGCGACGGCAGCTTCTCCAAACCTTTGACGTAATACGCCATTTGTCCAATCAGCGTTTTCAGCTTGCTCGGGACCTCGTAGGTCAAATTCGTCAGCGAGCCGCCACCCGCTATATTCATGAAATAGCGGTTGTTGATGCGCCCCAGGTCAATGCGTTTCTTCTTGCCCTTGGCGACAATCTCCGTTGCACGAGTGATCGATTTCGGTATACCGACCGCCCGGGCAAAATCATTGCTCGTTCCGCAGGGGATTATTCCCAGAGATGGACGTGCTTTCTGCTCTGCCATCCCATTGACTACTTCATATATGGTTCCATCTCCACCAGCGGCCAGGATGACGTCAAAACCGCGAGCTACTGCACGAGCAGCTTCTTCTGTCGCATCATCTTCCCCTCTGGTCGCATAGCATGAAGTTTCATATCCGGCCGACTCCATTAAATCGAGGATTTCCGGCAATCGCCGACGCACGATCTCCCGGCCGGAGCTTGGATTGTAGATTAATCTGGCTCGTTTCAAGGCAGATCCCTTCTTCCTTCCCTCGCTCACGGGGGTACTCTCTTCCATCATATCCTGTATAGCCATTTTTGGGAATCGCTATGCTCCATATAGCGTGATAAGATAGAAAAAGATGGAAAACAAGGAGATAGGGGAGACGCTTGTGAAGAAGATCATCGTGGGAGTAGATGTGGGTGGCACTGCAATCAAGATGGCTTTGATTACGCCAGACGGCGAACTGGTTACAAAAACGCAAGAACCGACGCCTGTTTCGGACGGCGAGGATGGCATTTTGCAAAAAGTCGTAGACATGTCTCATGATCTTCTTGCGCAGCATGACTATTCTCTTTCGCAAGTCTGCGGAATCGGTGTAGGCGTACCCGGCCCCGTAGATGGCGGGAAAGGAATCGTCTTCCAAGCGGTGAATCTTCACTGGCGCCAACCCGTTTTATTGAAGGAAAAATTGGAAGCCCTTACAGGTCTGCCAGTCGCGGTCGACAACGATGCCAATGTCGCAGCCCTCGGGGAAATGTGGCAAGGTGCAGGCCAAGGTGCGCAAGACCTCGTTCTCATTACACTCGGCACAGGTGTAGGTGGCGGCGTCATTTTGAATGGAAAGGTCATCCATGGCATCAACGGTGTGGGCGGCGAAATCGGGCACATTACCATGACCCCGGATAGCGGTGCCCCCTGCAATTGCGGCAAAACAGGTTGTCTGGAAACATATACGTCTGCGACTGCCATCATTCGTGAAGGGCGATTTGCAGCTACAAACGGATCAAGCCCGGCGCTTGCTGCTGTACTAGCCACCAAAGGAAACATTGCCGCCAAGGATGTCCTCGAAGCAGCTGTTGCAGGAGACGCAGCAGCTCTCGCGATTATCGATCAAGTGGCGCTCTATCTCGGCCTGGCTCTCTCTCATTTGGCGAATGTGCTCAATCCCGCGAAGTTTATGATCGGAGGAGGCGTCGCCGCAGCAGGAGAATTCCTTTTTTCCCGAATCCGTGAATCATTCAAACGCTTTGTTCCGTTCACCTACGTCGTCGAGTCCACAGAGATCGTTCCTGCCGAACTCGGCAATGATGCGGGTGTATACGGTGCAGGCTGGTTAATCCGTTCACAGATGAACGAATCCTGATCGGGCACATAAAAAAATGGACGCTCCTGCACGTGAAGCCTCACAGCTAGAGCGTCTTTTTTGGTATGACCTTATGAAGAAGCCTGCCTGGGTGCCAGCTCCGGCTCGCCGCCTTTCCCCGAAACAATCAGCGCAGCACCGACGAGCACTGCACATCCCCCTAACAGCTGGAGCAGGCTAAATGCTTCGCCAAACAACATCGCAGAAAACCCAAACGTGACAACAGGCTCCAGCGTGCTTAGCACAGACGCTTTGGTTGACCCGATCAGTTGCAAGCCGCGGAAGAAAAAACTGATGGCGACCACCGTAGAAAAAACAACGATCCCCAGCAGCGCCCACCACCCTTGTACCGCAAAAGACAGATCAACCCCTCCGTCTTTTAGCGCAATGAAAAAAGTAGAAATGGTAGCAAACAGGGCGATGTACGCAGACGTTACATAGGACGAGACGCCTTTTACCACTCGATTCCCCACCACAATATAAACGGAGTAAAACAACGCCGCAGCAAGAGCCAGCAATACGCCAACCGGCTGAATCCCGCCAAATGACAAGCCGAGCACCAGTCCAAGACCAACGAGTGTAATCAGCATGGCGATGACCGTCTTTTTCGTCAACCGCTCCTTCTCGACGAAGTAGCTCAGTATGGCAACAAACACCGGAAATGTGTACAGCAGCAAGGCCGCCATTGAGGTCGGGATGTACTGTACCGCAGAGAAAAAGCTAAGGGATTGCAGCGTGTACAAAATCCCTCCGAGACAAAACATCGCGAGCACCTGTTTTTTATCCAAGCGAAGCGACTCCTTGCGCCAGAGCAACAAACCAAAAAACAGGGCAGTCGCCAATAAAAACCGCAAAAACAAGAGCGTCGAAACAGACACACCCGCTTCGTATGCGTACACAGCAAAAATAGACATGACGCCAAAGCCAGCAGCCGATCCGAAAATATATAACACACCGACATACAGCGGATTCACAACATTTCACCAGCTTTCTCGAAATGACAGCGACGAGTGACGCGACAGGTCTGAAAATTTTGCGATCAGTGCTTTAACCCCGCCCCTTCTCTGCGGAATATGCGCGACGCGAGAAAAATAGTGAAGACTACATAGACAAGCAACGAGCCAATCCCCAGGAGCGCATGCACTGGGTCGACCTTGCCGTAAAACACTTCCTTGGACAGGGCGACACCGTTGAACACGGGCATCACGTAGTAATGCGCGGGGATGTCGACCGGACTGACTGGCATCAGCATATACGACGGGACCATCGCCAAAAATATGACAGCACTCATGTACGTCTGTCCCTCTTTAAAAGACTTGGCAACCGTACTCAAAACAAGCTCCAACCCTGCAAAAAATGCCGCCAGCAACAAAATCGTCACGATGAGGACCAACAAAGTGACAGGCGAGAAGAAGGCGAGTGTAAAATGATCTCCTTCCGTCCCCATTGGTCCCAGACGCATGGCCAGCGTGACAGAAATCAGCGATGCCACTGCCCCCATGATGCTCATGGTCATGACAGCCAACAGCTTTGCCGTGAGAATGTGCTGGGCTGCAATTGGCGCCGTCAGCAGCGATTCAAGCGTTCCCCGTTCTTTTTCACCGGCGACGAGATCATTCGCTGCGGCCATTCCCGCGGATGCGAGCGAGACTACCAACATCAACGGAATGATGCCAGCCAGCATCCCTCCCGACTTCCTTTCCTCAGAGGCTGCATTTTGAAAGGTGGAGACAATCGGTTGAATCGTCTGCTCGGACAAGCCCGCTTGGTTCAACCTTTTCGCTACGACGTCTTTGCTATAAGCCTCAACTGTCTCCTCGATCAACGTACGAGCATAGACAGATTTTTGATTGGTGGAGTCATAGGCAACCAATAACTGCGCTGTTTTTCCCGCCGCAATCTCTTCATCGAAGCCAGCAGGAATCGTCAAAATGGCGCGCAGCTGACCTGCTTGCAGTGCCTGCTCCGGATTGGACGGCTCCAGGATTTGAACGGCTGGATTTTTCTGCAAAGCCGTAATCAATGAGGATGATCCTTGAACGGCTAACGGGATGTACTCCCTCGCTTCTTTTTCCACATTGCTATAGGACGTTCCCAGCAAAAAGAAGACGAACGGAATGACGAGCAATGGCACCAGGAGCGTCCCCATCCACGCCTTGCGATCGCGAAACAAGTCCATCAGCTCTTTTTTCAATACGGTCCAAACGACATGCGAGCCCATCAGCCTTCGCTCCCTTCCACGACAGCCATGAAAATGTCGTCCAGATCCTCTGTCCCAAACTGCTCGCGCAACGCATCCAATCCCCCGGCGAACCGCAGCTTACCCTTGTGCATGAGCGCAACCCTTTTGCACAGCTTGTTAATCTCGCCCATGTTGTGACTGGAGAACAGAATCGTCTTCCCCTCTTCTTGCAGCTTTCTGACCATTCTTCGAAAGATTGTGGCAGCCGTAACATCCAGCCCTGTCGTCGGTTCATCCAGAAGAATGACATCGGGATCGTGTACGAGCGTCCGGGCAATCGCTACCTTTTGCTTCATTCCCCGGGAAAAGGCCCCCACTCGCCTGTCTAAAAAAACGTCCATCTCAAGCAGCCGGCTCAAACTATCAATGCGCTCCTCAAGCCTCGCTTGCTCCAATCCATATAAACGACCGAAGTACGCGATATTTTCCCGCGCTGTCAAACGGTTGTAGAGACCTACATCTCCCCCGAACAAGATGCCAATTCTGCGACGCACTTCAAGCGGTTGCTGTCGAACGGAAAACCCGCTAATCTCGATGTCTCCCTCGGTCGGGGTCAAAACCGTCGCCATCATGCGCATCGTCGTTGTCTTTCCCGCACCGTTTTCGCCGAGAAGTCCATATACCTCGCCTGCCTCGACCCGAAACGATACATGCTGGACCGCTGCGATCTCCTTAAATCGCTTGCTGACATCCTTGACCTCAATCAACAGCAGCCCCTCCTCTCCCGTATTTTCTCTAGAATCGTACCTTCAGCAAGTACGACGCACGCTTTTCTCCTGTAAACGTCACCTGTACGACACCCGTCCGCCCACGCAAAACCCGCGGTATAGCGCCAGTGACATGAAATTCCCGCCGTTTCTCATCGACTCGCGCGACAGACACGGAGCCTGGGGGCGAAAAGACCTTGTCGCCTTCCAGTGTGTAAAACGAAAGGGTGATTTCTCCCGCTTGCCCGTGGCCTTCTCCCGAAAAACGGATGATCTCCATCATTCCTGACACCGCCGACACTCCCGTGAGGTCAAACAACGGGTGACGCAGGTTCGCAAGCGTTTGCCCTTTTTTCCAGTCCTGCAAAAACGCATCAAACTCCTGCACAGCAACCATCCACGCCACCGAGGAAGTCGTAGGGACATGCGAATGTATTGCACCAAAGACAAGCGCAGAAGACGTCATCACCAGTGGCAGCCAAATAGAAAACATGCTAATTCCCTCCAATAATTGGTTGCCCTTAGCATGCCCTATCAAAAGTTACCCGTATGTGTCTTTGGTGAATCAGAATCTTTTGACTTTAAAAACCGTTTCACTCCTATCCTACAGCGGATAACGCTCTTTCCACTTGGTCAAGGAAAAGCCTTCAAACAGCGCGACGAAAGCCTCCGTATCGTTAATATAATGACGGGTTTCTTTTGCTTCTGGATTTTTTTCCAGAAACAGAGTCGCTACCAAATGGCTGACAGGAACACCTTCTGCCTCTTGATCGTAAATGCCCCGTTCAGCGAGCACTTTGCCAAAATAACGCACATAGGTGACGGTTATGGTTTTTTCTTGACCGTTTTCTTGCCACGTAGAAATGGAACGATCAAATGTATCAGACGGTGAACCACCTTTTCCAGGTGCCACACTTTCTCCTGCAACAGAAATGAGCTTCATGTACTTCCATCCTCCTTTTTATTCCTGTACGTTTCATTATAGGGGAGAGTGGAAATTGTTACAAATTGCTTTGTCATCTGCCATTGGAAAACCCACTGCGTTTACTTGTTTGATACACTAAACAGAACGGTTAAAAAACTCCGAAATTTATTTCGCATCCCGTGTCAGAAAATCCGTGAACCCGAAGTCTACACAGTACATCAACAAATCACGAGGAGTTTTTGCGATGGATCACTTGATAATCAGGCCCAAGACTCATGAGGAGCACACCCAGATAGAAGACGAGACTTTGGTAGAACAGGCGAAAGCTGGGGATCAAGAGGCGTTTAGCGAGCTGGTCAGGCGCCATCGCTCCAAAGTATACGGCTATGCACGGTCGTACACACAAGAAGCCTTTCTTGCCGAAGACATCGTTCAGGATGCTCTCATTCGCGCCTTTTTGCACCTTGGGACGCTGGTGGACAGCCGACGTTTCCTTCCTTGGCTGCATCGGATTGTGCGCAACCAGGCCTACACACGGCTTTCGAAGGGTTCGCAAAAAAGGGAAACCGTCTTCTCGAGTCTGGGCAAACTAACGCATGAGCAGGAACCGACTGACTGGGAGGACCTCGATAGTATCTTGCACAGGCTGGGACGGTCTTGGTCACACTCTGCGCAGAACAACAACCCCGAAGAGGTCATGGTGCGTCGTGAACTGTTTGAGACAATCAGGAGCCTGCTGTACTGCCTCAATCCTCGGGAGAGACGCATTGTGGAATCTCACTTTTTTGATCATTTGGCCCCTCATGAGATCGCCCACATGTTCCAGATGTCCCAGGCAAACGTCTACCAAGTGCTATCGCGTTCTCGCAAAAAACTGCTTCAGGAAAAAACTCGTGTCGTTGTTGATCAATACATGAAGACGAGAAAGGTTGCGGGGAGTATGAAACAAGCAGTATTGAACAAACCAGAAGCATTCACGATGCCTACTTGGGTTACTTGCGCAGCGGCACTATTCGGATTGGTAGAATCGAGCGAACGCAAAATGTCTTTGCCGATGATACTTGGCTTGAGCGGCCATGCCTTTCGCTTGACGATCGTGCCTGGAAATATCCATATTGCAGGCCCAACGATGTTTCACTTTCAGCGGGTCTTGCAGCAGGGTTTGAAAAACATGGGCTTTGAATCTCGTGCCGTCACCTCGTATCATCTATCCTGCGAACCAAGCATCAATGCCAATCAAGTTGCTCCCTCGCTATTGAGCCCGGAGGCACGCGAAAAGCGCCAGCTGTCTGTCCTCCTGCCAGAAGCATTGGAACTGGTCCACCGCTCCATCGACAAAGGGCATCCTGTGCTTGCTTGGGATCTGTTCATGCCAGAGTTCGGATTGATCTACGGCTATGATGATGAAAAAAGAGTGTTTTACGCAGGAGACAACTGTCGAAACGACAGTACCATTCCCTATGAAAACTTGGGGCGGGGTATCGTCGAGGAGTTGTTTGTCCTTGCCATCGACCGTGCGTTTCCGATCGACCAACGCACGATGCTCGCAAATGCTCTCCACTCTGCACTCGTTCATTATCGTGGAGAAGAACCGCAGGACCCGAGCTGCGTCAATGGTCTAGCGGCCTATGCTGTTTGGCAGGAAGCCTATGAAAAGGGAACGGTTGAGCCGAATGGCAACGCGTATACGACCGTGGTGAACGGGGATGCACGGCGCTATGCCTCTCTTTTCTGGAGCGAAATCGTTGATACGTGGACAGATTCTGTGTTTGATGAGGTCCGCCCACTGATGAAAGAAGCGGCTAGCGTGTACGGGGCGATTGCCGATGGCTTTGACACGTTAAGCAAGCTCTTCCCATTCCCTGCTGGGGGCGAGCCGAACGATGCGGAGCAAGGTAGGCAGGCTATTGCGTTGTTGAAGGCGATTGAGCGAAATGAACGTACTGCTGTATCCGTACTGGAACAAATACAGGCGGGGCTTGAGAATAAAATAGGAAAGTAAACAGAAAGAAGTAAGGCGATTTATGGTCGCCTTACTTCTTTTAGGTTATTGCTCCATTCAAACTTCCCGCTTACTGCATCTACGGTTGGCCAGCCCTTATAAGTATCAATTGTATAGACGAGCTGAAGATAAGGGGATTTTTTGCCATTGTAGGTGGGCCAGAAGTAGGACAGCTTGAGCGGAAGATTCTTTGCTGCCAGATCAGCAGCTTGCTGTGCAGTCACAGATGGTTTACGTACTGGAAGTCCGCCTTCCTCGTTCGGCATAGTTGGAGAGAAATATACGACTTGGCCGCTCTTCATTTCGATCACGACCCAATAATTGTGATCGAGCACAGGCAGACCATTTTGGAGCCTATGAAACCTGAATGAATAATTATCTGTATGTCTTTCCTTAACCTTATTTAATTCCATCATCCAGTCGGCCAACACCGCAGGTTTATATGGATCGAATATCTCTACTTGCCATTCATTAGCCGAAATCGGAGCATACGATTCAAGGACGGCAATCGCTTTTTTTAGTGCTTCTTCCCTTGTCAATGGAATAGATAGATTTTCCTTTCGTGTCCAATCCATAGCATTGATAACCTGTCCAGTAGATTCGTCCACCGTAAGGAGAATATCCACCCCACCACGATCTGTCCAAGAATAAACGAAGTCTCCCCAAGTATTCCTTGCATCATAGGGCATATTCGTGAGCTTTTTATCTGTTCCAAACAAATTCGTAATAATTTTCTCTGCCTCAGCTCGGTTTGAGACAATCAGTGAGTTCTCTTTTGGAGTGATCGTAATGTTCTTCACATTGACAGGATTTCGTTTTCCATCGTCTACGATCTCTAATCCGCTAGGCGCTTCAATCTGCTTTCCTGTTACAGCATCTATAAATGGTGAAGTTCTCCATGCATATTGTATACTCGGTTTGCCGTCGCTCCCTTCCTGAACATATCCGTAGTCGAAATGATCGGGGGTGAATAACTGCTCTGTGATGGCTTCTGGTGCCAATGCCGATTTTGGATCAGGAACCTTGGTATCTTCCAAATCAAGTGGATGAAAAGACAAACTTAAAAGATGACCTTCGTAATCCGTGACCATGTATATGCCTGTCAGGATCCCTCTATCTACTTCCAAACCATTCAGCATAGCAGGATATTCTATGTACCGAAATCTGACTATCTCGGGACGCTTCTCCTTAATTTGCGATAATTTAGGATTACCTGTCATTTTCCGTTTATCTGACCATTGTACGGCGAGCAAATGTTTTTCTGCACGCTGCAACAAAATCTCGTCCGTTACTCTCCCTTTAGCATTCCAAATATCCAGGGCTGCGTTATAGTCGAGCATTTCCCCGGTTTCCCTATCAAAAACGAGAGAGGCTCCAACGTACTCATCTTTTGGATGACTCATGTACAAGACTACTTCATTACCCGTCCTCAGTTTAACGGTTCGCACTGTCAACGTTTTTAATTCGGGCTCCAGCTCTTCTAAAGCAGCCACAATTTGAGCGGCGCCTTCTGGGAGGTTGATTTCTTCTGGAGCTGGGGCTGCTGTGCTTTTCAGGAGGATTTCAGGGCTTGCAGCCAATGCCGGTCCACTTGTTCCAAAGAGTATCGTTGCTACTGTTAGAACAATTGATAAGCATTTTTTGAACATGTTGATCAAGCCTTTCTCTCTTCCTGTCTCGTATTTCTATACGGGCTACTATTCCTCGGACTCACTCCATTTGAACGATCCGTTTACGGCATCTACAGTTGGCCAGCCTTTGCTGGTATCGAGTTTGTAGGCAAGAATGGGAGCATTATGATCACTGGATGTCGGCCAGATGTACGTCAGCTTTATTGGTACATTTTTGGCGAAAATTTCAGCAACCTGCTGGTCTGTTACGGATGGTTTGAGCACAGGATATTTGCGATCCTCTGCGGGAACTGAGACTAGGAACTCTGCGACTTGTCCTTTCCTTGGATCAATAACTACTCCATAGGAATACTCCATGACTGGTATACCGTTTTGTTTCTCGAAAAATAAAAAGCCATACTGCTCGACGGATTTCTTTTCCTCAGTCTTTTGCTTGTTATCCCGATCCGAAAGAACCTTCATAGCCAGTGGATCTTCTGGTTTGATCCGTTCGTACATTTCGACTTGCCATTCGGATTTTTTAGCGTAAGGCTCCAAGAAAGCAATCGCCTTTTGTAACGACTGTTCTTTGGTGAGCGGAGCAGGAAGATTTGGGATATGCGTCCAATATAGATAACCGCCAATCTCTCCCGTCAATTGGTCTACCATTACAGAAGCGTAATTGACTTCAACATAGTTCGCCCAATAATGATTGATTATGCCGTCCTGCTCCTCCTTTCGATAGGTCGGATACGTCTTCTTCGTATCTATTCCAAACAGTCGCTCTAAAATTTGTGTATCCGTTGCATTTTTCTCAATGAATGGCTTTGCCTGGGGCTTCAAGGAAATATTTTTTAGATCAGGAGCATTTAGCTTGCCTTCCCCGTTTTCTTCCCCCCATCCATCAACGATCTGCTCGCCTGTCAGTGCATCAAATATTGGAGATGTTCTTAGCTTATACGCTAATCCAGACTTGCCTTCACTACCTTCCCATACATAACCATACTGGATACGTTCAGGTGTAAAAATCTGCTTCTGGATCGCATCTTTTGTGACAGCTTTTTTCGGGTCAGCAACCTGAACTCCCTTTAAATCGAGTGCTTCAAACGAAACCCCGATTAAATGACCGGCCGTATCCATGTCTACATCTATACCAAAACGTGTTCCTTCTATTTCCAAACCGTTCAACAAAATCGGATAATAGACATTTCGGAATTCACTCGATTCTTCCTGATCTTCCACGAACGTGGACAATTGAGGAGCATTCGCCATACTTCGCTTCTTCGCCCCAAGCAACTCCTCAACGGCTTTATCGGCTTTTTTCAAAATGGCCTCATCTGTTGCTTTTTCTGTCTGGTCCCAAATGATAGTGGCAGCCTCGAAACCAACCATTTCACCGCTATTGCGATCAAAAAGGATATACGCATCCTCGTGTATATTGTCGGGATGATGCATAGTCAAGACCACTTGATTTTCATCTTGCTCGGAAATGAAGACTTCCCTCACCGTCAAACCTTTTAGGGCAGGCTCCAGATTCTCCAGGGCAGCGACAATCTCTAGCGCACGAGAAGGCAGCTTGATTTGGTCTTCGGATGAGGTTTCTGCATTTTTCAAAATCATTTCCGGACTTGCAGCAAATGCCTGGGCACCCGTTCCCAGCAGCATGGTTGTCACTGCAAAGGCAGCCGTCGCACTTTTCCAATTTTGTGTCATGAACATTTCTCCTAATCAATTATGATGATAGCTACGCATTCTATCTTACCTTTTTTTCCACTATTTAGCATAGCTTACGGCACAAAAAAACAGCACTCTCCCCTTACAGAGAAAGTGCTGTCTTATGTTTGGCCTACAGGCTGTTCAATACTTCCTGAATCAACTTGTTTACCATTCCCGGGTTTGCCTTACCTTTGGTTTGCTTCATGACCTGACCAACAAAGAAAGCAGCTGCTTTTTCGTTTCCGGACTTGAAGTCTGCCACGGCTTGCGGGTTGGAATTGACCGCATCGACGACGATTTGACGCAGAGCGCCTTCATCGCTGATTTGGACGAGTCCTTTTTCTTCGACGATCTGCTTCGGCTCTTTGCCGGTCTCCACCATCTCTTTGAAGACGGTTTTGGCGATTTTGGAGGAAATGGTTCCGTCCTCGATCAGCTTGATCATCTCACCCAAGCCTTTTGGTGTCATTTTCACATCAGCAAACACCAGGTTGTTAGCGTTGAGGTGTGCCAACAGGTCTACCATCAGCCAGTTCGCTACTGACTTCGGCTCTGCTCCTGTTTTCACAGTCTCATCAAAGAAATCAGCCGTCTCCTTGGAGATCGTAATGACTCCTGCATCATCCTTAGACAAGCCAAACTCGTTCACATAGCGTGCTTGACGAGCATCTGGCAGCTCTGGAATGGTCGCGCGAACCGCTTCAATCCACTCCTCGGAAATTTGCATGCGAACCAGATCCGGGTCTGGGAAGTAACGATAGTCGTGCGCTTCCTCTTTGGAACGCATCGTCAACGTCTTCTTGTTCGCTTCATCCCAACGGCGCGTTTCCTGAACGACTTTGCCACCGGATGAAACTACCTCCATCTGACGCTGTACCTCGTACTCCAAGCCCATTTGTACGTTGCGGAAGGAGTTCATGTTTTTCAGCTCGGCCTTGGTTCCGAATTCTTCTTGACCATACGGGCGAATGGAAACGTTAGCGTCGCAACGCAGGGAGCCTTGTTCCATGCGAACGTCAGATACTTCGGTGTACTGGATGATCGCTTTCAGCTTTTCCAGATACGCACGGGCTTCTTCCGGTGTGCGGATGTCCGGCTCAGAAACGATCTCTACGAGCGGTACCCCGACGCGGTTAAAGTCTACCAGAGACTCTCCGCCAAAATCGCTGTGCGTCAGCTTGCCCGCATCCTCTTCCAAATGCAGACGAGTGATGCCAATGCGCTTCGTCTCACCGTTTACTTCGATGTCGATCCAGCCATTGTAGCCGATTGGCTGGTCAAACTGCGAGATTTGGTACGCTTTTGGCGAGTCTGGATAAAAGTAGTTCTTGCGGTCGAACTTGGTCTCGCGGGAAATCTCGCAGTTGAGGGCGAGTGCTGCTTTCATCGCGAATTCTACCGCTTGCTTGTTCGTTACAGGCAGTACACCTGGATGTCCCAAGCAGATCGGGCATGTATGTGTATTCGGCGGTGCACCAAATTCAGTCGGGCAGCCGCAAAAGATTTTACTGTTGGTCGATAGCTCGGCGTGAACCTCCAAGCCGATGACGGTTTCGTACTTGCTCATGCTCTTACCCCCTCACCCATTCCGGTTTGCGACCGTAGAAGCCTGCGGTTTGTTCATACGCATGGGCTACGCGCAATACGGTGGATTCGTCAAATGCACGTCCTACGATCTGCAAACCGATCGGCAGACCGTTTTTGGAGAATCCGCACGGCACGCTGATTGCTGGCAGACCAGCCAGGTTTACAGGAACGGTACAAATATCCTCCAGATACATTTTCACCGGATCATCTACGTTTTCGCCTACTTTGAAAGCCGTAGAAGGCGTGGTTGGGTGCAGGATGACATCGTAGTCAGCAAAAATGCTGTTGAAGTCCTGAATGATCAGGGTACGCACCTGCTGCGCCTTTTTGTAGTAAGCATCGTAATAACCAGACGAGAGCGCGTAGGTTCCGAGCATGATGCGGCGCTTCACTTCTGGGCCAAAGCCTTGGCTGCGGGATTCCTTGTACAGCTCGATCAGGTTTGCCGCATTGTCTGCACGCACACCATAACGAACGCCATCAAAACGAGCCAGGTTGGACGAAGCTTCAGACGAAGACAAGAGGTAGTAAGCCGGCACTGCATATTCCGTGTGCGGCATAGAAACCTCGCTCCATGTAGCACCCATGCTCTCCAGCTGCTTCAATGCTGCCAGAACCGCATCGCGAACCTCAGGGTCAATCCCTTCTCCGATCAACTCTTTCGGTACCCCAATACGCAGTCCTTTTACATCTCCAGTCAATGCGGACAAGTAATCCGGTACGTCCACATTGGCAGAGGTAGAGTCGTATTCATCATGTCCCGCAATCGCTTGCAGCACATAGGCGGAATCCTCAACGTTTTTCGTCACAGGTCCGATCTGATCCAGCGAGGACGCGAACGCAACCAGCCCGAAACGGGAGACGCGTCCATACGTAGGCTTCAAGCCGACAACGCCACAAAAAGCAGCAGGCTGACGGATGGAACCGCCTGTATCAGAGCCGAGTGTGAAGTAAAAATGACGCGCAGCCATTGCCGCCGCTGAGCCACCGGAAGAGCCTCCCGGAACGTAGTCGGTGTTCCACGGGTTTTTCGCTGGGAAAAAGCCGGAATTTTCATTGGAGCCGCCCATCGCAAACTCGTCCATGTTCAGCTTCGCAACGATGACGGCATCGGCATCCTTCACCTTTTTGGAAACAGTCCCGTCATGGACCGGATCGTAGTTCGCCAAAAATTTGCTCGCGCAAGTCGTGCGAACGTCTTTTGTAACCAGGTTGTCCTTCAGTCCGGCAGGCAAGCCGTAGAGAAGACCCAGCTCCTCATTTCCCTTGACCAGGCGCTCGTCCAATTGACGGGCATGAGCCAAGGCTCCCTCTTCATCTACATGCAGGACGGATTTGATTTCTCCGTCATGCTCCTTGATGCTGGCGATGGAAGCCTGCACCAGATCCGTTACCGAAATCTCTTTTGCGCGCAGGGCGCTATGTATCTCAGACAATCGCTTGTCAAACAGCGACACAGTGGGTTCCTCCCTTCTCGTTATCCAGTAGGTTATTCGAATACAGCCGGCACTTTAAACTGCCCGTCTTCGTGGTCCGGTGCGTTTTTCAGCACGTCCTCACGCGGCAGGGACGGTCTATTTACGTCTTCGCGCATGACATTTTTCACGTCTGTAGCATGGCTGGTTGGCTCAATATTGGATGTATCGAGCTCATTCAGCTTGGCTGCAAAATCAAGAATCGCATTCAGGTCTTTTGTGTACCGCTCCGCTTCTTCCTCAGTGAGCTGCAAACGGGCCAAATTAGCTACGTGTTCTACTTCTTTGCGAGTAATGGCACTCATTCTTTCCACCTCCGAATCGTATCACATAACTTTGATCTTACTTGAAAAGAGCAGGTTCAGTCAATTTTCGCAGGGATTTCGGCAGGGAAAACAAATAATGTTTTCGGCAAAAAAATATTGATCGATTATTAACCAGTAAAAAACTTTGTCCGGCTGTTTTGGTGGGGAGGAAACAGGAGAAAACGCTCAGCTTCTTGTCCCACCCGCTGGGGGATTCACTGCCCGACTCCATGCAAAAAGCGAAACCGCGTCCAAAGTAGTCCTTTCAGGATGTATTTCAGAGGTGGACGCTTAAGAGCGTGTTTCGCTTTTTGCATTCCGTCTCGGTCGGTGTACCAAAGATCTTCGCTTTTTTCTCCTGTTTCCTCTACGAGCTTTCCGTGTTTACCGGGTCTTAAATGCCTTAAAAGATTGAAGAATGTAAGAAGTTACGCTAGAGAAGAATATTTCCAGACGTAGCGACTTGTGGAGTCCTACCAAGCGGAGAAGGGATTTGCGGGCAAAAGAAACGCAACGTGCCTCCGCGACGAAGCGGCTACCACTTTTGCGTTTCCCCGCAAGTCCCTTCGGAGCGGGCAGTCTCAACCCCCAGCAGGACGGAGCCTGGAGCCTAGACTGGAAATATTCTTCTCCCCAACGCAGCTGCCTATTTAGAGAGCTTAAGTTGTTGCTGTAGTGCTGGGGAGGAAACAGGAGAAAACGCTCAGCTTCTAGGTCCACCCGCTGTGGGATTGACTGCCCGGCTCCATGAAAAAAGCGAAACCCGCGTCCAAAGTCGTCCATTCAGGGGGTATCTCAGAGGTGGACGCTAAGGGCTTGTTTCTCTTTTTTTCATTGCGCCTCGGGCGGTGTCCCTAAGATCTTCGCTTTTTTCTCCTGTTTCCTCTACGAGCTTTCCGTGTTTACCGATCTTTTAACGACTTGAAAGATTGAAGAATGTAAGAAGTTACACCAGAAAAGAATATTTCCAGACGTAGCGACTTGTGGAGTCCTACCTAGCGGAGAAGGGATTTGCGGGCAAAAGAAACGCAACGTGCCCCGACTTCGAAGCGGCTACCACTTTTGCGTTTCCCCGCAAGTCCCTTCGGAGCGGACAGTCTCAACCCCCAGCAGGACGGAGCCTGGAGCCTAGACTGGAAATATTCTTCTCCCCACGGCAGCTGCCTATTTAGAGACCTTAAGTTGTTGCTGTTGTGGTGGGGAGGAAACAGGAGAAAACGCTCAGCTTCTAGGTCCACCCGCTGGGGGATTCACTGCCCGGCTCCATGAAAAAAAGCGAAACCCGCGTCCAAAGTCGTCCATTCAGGGGGTATCTCAGAGGTGGACGCTAAAGGCTTGTTTCTCTTTTTTTCATTGCGCCTCGGTCGGCGTCCCAAAGATCTTCGCTTTTTTCTCCTGTTTCCTCTACGAGCTTTCCGTGTTTACCGATCTTTAACGACTTAAAAGATTGAAGAATGTAAGAAGTTACGCCAGAGAAGAATATTTCCAGACGTAGCGACTTGTGGAGTCCTACCAAGCGGAGAAGGGATTTGCGGGCAAAAGAAACGCAACGTGCCTCCGCGACGAAGCGGCTACCACTTTTGCGTTTCCCCGCAAGTCCCTTCGGAGCGGGCAGTCTCAACCCCCAGCAGGACGGAGCCTGGAGCCTAGACTGGAAATATTCTTCTCCCCACCACAGCCACATCTCTTAGAAAACTTCATCTCCTAAGAAAAACAAGTCCAAGGCATTTGCCCTGGACTGTGATCTCTTTTGCCGTTTGTTATTCTGGCTTCTTTTTCGCGAGCGCTTGCCCCATCAAGAGAGGTTTGCCTTTTTCAACACCCGCTGCCCATTCGAGTTGATTGGATTCCAAGAGCAAGATGACGGTCGAACCAAATTCGAACCAGCCCAGCTCCGCCCCTTTTTCATAACGAGGTGTCCCAGCAATCTTCTCGTGTGTTTGGCGACCGCGCTTGATGTTCGTCGTAGCTGTGTTGTAGCAGACCTTCACGCTGCCTACAAACAAGGCTCCTACTTTTACCAAAGCCATATCGCCCAAGCTATCTGTTTTGATGTGCGTTACCAAGCGTTCATTGCGGGCAAACAAACGGTCTACGTTTTCAATCCCCAGCTGGTTGACAGGATAGAGTCTGCCAGGCAAATAGCAGTAACAGCTCAAATCGCCCGTTACCGGCATATGAATCCGATGGTAGTCCCTTGGACTCAAATAAATGGTGATAAATTTACCACCGTAGTAGCGCTTGGCCTCTTCCTCCGAACCGCCCAGCAGCTCCATCACACTGAACTCTTTTCCCTTTGCTTGAATTAAGGTGCCTTCGCAAATATCACCCAACTGCGAAACGGTTCCATCTACCGGGCTTACAATGGTATCTGGGCCAGGTGCAATCGGTCTCGCTGCGGGCTTCAGGCGGCGGGAAAAAAACTCCTTCAGCGTGCGGTATTCCGAAGCCGGCTTTTCTATGATGGACGTATCAATTTGATAGTGCTTTATGTATCGTTGAATGGCTAATCGACTAAAGGGAGTAGCGGTAATTTTGCCCATAGTCCGTGACATCGCGTTTTGTGGCAAGCGATGGATGAGACCTGGGAGCAGCTTTTTGCCCATAAGAAATGCTCCTTCGTAAAACAACAATACCCTTACTTTACCACTTCTGCTAACAGCCAGTAAACCCCGCACTATTACCAGAGGTTCATCATTTTCTTTGAGAGTCTTGCTATACTATAATCATTCCAAGAAGCCACTTATCAGGAGATATCGGTTATGGTAAAGAAACTCGATATTACTACACTTATCAGTCAGCATGGTGATATCCTAACCAGTCTATTCGATCATATGTCGGACATGTTTTTTCTCATGGCTGTCGAACAAGATTCGGACGGGGCGTATCAGTTTCGCTATGTCTTGATGAATCCATCCGCAATGCACGTTGCCCAATTGAGCGAGGAAGCATACGGAAAAACGTTTGAGGACGTGTATCATCACGAAAAAGCCAGCTTATTACAGCACATGTATACACAAGCAGTAAAAAGCGGGAGTCCGATCCACTTTACTGCGAATGGTGACATCATTGGCGAATCCATTCTTTCCCCTGTCTACGATAGCAATGGCGTATGTACGCATGTATTTTCCATTACCCGCGATGTTACCGAGCGCACAAACCTGCAGTCGCAATTAGCCTATATGGCTTATCATGATGCGCTTACGGGATTGCCGAACAGGCGCCTCCTCTCCGAAAAGCTCCAGCAAGCTCTACGTGCAGCCCAATCAAAAGAGGAGATGGTCGCTGCCCTCTATTTGGACTGTGACCGCTTTAAAGAAATCAACGATACGTGGGGTCACGACACAGGAGATCTGTTTTTACAAATGCTGGCTACACGCCTCAAGTCGTCCGTTCGAGATGGAGATATCGTCGCGCGTCTGGGGGGAGACGAGTTTGTCATCGTCCTGACCGGCATTCATTCCGAACGCCAGGTTGAAAAAATTGCGAGCCGTATCCTGCTTGCGACGCAAGAGCCTTGGATGATCGAGGACCGGGCCATACCGTTTTCGACAAGCATAGGCATTGCCCTCTACCCGGCATCTGCAAGCGAAGCCGAACAACTGTTGAGCAATGCAGACAAAGCGCTTTATCAGGCCAAAAAGACAGGGCGCAATCGTTTCTTTTTCTTTGACCCCATTTGATTATTGACTATAAAACAAAAACACTGCCAAGACCGAGAACAGCAAGCTCACCACATACAGAATGATGACCGTCTGCTTCGTTGACAACCCCCGGGACATGAGCCGATGATGAACATGTCGACGATCCGCTTGGTACATGGGGGAGCCTGCCAAAAGCCGACTGATGATGACCTGTACAGTGTCTATGACGGGCAAGCCTACTGCCAG
This sequence comes from Brevibacillus brevis, assembly GCF_900637055.1. Taxonomy (NCBI): domain Bacteria; kingdom Bacillati; phylum Bacillota; class Bacilli; order Caryophanales; family Paenibacillaceae; genus Brevibacillus; species Brevibacillus brevis. Next base: position 5,497,507 of record NZ_LR134338.1, read on the forward strand.
TACAGTCACGACTAATGAAATGAGTGTAGCCCCTTTCATCGTTCCTTCCAACGAGATCACGCCGAGAGCGAATCCCAAAAACATCGATCCCGCATCACCCATAAAAATTTTCGCTGGATAGAAATTAAAACGTAGAAAAGCGAGTGCAGCACCTGCCAGTGCCACTGCCAATAATGCCGTTAATTCTTGACCTTTGAGCATCGACAAAAAGAACAAGGTCACCGCTGAGATCACGGTAGCACCGGCAGCAAGTCCGTCGACCCCATCCAAAAAATTCACCATATTGATCAAGCCGACGATCCACAGCACGGTCATCAGCAGGGAAACAAGGATCGGAAATGAGATATACGTCCCTTCCTCTCCCCCCAGCCACATCAAATTGATTCCCCGAAAGCGAATATCCATGAGGAATGTCATCGTCGCTGCCAGTAACTGCACCATTAGCTTCGGCAGTGCCGGAAAATCTTTTTTCTTCGATTTGTACGTATCGTCTACCCATCCAATGGCTACCAGCATGGTCCCTCCAACTGCCAAAACTGCAACGGTTTTTTGCGCCCCTGCAAAAAAAGTTGACACCAACAAGAGACCGACGAACATCGCCAAACCACCAGATAATGGGATTGGTCTGCTATGTCCCTTTCTCCCCTTTGGCATATCCAGCAGCTTTGTTTTCCAAGCCAGCCAATTTGCTACTGGCATCAACAAATACACAACAAAAAACGAGGAGAGTCCTGACACGATGTAAGTAAACAGCTACCCTCACCTGCTTTGCCCTTCATTTTGTCTTTAGTGTGGACAAAATGGGAACAAAAAAGCCGTCTCTATAAAAGAGACAGCCTTTTTATTGCGTAGCTTACAGTTTTTCGGAAACCATTTTTGCTTGTGTGAAGAGCAGGAGGTAGTCTGGTCCACCCGCTTTGGAATCTGTACCGGACATGTTGAAGCCTCCGAATGGATGTACACCTACCAAAGCGCCTGTGCACTTGCGGTTGAAGTACAGGTTACCTACGTGGAACTCTTCGCGAGCGCGCTCCAGGTTCTCACGGTTGCGGCTGATAACAGCGCCAGTCAAACCGTACTCGGTGTTGTTCGCGATTTCCATTGCATGATCGAAATTGTTGGCTTTGCAGAACGCTACCACTGGGCCAAAGATCTCTTCTTGCATGATGCGAGCTTGTGGATCTACATCTGCAAACACAGTTGGCATGATGAAGTAGCCGGATTCTGGACCTTTTTCGCCACCTGCAACCAGTTTGCCTTCTGTTTTACCAATCTCGATGTACTCGAGGATTTTGTTGTATGCTTTCTCATCCACCACAGGACCTGTGTAGAAATCGTTGGTTCTGATGTCGCCTACAGTCAGTTGTTTGGTCAGCTCTACTACGCGGCCCAGTACTTGATCGTACACGTCTTGGTGAACGATAGCACGGGAGCAAGCGGAACATTTTTGACCGGAGAAGCCGAATGCAGAAGCCACGATGGACTGTGCAGCCAACTCGATGTCGCAGTCGTTGTCAACCACGATGGAGTCTTTACCGCCCATTTCGGCAACCAGACGCTTCATCCATTTTTGACCTGGACGATGTTTCGCAGCCAGTTCGTTGATACGCAGACCTACGTCACGGGAACCTGTGAAGCTGATGAAACGAGTCAGGTTGTGCTCTACGAGGTAATCGCCGATTTCGCCACCGGAACCTGGTACGAAGTTCACAACACCAGCTGGTACGCCAGCGTCTTCGAGGATTTCCATGAATTTCGCAGCGATTACTGGAGTGGTAGAAGCAGGCTTCAATACAACGGTGTTACCCGCTACGAGAGCTGCTGTTGTCATACCAACCATGATCGCAAGAGGGAAGTTCCAAGGCGGGATTACGATACCTACGCCGAGTGGAACGTAGTACAATTCGTTGTCCTCATCCGGGATGCGAGGCAGGTCATGGCGCTGGGACAGCTTATCCATTTGACGGCCATAGTATTCCATGAAGTCGATTGCTTCTGCTGTGTCAGCGTCAGCCTCTGCCCAGCTTTTTCCTGCTTCTTTTACGAGCCATGCAGAGAACTCATGCTTGCGGCGACGCAGGATTGCTGCTGCTTTATACAGATAGCGGGAACGTGCTTGTGCAGGCACCTTTTTCCATGTTTCGAAAGTGCTAGCAGCTGTTTGGATCGCTTTTTCAGCCAGTGCTTGGTCAGCCTGGGAAACAACGCCCACTACTTGTTCTTTATTAGAAGGGTTGAAGGAGCTGGATTTCTTTTCAGTTGTGATGCGTTCTCCGCCGATGATAAGCGCATACTCACGGCCAAGCTCACTTTCTACCTTAGCGAGCGCTTCTTCAAATGCCTTTTTATTTTCTGGCAGACTAAAATTGGTAAACGCCTCGTTTTTGAATTCCACTTGCATCTTGTGACGCCTCCTTATCGATATCTTCCATGTTCGGATCACTCATAAAACATATGCAAGGATCATACCAACAAAACAATTAAAGGCTCGACTCTATTAGTGTTTGCATTTTTACAGAAAAATCACCGATAAGATTCAAGAAGTATTCCGAACACTTTTGTACACACATCGTTCAACGTTTTACATATTTGTTCAATTTACTATCTTTTGTGTACAAAAAAACACCCGACCTCCTCACCTTCTCAGGCGATCATTCGGGTGTTTTATGCTTTTCCTTATTGTCTGTAAATATGCATGTACGGCTCACCATTTGTCGGTCGAATATAGAGCGACAATGGTTTGTTCATCGACTGTACGTACAGGTTTACGTGAACGCTTTTGTCGAAGAGCTGATTAATGCTTCCTGCTGCAAATTGCGTAAACTGCAGTACCTCTGTTCTGGAGTCATACTCTGCCGTGGCGGTAATCGTAAGTTCTGTCAGCTTGCCATCCATGAAACGTCCTAGACCCGTCATCCCGATATATTCAGGGAAATAGCCCTTGGATTGGCGCATGAGCTTGTCGTACTGCAACGACTGCTCTGGGTATTTCTGCTCAACCTCTGGACTTGGGAACAGGAAATATTCCTCTTCGATCGGCAGCCACTTGGATACCGCTGCTTCATTCGCCCCTACTGTACCTGACATGATGAAGTGCCCCGGCACCAGAGTAGAATTCGCCTCCGGTACTTGATACATCAAAACCAGGATCGGAACTTCTGGACTGGTCGACCGTACAGACTGTACGATACGAGCTGCAACCTGCTGGCCTTTTGCTTGCAGTTCTTGTGTTGTGTATACCTTGTCCTGACCGGTTGCATCCTGATAGTTCGGTGAAAGCGACAAGCCCAACACCATGCCAGCCAGGCTCTTATCCTTTTTGTTCAGGTAATCATGCTCCAACACATGCACGAGAATTCCGCTTTTCTTTTTCCCGTTGGCCCCACCCGTCTTTTCCTGTGCGATCCACTGGGTGACTTGCTCTTTTTTGATCACTTGACCTTCTTGGAAATAATAATCGGACGTCGGGAATGTCTCCCGGGCAAACTCCATCAGCCCTAACTCAAGGTGACTGAAATCGATGCGATATTTCGTACCAGCAAGCATTCCTCGTGTCTGATTCGGCTGGTACGGGGTAATGCTGCCGTAGTAATCCTCGGATACTTCCACTACCTCCGACAAGGACGGTGTAGTAGGCTCAGGAGCTTTGTCCTTGCCCCCAGGTATCAACGAGCAGCCAGTCAATGCCATCACAAGAAGTAAAGCTGTCAAGAACCTGCATCCTGTCAAAAACTTCACTTTCATAGATTACTCCTTTTCATATCCGAAAGTGGGAGATGTACAAATCATTCATTCCACTTGATCCATCGATTGTCTTCGAGCTTGTAGATCAATGCCGATTCGCCAATTCCCACCCATTTTGTATCCTCGCCACCTGAAGCAATGACAATCAGCTTTTCCGGTGAGCGAGCATCGAGCAAACGCCATTCGCCCTTGATTTTCTCATAGATACCTTGTTCGGTTGCGACAGCGAGAGTGCCAGTTCGTCTGTTAATGGCGAGCGAATAGATCTGCTGTGCTCCGGGAATCTCCTCTGCCTTCCACTGCCCCTCTTCATTATAGAGCAAGCTGAATTGGGCCGCTACATAGAGACGGTCTTGTTCTGGATCAAAGTCCATAGCAAATACTTCCTGATCCATCGGCTGCCACAGGCTCCATGATTGGGCCTCGTCCGTCGATTGATAAATACCTTCACCCGAGACAAAGGCAAACAGACGTACTTCGTCTCCTTGGCGGCTGCCTACAAAGCTGCTGATATTTGCAGGCTCTGGCAGCCCATTGTTGACAGAAGTCCACTTTTTGCCGCCATCTGTTGAATGAAGAACCCCATCAATCCCGCCGACAAATATTTGCTTTGGATCATCCGGGTCTACAAACCAACCTTCAATCGCATACTGCTCTAAATCTGTCGAGAGAGATCCCCACGTTCCACCGCCAGCCGAGCTATACAGCCCTGAGTTGGTACCAACCCATATTTGACGAGCATCATCGGTCATCATCAGATTGTGAATGGTTGCTCCCAGTTCCAATACGTCCTGATAGGTCAAGTTCCCTTGTAGAGCAGCAGCTGTAACTGTTGGAGGATTCGTATCGATTTGTTTACTGCCAGTACTGCTGGTACTTCCACAGCCAACCAATTGCAGCATGGCTATTACACCGATTCCCCATTTCAGGAAGCTATTCATGCTCTTCACGTCCCTTCCCTTACTCATCCGTTGTCGCCACCGTTTTCTTAGGCGTTGCTCTCCAATACTTGCAGGAAGCCTGCTTCGTCCATAACAGCCACGCCTAGTTTTTCTGCCTTCTCCAGCTTGGAGCCGGCTTTTTCGCCTGCAATCACCAGGTCTGTCTTTTTGCTGACGCTGCCTGTTACCTTGCCACCCAAGCGCGCAATCGCTTCCTCTGCCTCCTGCCGCGACATTTGCGTCAGCGTGCCGGTCAACACGATTGTTTTGCCTGAGAATGGCAGGTCTGCGCCACTTTCAATGCGGATTCCTTTGTACGCCATGTTCACTCCGGCCGCTCGCAGTCTCTCAATAACTGCCTGTGCCTGCGGCTGTGCGAAGTAGTTCACGAGACTCGCAGCCATTTTCGGCCCGATCTCATCGATTTGCGTAATCTCTTCTTCGGATGCCTGCATAATGGCATCGATATTGCCAAAATGCTCCGCGAGAACACGTGCCGCCTTGGCTCCGACCAAGCGAATGCCTAGACCAAACAATACGCGCTCCAGCGAGTTCTCCTTGCTCGCTTCAATAGCCGCAAGCAAATTATCTACGGACTTTTCACCCATGCGCTCCATGCCCAGTAGAACATCGCGCTGCTGGTGCAAATAATACAGGTCAGCGACACTGTGGATAATACCGTCGCGATACAGCTGGGCCACAACTTTTTCTCCCAAGCCGTCAATGTTCATGGCCGTGCGGGACACGAAATGAATCATGCCTTCACGGATCAGTGCCGGACACATTGGATTGATGCAGCGCAGAGCCACTTCTTCCTCTAAGCGTACCAGCTCACTCCCACATTCGGGGCAATGCGTTGGCATGGCAAACGGTACTTCATTTCCTGTACGACGCTCTGGCAAGACCGCGATAATTTCCGGGATAATGTCCCCTGCTTTTTTGACGACAACATGATCGCCGATAAGGAGGCCTTTTTCCCGAATAATGTCTTCGTTGTGCAAGGAAGCACGCTTTACGGTCGTACCTGCCAAACTGACTGGCTTCAATAAAGCAGTCGGGGTGACATTCCCTGTACGCCCCACAGATACTTCGATACCTTCGAGAATCGTAACCGCTTCTTCGGCAGGGAACTTGTATGCGATGGCCCAACGCGGACTTTTCGCAGTAAATCCAAGCTCCTCCTGCTGAGCGTAACTGTCGACCTTGATCACCATGCCGTCGATTTCATAAGGCAAATGAGGACGCTTTTCTGTCCAGCCCGCAATAAAAGCGAGCAGCTCATCGACGTCGTCAAATACACGTCGCTCCTGATTCACCATGAAGCCGAGCGTCTCCAGCAAATCAAGCCCTTCACTGTGCGATTCCACTGTCTCCCCTTGCAAATCGCCAATGCCGTAAATAAACGTATCCAGTTGACGGGATGCGGCAATTTTCGGATCGAGCTGTCGGAGCGAGCCTGCTGCGGAATTGCGCGGATTGGCAAATAACGCTTCCCCACGCTCCTCGCGCTCTTTGTTCAGCTTTTCAAATGCTCCTTTGGACATGTAAGCCTCACCGCGAACCTCAAGGGTTACCGGCTTTGTGAGCCGCAAAGGAATGGAACGAATCGTTTTCAGGTTTTGTGTGATGTCTTCGCCTGTTGTTCCGTCTCCACGTGTAGCCCCGCGGACGAACAGCCCATTTTCATAATGAAGCGACACGGCCAGACCATCAATTTTCAGTTCAGCTACATATCGGACAGCCTGACTGCCAACAGCCTGACGTACCCGGCGGTCAAAATCCCTGATGTCCTCCTCATTAAAGGCGTTGCCGAGACTGAGCATCGGTGTCTTATGAACGACCTTTTCAAAGAAGGGCAGTGGTTCTCCCCCTACACGCAAGGAAGGAGAATCAGGTGACTGCAAATCAGGGAAGCTGGTTTCAAGCTCCTTTAGCTCCCGCATCAATTGATCGTATTCCTGGTCAGAAATCTCAGGTCGATCCTCTTCATGGTAAAGACGATTATGCCGCTCAATTCGTTTCGCTAATTCTTTAATTTTTGTTTCGGCCGTCAATCGATCCATCTCGTTCATCCTTTACTTTTGCGATTGGCTGTATTTGCATTTGCACACTATCCTTTTTGAATAGGAGCGAACTTCGCTAATAGCTTTTTAATGCCAGTCGGGCTTGGGAAAGCAATGTCGAGCTCCATGTCGTCGCCCGTTCCTTTTACTTTGACGACCGTACCGTTGCCCCATTTGCCATGTGCCACTCTGTCGCCAACCTTCCAATCAACGCCTGCTCCTTGACCGTGTCCAGGCAGTTTTTCACCCGCCGGACGGGTGAACGTAGCAGGTGTGCTGCTTGCGGTTCGTTGACCCATGCCAAATTTCGGAGCAGAGCCTGCTTGTGAGGAAGACGCTCCAAACGGTCTCGCTCCCGTGTCACGTCCGAATGCACTGCCATCACGCTGTCCAAATGCACTGCTGCGTCCACCGCTGAAGCTTCGGTCCGCTGTCGCTGGATTTCCTTCCAACAGCTCTGCCGGAATTTCTTGCAGGAAGCGAGACGGCGCATTCACATTCGTACGTCCAAACAACGTCCGCATACGGGCACATGTCATGTACAGACGTTCCTCCGCCCGTGTAATTCCCACGTAAGCCAGACGGCGCTCTTCCTCCATCTCAGCATCGTCAAACAAAGAGCGGCTATGCGGGAAGACACCTTCCTCGCAACCAACCAGGAACACGACAGGGAACTCCAGCCCTTTGGCGCTGTGCAAGGTCATTAATACAACCTGCCCCTCTGCCGATACTTCCTCCTGGGCACCGTCATCTCCCAAGGAATCGATGTCTGCCACCAGCGCGAGATCAGTCAGGAACGCTAGCAAGCTCTTGTCTTCATTTTTGCGCTCGAACTCCTGCGTAACAGACAGGAACTCCTCGATATTCTCCAGACGCGCCTGTGCTTCCAGCGTCTTTTCTTCTTTTAAAGAATCGCGGTATCCAGAGCGCTTCAGCACTTCTTCCACCAGCTCAGTCACACTCAAGTAATCGGTCATTTGCATCAAATTCGAGATAAGATCATTAAAGGACAGGATCGCATTCGTCGTACGTGAAGGCAGCCCCATATAAGCCGTCTCCTGAATCGCTTGGAAAAGGGACTGACCATTTGCGTTCGCATACGCTTGTAGCTTGTCTACCGTCGTATCCCCGATATTACGCTTCGGTACGTTGATGATTCGCTGCAAGCTGATATCGTCATCCGGATTGGAGATCAGACGCAAATAAGCCAAGATGTCCTTGATCTCTTTGCGATCGTAGAACTTGGTTCCGCCGACGATGGTGTACGGCATGTTCGATTTGATGAAAACTTCCTCGACCACACGAGACTGTGCATTCGTCCGATACAGGATCGCGAATTTGTCGTAGCGCTTGTACTGTGCCATCTGCTTGCGAATCGTATCGACGATAAAATACGCCTCGTCGTGCTCGGAATCCCCCTGGAAGCACATGATCTTGTCGCCGCCCGGATTCTCTGTCCAGAGCTTCTTTTCCTTGCGCAGCTTGTTGTTGGCAATGACCTGGTTCGCCGCCTGCAAAATCGTTTTGGTAGAGCGATAGTTTTGCTCGAGCTTGATGAGCTTGGCTTCGGGATAGTCTTTTTCAAAGTTTAAAATGATCGAGATGTCGGCACCGCGCCATTTATAAATACTTTGGTCAGCATCCCCCACGCAGCATACATTTCGATGCTTGTCTGCCAGCATGGAAATCAAAAGGTATTGCGCCCGGTTTGTATCCTGATACTCATCAACGTGTATGTAACGGAATTTCTTTTGATAAAACTCCAATACTTCCGGCACTTCTTTAAACAGACGAACCGTCGTCATGATCAGATCGTCGAAGTCCAGTGATTGGTTGCTTCTCAGCTTTTTCTGATAAGCCGTGTAAACCTTGGCTGCCACTTGTGCAAATGGATCGCCCGCAAGACGCGTATAGGTTTCTGGATCGGTCAGCTCGTTTTTCGCTCCGCTGATCGCAGCCAAAATCGAACGCGGCTCATACTGCTTCGGATCGATGTTCAATTCTTTTAAACATTGCTTGACGACAGACAACTGGTCACCGGCATCCAAAATGGAAAAGCTGCGATTGATGCCGAGTCGGTCGATATCCCTGCGCAAAATCCGCACACACAAGGAGTGAAACGTCGACAGCCATGCATCCTGCGCTGCGGCTCCGCCAATAATGGCAGCCACACGGTTTTGCATCTCCCTCGCTGCTTTGTTGGTGAAGGTGATCGCCAAAATGCTCCAAGGTGCTACCTGTTTGGCACTGATCAGGTATGCGATACGCTGTGTCAGTACCTTGGTCTTGCCGCTACCCGCACCGGCCAAAATCAAGACGGGGCCTTCTGTTGTAAGGACTGCTTCCCGCTGCTCCGGGTTCAGACCTGCTGTGATACGATCTGCAAAAGACATATGTATAAATCCACCTTTCCACGTTCCCTAGACGAAAGCATATGTTCCTATTTTCGCACAGATCGCAGTGGAGTTCCAGTTCGTATCCCGAACAGGAAACATCATCCTTTCGGCAGCAATGGCTCGTACATCAAATAAGCCCGATTCTGCGTCATCCATTCTTGCTCCACCCATTCTCCTTCCAGCGTATAAACATCACGATACAATTCATTTTTCCGTTCATACCCTCCCCAAATCGAAGGATGAATCTCATGTTCTTTCTCGATAATGACATACGTCCGTGTCGGTGGCATGTCTGAACGCCATTCCCCTACCAAATGTGTATCGGTCAGGTAGACATGCAGTTGAAAGGGCTGTTGCGTCCGGTTGGCGATTTGCAAATCCAGATAATTATAGAAACAAGTCGCTCCACTTCCGAACGGCTGTGTCCGATTCGAATCGGGAAAAACATCGTAGCTATGACGATGCCGTTCCGTCACTGTCAATGGCGTATGCAAGGTCATCCAGTACAGCAGATTCGAGAGCTGACAAAGCCCTCCGCCAACTCCGGCCGTGACGCGTCCCTGCGAGAGCAGCATGCCCTCTACATAGCCTTTGCTACGGGTCGGCTTGCCAATCTGCTTCCAGTACGAAAAGGTTTCCCCAGGGTGGATGAGCAATCCGTTCAGTCGTGCAATCGCCAGGCGCAAATTGATCACTTTGTTGTGCTGCATCCACATCTCCACGTTCTGCAATGGGCGTAACAAAATCGTTTGATGTGAATAATGGACATTACGCAACAAATCGCTTCTTTTCTCATGAGCGAACCTCGTTTGACCAAATGTCCATTGTACATACCTTTTCCAACGAAAATATGTCATGCCTGCTGCTAAACGCCATTTCCCCCGTACAATCGGTTTCATTTATGCACCCCGACTTCCTGATTATTACAATAGACGCAGGAATTTGGTAGGAAGTTGCGGTCGAATACGGGAGATCCCCTCACTTCTTACACTTTTGTAAGCGAGACGTAAGCAAATGCTATTTCTCCTCCATCCCGGGATAAGCTAGGATAGGAAAAGTGCGCGATCGGACGACGGACAACGAGAGAAGGAAGTGATGGGATTGAAAGAAAACGCACCTACCGTGAACCAACGAATTGATGCATTAGATACCGTACGGGGCTTCGCCTTAATGGGCATTCTCCTCGTCAACATCGTGGCATTGCTGTATGCGCAATCACCTGAAATAGGAAGTGTAGACCACTGGCTGTTCCAGTTTTTCAATTTCTTTGTGGAATCGCGCTTCTTCGTGATCTTTTCCTTCTTGTTTGGTGTGGGCTTCTATATTTTCATCAGTCGAGCAAAAGCAAAAGGGGCCAACAGCATCGCTTTGTTCATTCGGCGCCTGATTGCGCTACTCGCTCTTGGCTTTATGCATAAAATGTTTCACCCTGGCGAAGCACTCTTCATCTACGCCATCTTCGGATTCATCTTACTGCCTTTTTATCGATTGAAGGCGCGAACCAATCTGATCATCGGACTTGTTCTGTCGATAGCTGTCTGTGCTACCGGCTTCAAACCGCTATTGGTGCTTCCATTGTTTATTTTGGGACTTGCTGTCGGGCAGTACGGAGTCTTTCAGGACATTCCGAGATTTTTGCCTGTGATTAAAAAAGTGCAGGGCGTGACCTTCGTCCTTTCGTTAATCGGCTTGTTTATCCAATACCGACTGACTCCAGCTGATCCGGCAATGGGTGGGGCGAATCTGGTTGTAGATGATTCCATGTCAGAAGAAACCCTTCAGCAGCTGATGAACTACACGATTGCCTTGACCTCCACAGGTCTTGTCATGGCTGCCTTTTACACGACGACCTTGATTCGGCTGCTGCAAAATAAAACCGTCCAGACCGTCCTCTCTCCGCTGACCAGCTATGGGCGCATGGCGTTGACAAACTACGTCGGACAAACCGTATTGATCCTTGTGGGAAGCTATATGTTCGATTGGTTTGGCAATCTCGGCTACCTGCAAACGACACTGATCTGCCTTGGTATCTACGTGGTGCAGATGGTATTTAGTGTACTTTGGCTGTCTGTCTTCCGCATGGGACCACTTGAGTGGGTATGGCGATTATTTACGTATATGAAAATCACACCGCTGCGAAAATAAACAATTAAAGACCCCAGAAAAGCTGCCTTGGTTGACAGCTGACCGGGGTCTCTTATTATTTTTTCGCCAAGTATTTGCGAATGTCAAAAGCAACGGCTGCCACAATGATGAGTCCTTTGATGATGAGCTGCCAATACGGGCTGACTCCGATAAACGTAAGTCCGTAGTTGATGACGCCAAAAATAAGGACACCCGCAAGCACACCTGGAACGGTACCAATTCCGCCAGACGTCGAGACTCCCCCTACCACACAGGCTGCAATGGCGTCCAGCTCGTACATGTTGCCGTAGTTGTTCGTCGCGCCACCTGTCCGGGCTGCCTCCAGAACTCCTCCGAGTCCATACAGGGCACCAGCAATGGCATAGATAATCATGAGGTTGAAAGCGACGTTGATCCCGGAAACAGTTGCGGCCTGCATGTTGCCTCCGATGGCGTACATGTTTTTACCAAGCCGTGTTTTGTTGAAGATTACCCAGACGATGAAGGCAACCATGATCGCAATGATGACAATATACGGAATCGAATACGGGCCACTCGGGCCGATGTACCCTGTCCCAAGCTGATTGAAGTCACTCCGCAGTCCAGCGATTGGCTGCGATTGATTGGGCTCCATATCAAAATAGATGGAGTTGAACCCGTATACAATGACCATCATGCCCAACGTAGCGATAAAAGGTGGCACACTAAAACGAGACACAATAATGCCGTTGATCAGACCAACCAGCAAGCCCGCAGCGATTGCGATGAGAATGGGGATAAGCAACGGCAAATCGGGTAAATCCGGGAAAAACCTCCGCGGATAGTCTTGGCTTTGCAGCATTGAGGCAGAGATGACAGCCGTCAATCCGACCACTCGCCCCGCGGAAAGATCCGTTCCGCCTGTAATAAGAACAAACGCAGCACCCAAGGCAATAATAGCGCGAGTGGAGGATTGCACCAAAATATCCCGAAGCGTTGTAATGGAAAGAAAATTAGGGTCGTAAATCGCAATTCCCGCGATCAACAAAACCAGAACGATATAGATGGCGTTTTGCGTAACAAAGCCTTGCACCTGTTTAGCAGACAACTGAGACATGCCTGTTCGCCTCCTTTCTCATGCAAGATGTTTGGTAGCCAGCCGCATAATCTCTTCTTCGGTTGCCGCTGTACCCGACAAAAAACCGGAGAGCCTACCCTCGCACATGACCATGATTCGATCTGACATTCCAAGCAACTCTGGCATTTCCGAGGAAATCATAATGATCCCTTTTCCTTGACTCGCCAGTTCCGCGATGATGGTATAGATTTCGTATTTGGCGCCAACATCGACTCCACGCGTAGGTTCGTCCAGCAATAAAATATCCGGATCAGTCAAAAGCCACCTCGCCAACAGAACCTTTTGCTGATTGCCCCCTGACAGGTTTTTGATCAAGGCTTTCATAGAGGGAGTCTTGACGCGGAGCATCTCGATGCTTCGGCTGACATCCGCTCTTCGCTTGCGCTCATTGAGGAGCAGAAAAGGTGTTTGGTAACTGGCCAAATTCGCGATGACCGTATTTTCCAGAATCGATAAGACAGGAATGATGCCAGTGACTCGCCGCTCCTCCGTCAAGAGCGCCATTTTGTGCTTCTTCGCATCCTTCGGTGATTTGATCCGCACCTCCTGACCGTTGATCGACACTTTTCCTGCTGACACTGCGCGCAATCCAAACAATGCCTCAATCAGCTCTGTTCGTTGTGCGCCCACGAGACCGCCTACGCCCAAGATTTCGCCTTTGCGCAATTCAAACGACACGTGCTGAAATGACTGGGAAAATGGAGAGCTCAGTCCTTCTACCTTTAAAATCGGTTCCCCTGGCGAATTCGATCGACTCGGGAAACGCTGCGTCAGGTCCCGTCCAACCATTTTCGAGATGATCAGGTCTGTCGTCAGCTCGGCTGCCCGCCATGTTCCAATGAGCTTGCCATCGCGCATGATCGTCACGTCATCCGCAATCCGTAAAATTTCTTCCATCTTGTGCGAAATATAGATGATGGCGACACCTCTGCTCTTCAGTTCGCGGATGATCGCAAATAGCTGCTCCACCTCGTTTCCCGTCAGTGAAGACGTCGGTTCGTCCATAATAATCACTTTGGATTGGTAGGAAACAGCTTTGGCTATTTCAAGCGACTGTACCTTGGATACAGACAAATCACGGACAACAGCGTGCGGATTCAAATCCATTCCCAGATCAGCAAACAGCTTCTTCGTATCCGCGAGCATTCTTGTCTCATCCACAAACGGAAAAGGACCGATTCTTTTGACCGGAAAACGACCTAGCCAAATGTTTTCCATGACATTGCGAAAGGGCACCGGATGCAGCTCTTGATGAATCATGGAGATGCCATGGGCCAGCGCGTCCTTTGAGCTGCTCATCGTCACCTGCTCATTGTTTAGCAGGATTTCTCCCGCATCTGGTCGATATATTCCGAAGAGACACTTCATCAGGGTCGATTTGCCTGCCCCATTCTCTCCCATCAGTGCATGAACAGTTCCGGGACGGACTTTTAGCGTGACATCGTCGAGTGCCTTGACCCCTGGAAATTCTTTATGAATGTGGTTCATTTCCAACAAAAATGCATGCTGAGCCATGCGAGTGCCCTCCTTTTTGCAAAATCATCCCCATCACCGAAACAGGAGAGTCGGATTCGTCTCTTCACCGACTCTCCTGCTTTTTATTTCGCGTCGTTCATGTTTTCCTTGGTGATTTTTTTGTAGGGCACCCACACGTACTTCCCATCCGTAATGTCAAAGCCTGTAGAATCTTTCGTTGGCGTTTCACCCTTCGCCAAAGACGCCGCGATGCTAAGGGTGGCTTTTCCTTGGTTATTCGCATCGTTGAGGACCGTTCCGAGCAAGGTTCCCGCCTCCAACTCCTTCAACGCAGGTGCTGTGGCGTCCACGCCAACAACAGGCATGTACTTGCCATTCGCAAAATAGCCAGATGCCTTCAGCGCTTCGATTGCCCCCAGTGCCATATCGTCGTTGTTGGCAAGAACGGCTTCGATCTTGTCACCGGAAGCTGCGAGGAAGGCTGCCATCTTTTCCTGCCCTTTTACGCGATCCCACATGGCCGTATCTTCCGCGACCTTCTCTACTTTAATCCCTGCATCTTCAATCGCCTTCACCGAAAACTTCGTCCGCAGCTCAGCATCCTGATGCCCTGGCTCGCCTTTTAACATGACATATTGGAGGACACCATCCTTGTTTTTATCTGCTTCCGGATTTGCCTTCCAGTAATCGACGATCAGCTCGCCGGAGATTGTGCCGGATTCCTCCGCTTTTGCTCCCACGTAGTAAACCTTATCCCACTTCTGCATATCCTCTGGCATCGGCTCACGGTTGAAGAAGACGACGGGAATATTGGCTTGTTTCGCCTTGTCGATAAGGACGCCAGCAGCTGTGCGATCCACCGGATTGATGGCGAGGGCATTTACCTTTTTGTTAATGAACAAATCCACTTTGTCATTTTGCGTAGGCTGGGCATTTTGGCTGTCTACAATGTCCACTTCCGCTTTGCCTTCTGCGGCTTTCGAAATCGCATTGCGCACTCCTGTCATGAACGTATCATCGAACTTGTAGATGGCGACTCCGATTTTGGGATTCCCCGCAGGAGACGAGCCTCCCCCGGACGCTGCCGGCTGCGAACCGCCAGATTGTGAGCATCCAACCACCGAGAGTGTAACAGCGGCTACCAGTGTAGTGGCAATCAGCTTTCTCATTCGATAATCCCCCTTTATCCCCTATGTTTACATCTGATATACACCAAATGTAAGCGTTTTCCCAAGTGTGTTCCATCGAAAATCCTGCGCATTTCTATCAAAATTCTCATCTGTTTTTTCGGTGGCCTATTTTACGAAGGGGAAGAGGAGCTTTTGATTCTCCGACCAAAACATATTCTCCCGATCGATTGCTTTTGTTCCGGTGTCGACCAGACTGGGCACTGCTTCTCCGTTGCTCGCTTCGACTGCGTACTTGACGCCGAGATATCCCATCGATAGCGGCTTCTGGATGATCGTCGCGGAGATGATCCCTTCCTGCAAATACTCCAGCACTTCCGGTGGACTGTCGATTGCTACGATTTTGACTTTGTCCCGCAGTCCACTGTTTTCCATTTCCTCGGCCACACCGATCGCTGTACTGGCATCGAGTGCAATCACCCCTTTCAACTGCGGATGCTTGCGGATCAGTTCGCGCGTCCACTCACCGATCTGCTTTTTATCCAAGGGAACATTTTCGTTGGCAATCAATTCAACCTGCGTTTCCCGTGGGAGCAAATCGAGGACGCCCTGTTCTCTTCGTTTGGCATTTGCCTTTACCCGATCTGTGCCGAGCAATGCGATTTGTCCTTTTTTCTCGATCAGGTACATCATTTTTTCGAATGCCTTCATGCCCATATCGTAGTTATCCGTCCCAATGTAGCTTTTGACGGCTGAATCTTTTCCGACGGTGTCGAGTACAAGGATCGGGATGGCCCTCTCCCTAGCCAGCTTGATAGCTTCTCGCAAAACGTGTTCGTCACTAGGTGCCACCACGATTGTCTCGGAGCCATCTGCGATTGCCTGCTGCACCAGCTCCATTTGCCTGTGGGCATCCTCCTCATAGTCTGGCGCGTAAAAATTCAGGTTTCGCTCATATTCCTTGGCAGCCATCTCCGCCCCGAGCTTGACCGTTCGCCAATAATCGCCGTGCTTCATACGGACGATCAGCGCCACTGTCTTTTTCTTGCCTACTTCCCCATCTGTAAGCGGAGCACTGCATGAGCAAAAAAGCGTCACCACTGCCAAAACGACCAGTCCGTATACGCTCAAACGTTTCACCGCTGCCGTCCTCATAATCGATCTCGCTCCTCTGCAACCTGGCGCGGAATCCATACACGCACAACGGTCCCCTCTTCCTGTTCGCTCGCAATTTCCAAACCGTACTGTTCCCCGAACGTCAAGCGGATGCGCTCTTGCACGTTTTGTATCCCAACGCCCGAGCCTTCTTCGCTTCTATAAAAGCCGGCTTTTACTTGTGCAAGAACATCAGGGGACATGCCCAAGCCATTGTCGCTTACCTGAAGTAACACCTTACCGTCGATGAGTGCTGCAAATATGCGAATCCAGCCCGGATCAGCCAAATGCTCAATCCCGTGGTAGATAGCGTTTTCCACAATCGGCTGGAGCAGTAACTTCAGCGTCAGGCAATTGAGCACCTCATCCTCATTCTCGACCACGATCTCGTACTCAAATTTTTGCTTGTACCTCATTTTTTGAATAATAAGATAATGACGCACATGCTCCAGCTCTTCCCGCACCGTGATAATGTTCTTGCCTCTGCTCAGGCTAATCCGAAACAGCTTTGACAACGAAGTAATCGTGGTGATGACATCCTCGTTTTTTCCGTTGCCGACCATTCTGACCACAGAGTTCAACGTGTTGTACAGAAAATGCGGATTGATCTGTGCCTGTAGCACCTCCAGCTCGCTTTTTCGTTTGGCTTCCTGTTCCCGAATGATCTGGTGCATCAATTCCCTGACCTTCGCGACCATCAGATGAAAACGCAAGGAAAGCTGTTCGACCTCATGGCTTCCCCGGATCGGTTCACTCTCTGAAAAGTCTCCCTGCTCCACCTTTTCCATGGATCGCTCCAGCAGCTTGATCGGTCGTGATATTTTCGCAGAGAGATAGTACAGCACGAACAACACAATGACAATCACAAAGATGAGCAGCCAAAAAATGAAGCGACTGATTTCTTTTTTGGTCGTCACAATCTCGTCCATATAGGAAACCCCAATGATTTTCCAGCCTAGCTGATCGATCGTCTTGATGGTGATCAAACGCGCTTCGTCCTGTGTCTCTTCTACATAGCTGCCATAGGAATGCTTCAGCGGCAAGGAACGGTTTTCATTTTTCAATCCGGCGTAAATCAACTGCTGCTGCGGATGGTAGACGATGTTCCCGACCAAATCGATGATGTAGACGTACCCCTTTTTCCCCAAGCCCACTCTCTGGCACAATTCATCGATCTCTTTGAAATTCACATCAACTAAAAGTACGGCCGGAATTTCTCCGTCAGGTCCGTGGAGAAGAATTTCCCGACTCATCGAAACGACCCAGGTGTACTCTCCTTTAAACAAGTTCTGGATATGCGGAAGTGAAAAGGACAGGTTCGTCGGGTCCTCGATCGCCTTTTGGAACCAGCTCTGTTCGGTCAAACGAGTGTTTTTCCTCAATACTTTGGAAGGAGTTGTGGCCAACAACGTTCCGTCTCGTGTAAAAACCGCGATGGAGACGATGTCCTTTCTCGTTTCTACGATTGTCTCAAGCTGTTCGTTCAGCTCGTCTGCCGTGAGTCCCTTGCTTCTTCTGATCTTGTCATCAACGAGTTCGAAAATTTGCGTCATCCCATTCATATAGCTCTCCAGATTGTATTTCACCTGCTCCAGGATTTGCTGCGTGTGCAGATACGCGTTTTGCTCTGCCGTCTGCGCAAATTTTCCGTACAGCATCACCCCGACAAACAGCATGACGAGTACCGTCACGAGTGTAAAGGAGGTGGTAATGATAAATTGAATGCCTTTGACCTTGATCACCACAAGCAATCTCTTCATGGGTTAACCTTCCTGCTCGCTCTGGCTTCGGTACTCTTTGGCGGACATGCCTGCATACTTGCGAAAGCTGAAGCTAAAGTAATTGGGATCGGTATATCCTACTTTCTCCGCGATTTCAAAGGACTTCAAATCGGTCGTCCGCAAAAGCTCCTTGGCCTTTTCCATGCGTAATGACAGGAGATAGGTCACAAACGTTGTCTTCGTTTCTTTCTTGAAAATACTGCTAAAATAACCGAGGCTGATGTGCAGATGATCGCACACCTTGTGGATGGATATGTCGGGAGAATGATAATGCGCGTGGGTGTAGTCCAATGCCTGCGTAATCAATCGCCTGTACGTCGTTTGCCGTCCGTTTGCGATACTCGCCATGAGGCGCTCACAAATATCTGTGATCTGTTCGCGGGCATCCTCCATACCGGTAAAAGTCGTCATGACCTGCAAGAGATAGCGTTGTCCGCCAAACAGTTGATCCATGTCAACTTCGGCACGATGGGCAGTCTTCAATATGGTCGTCATAATCTCCAACAAATAAATTCGGTAGTCCTCAATGGATACCGGAACACGTGCCACTTGATCAAACAATTCATCAATCACGTTCCGAAGCTCCGCACTCGTCCCCATTTTGATGCACCGAACCAATTCATGCTCCCTTCTCTCATCGAGGCGTATCTGCTCACTCGCTTGCTTTTCCACGTCATTGATCACAATCATCCTGTTGCAGCCGAGGATGCTTCTGTAATCGAGTGCCTGCATGGCGTCCTCATACGAGTAAGGGAGTGCCGCTACATCTGTCACGACGTTGCCGATTCCGATTGTTACCGTGATGCTCATATATTTTTCAATCGTTCGCCTGATTTCTTCGGCGATATTTTGTGTTTGCACTTCGATTCGTTGCGTGTCGTCTGCTTTTGTTCGCATGAGCAGCACAACCTGATCTTCATGGAGAAAAACGATGCCCGCCTGTTTGCCTGCGTTCAGCTGTTCTTCTGCGATATTTTTCACAGCGAAAAGAAACAGCTGCTGCTCCTCCTGCTTGGGCTGGTCTACACAGATGACCGCCACGAGATATTCGGGACTCCTGAGCTCTATTCCGTATTCGCAGGCTTTTGAATAAACATCGTGCTGTACGAGCTGACGACTCAGCAAAGATGATAAAAAAACCTCCCGCAAAACCGGCAAGCTTTTTCGATAGCTATCGCGCAGCAGCTGAACGTTTTCCCGATGAGCCGCCTCCTCGTCCATCCGTCGCTTGACCTTGTCCAGCGCTTCCAACAGCTCACTCGCGGAAAACGGCTTGAGCACATATTCATCAATTTGCAGCTTCACGGCCTTTTGCGCGTACTCGAACTCATCAAACCCAGTCAGGATAATGATGCGAATGGCAGGGTAATCACGCCCGATAGACTCCGCCAGCTGAAGTCCGTTCATAAAGGGCATCTTGATGTCGGTTACAACGACGTCCGGTCGAAGTCTCTCTACCAACTCCAATGCCTCTCTGCCGTTTTCTGCTTTGGCAACCACCTCGTATCCGTAGCTATGCCAGTCAATTTCTTGGCTAACCCCTTCTCTTACATCTTCTTCGTCATCTACCAATATCAGCTTATACATAGACACCTCCCGCTGTTGTACTTGTACAACGGGAGGCGATTGTTTTCCTGCCAATGGAATGGTATGGCGCTACCACGTCTTATTCAGATCATCTGCATAGAACAGAATCGCTTTTTGATAGGCCAAAATCGCAGGATCGCTTGAGGTTTCCGCGAGGTTTTTCAGGAGAAGAGTCATGGCTTCGTGATGCTTACCTAGATTGTAATACGCCATGGAAAGAAAAATCGGAAAGGAACGGTCGCAGGGGAACTGTTGCATCCCCTTCGCGAGCGTAGCTGCTGCCTGCTCGTATTGTCCCAGCGTGCGATACGTACTGCCCAGACCCAGTAATGCCCCTTGCAGGTCGTCTTCGACAGACAGTCCGAGCTCAATCGCTTTCTCGTAAAAGGGAACGGCTTCCTTCTCCAATCCGGCTGCATCGTGGCACCATGCACATTGATAATGGGCAACAGGATCAGTCGGGGATTGGCTGACGAGCTGAAGGGCAAGCTGGATCGCTTCGTCCAGATGCCCTTCTTTTCGCAGCTGAATGATATTTTGGATCATCGGGTTCATGTGAGCACTTCCTTTGCCTGGGTATCTCTCTTCCCCCTAGCGTAACAGGGCAGCTTGGCAAGGTGAAGACGCAAATTATGTACCCTGCAAGGATTTTGTCCGCTCTCTTTCGCTTCTCCGTTGTCGATAGGCTCTCATCCACGACCAGCCCAAAATGAGAAACGGAACCAGAACCAACAGGATCAACAGGATGCCGTCCCAAAACTCCCACGAGTGAAGCGAAGCGTTTTTCATATCGTCTGCGATGATCCAAATGAAATCAACCGCCATGCGCAGCTGATACTGGACAAAGAACCAGATTCCCCACACCGATCCGATCAAGTAGACCCAGCTATACCAGCGGATGACTCTTTTCTCATGGTCGGCTACGTACTCCCATTCCTCCTGCTCATCCTGCGTCAAGGAACGGAATTTCGCTTTTAGAAACAGGCGTGTATTCACCATCAAATTGGAGCATTGGAACTTGGTTGCCAATACGTAATACAAGTCGGTCTGCATGAAAACCATGAACTGAAAGGCCAAAGCCATCAGCAGGATCACATTCAGCATACGAATGAATGCTTCCATGAAGGGCACAAGTGTCAGCCAGCCTTGATCATTGGCAAACAACAGAATGACACCGATCCCCATAAACATCGCATCCCAGGACATTCCCGCCAAAAACGCCCTGTATCTGCGCTGTGGATCAACGAGAACAATATTGGACATATTCGTCTCAGCTACGGCAAAAACAAGTCGATGTCCCAGACCGATACGACTGCCGATCCCCAATGATCGGGCCGCCATCAAGTGGGCCATTTCATGGAAAAACAGAAAAACCCATGTAGCCACGAAAGAAACCACTACCGAAACCGTCACGGAAGAAGAAACAAAAATATCGGAATAGACCGGGATATACTTGCCCGTAAACACACAAATCAAAAGACCTGTGAAAAATAAGATACCGTATAATCCAAAGGCAACACGGTTAAAGAAAAACTGACCCGTACCCTGCTTGATCCAAGAGAAATGATCCACAACCGGCACTGGCTCGTTGACAACTTCTCCATCTGCCATGTACACAAATTGATAGGAACCAATTAAATCCTGCGCAAAGTCGAGCACATCCACCGGTTCGCCTAACCGTTCTTCCATGATTGTCGCTACTTCATTGATGCTCTTCCCTTCATCCAGCATATCGATGATCTCGACACCAATGGCCGGAAGCACAATGAAATTGCTGATATCCGTTCGGCCAATGAGGATCTCTTCCTCGTTTTCCGCCCGGCGCGCAAGCGGGTGCATCTTGAGAATGCTATCTCCCGAGATATTCACTTACAGACACCTTCCTCTCTTACAGGAACGACTCCTTACTTTGCGAGCACTTCTTTTCGCTTGATATGAAAAATCGGCTCCGTTCCGCTGCCTCTTCCACAAGTCGGGCATTCGGCTTCATTTCGCTCCCACTCAAAAAACACACTCTTTTCCAACGTATTAAAGTCGAAAATGATAAATTTGCCCGCTGATTGTACCGGAGCGATTCCTGTCAAATACCTGATTGCATCGGAAGCCATCATTCCCGTAATCATCATGGTATTGGGTGCAATCGTGGCAGTAGGCAGGATAAAGTTGGTATCGAGCAGCCTTTGGATCAACTGCGGATAGTCTTCGATCTGTCTGGAACGATGCAAATGCATGCAGTCGATACAGCCCGTCTTTCCAGGTTCTACCATAAAGAACTGTCCTTCGATGAGGTTGAATCCCCCAGCAATGAACGGGATTTGCAGCTTAGCGCAGGCATGATTCACCCATCTCTGCAAAAAGAAAAAGGGCTGATCGGCTGCGAGCATCACGAGGTCACTTCCGGCAATAACCCGCTCCACGTCTTCGCTGGACTTGATTTGCAGCGTCTCCGTTTCAATCAATACCTCAGAATGAAGCCTTCCGATGAAATCACGTGCCGCTTCCACCTTCAGCCGACCAATATCCTTTTCGTTAAAGACCATTTGTCGGTTCAAATTGCTGAGCTCCACTCTATCAAAATCCACGAGCTTGATATGCTGGATTCCCGCTCCTACCAGATTGACCAGTAGCGTAGAGCCAAAGGCACCCATTCCCAGGATCGTCACTTTTTTTCTACTTACCTGTTCCTGTAGCTCGCTAGGACTTTGATTGAGATCAGTGAACAAGGAGAAGTAGCGGATATTCGCTTTATACCTTTCCTTTTGTTCCGAAGTCAGAACGGAAGCCTCTTCCTTCGCCTGATCCATCAGGAAGCCCAAGGCACTGAGTGATTCCACTGCTTCCACTATTTCTTCATACGTAATTTCAGGGTAATCAACAGCCAATAATGTATGTATTTCACCGACAGTACGAGTGCCATCCATCAGTTTGATCATCTTGCGGATGGACCCATTCTCGTCTTCCAATTCGAAGGTATAGCCAGGCGCCTCTCCCAAGCGGATCATCTGCTCTGTCACTTCATAGACGGGATGCACTGGTTTAAATAAAGGACGACGTTCCATAATACAAAACACCTCCCAATAGTGGGGTTCGCTAACCCGGCTCATTTTAGATGAAAAAAGGGAATAGCTCGTGTGCTATTCCCCCTCTTCTTAAGAGAATTAAGCTGCTACTGCAGTAGTGCGAACGCTTTCAACTTTTTTCGCTTGGATTTTCATGGATAGTTCCCCCTCTCTTCATTCAAAAATTAAGACAAGTTCATTATATTTCATGAATTTACAGAATTCTACAAATATTAGTAAAAAATTATATATTTTGGTAATATTCTACTATTTATTTCGTAAGCAATAGGATTTTCCTTCCAAATTCTATCCAAAATATTACAAATCCTTCTTTGCCGGAAATATTTACTAGTCTTTTTGGAAAATACTCCTGAATTTGGGACACTTTCATTTTGGGATTCGTAGTACTAGGATGTAATAGGGAAATTTCACCAAGATCACTTTTGTTTGATCAAAAAAGGAAAAGCTGCGCAGCGAGCCTTTTTTGCCTAGGGGGAGCACAAATGGAGGAAGATCGAGTGATCATCGGGCGGGTCTTGCAAGGAAACAAAGACTCCTACTCCGAGATCATTACCAGATACCACGGAAAAGTAAGTTCCATTCTTCGTAAAATGTTGGGACATACACCTGATGCACAAGATATCGTGCAGGAAATTTTCATCAAGACGTATTACCATTTACCAGAATATAAAACAAACTACGATTTTTCTGCATGGTTGTACCGGATAGCAGCTAACCACTGTCTGGACGAGCTGCGCAAGCGCAAGCGGAAGCAGCAGCTCACCACCAGCGAAGAAATAGAACCAGTGGATAGCCATACGCCGGAGGTTGCCTTTCTGAATAAGGAGGGTCAGCGCCTGTTGCGTCAAAGGATGATGTCCGTCGAAGAAAAGTATCGGATCGTCCTCGAAATGCGCTACTTCGAATCATTGAGTTGTGAAGAAATCAGCCATCGACTTTCGATTCCGTCGAGTACTGTTCGGACGCGTCTGTCTCGTGGAAAAGACAAGTTAAGGGAAGCAATCGGGCATGCAGGGCAAGGGGGGGACTTTCATCTATGAAATGCTTAGATAAAGGACAAATTGCTTTGTATCTATACGACCTTCTTGAGCCAGAAGAAGCCGAGGTCATAGCAGCTCATTTGGAAGAATGCCGTCATTGTCAGTTGAAGTTGAAGCAGGAGCTGGACGAGCTGGAAGATCCGGAAGAATCGCTAGCGACAGATGAGCCATCCGATGCTGTCATCCAAGACATCATGGCTAGTCTTCCCCCTTACCCCATACACGTCCTGAAACGATCAGAGAGACAAAACATACAGAAGAAAATCGATTGGAAAAAAAGGAGCCTGGATATCGTGAAAAAAGCAACCATCGCCGTAGCAGGAATGGCAGCAGTCGTCTATTTTGGAACACTGACTTCACCATCTTTTGCGACTTATGTAAATGACTTGTATGCCGCTACCATAAAATCACAGCCGAAGCAGACAGAGAGCAGCTTGTTTGCAGAAGAAGCGTCCGAGGACGCTCTCATCCAGCGCGGACTTGAAGAAGGATATAACAAGAAGCTTGATTTGAAAGCCGTCGACAACGGAATGACGCTGGAAGTAAAAGAAGTCATGGCAGACACGAGGGATGTCCGGATTATTTTCGGCTTCAAGGATAAGAATGGCAAGCAGCTTGAAAAGTTGTTCCGGAATTTCCCACTGGGAGATGAAGATAAACTGAACGAAACCTATGAAATCAAAATCACAGACGAAGATGGAAACGTTCTTGAGACAATTGATAAGTACCATCTTAATTATAACAAGAAGGAAAGCATCGGCGAAAAAGATGAGTACTTGATGGTCAGCCGACCGATTAGCAGATATTTTACAGATGTCAGCAAGATTCCTGACAAACTGAACATCGAGCTTAGCATCAAGAAGCTGGACAAAGTTGACGGAAATTGGAGCGTGACGATTCCTGTTGATATTTCCAAAGCCAAAAAAGAAACAAAAATTGTACCGATTAACGAGCATTTTACCGCTCCCAATGGCGAAGTGATTAATCTGAAGCAAGTAATGGTGACACCTGGCCAAACGGAATTCGTTATCGAGAATACGGAAGGAAGTGGTAGTTCCCCATCCTTAACTTATGAAGTGGTGGACGACAAGGGAACTGTACTCGCAGCTTGGAGCACTCTGGACCTAATGAGTGAATTTGGGGAAGAGCCGAATCCATTTTTCAAAAATGTAAGCAGGGAGTATTTCGTTCGTGCAACCGCTGACAGAAATGTTCACTTCATCAACTTTCATTCCTTGCCAACGAATAAAAATCTAACCTTTAGAGTGGGTGATAATTACGATCAGGTTCCTTCGAATTTTAAGCAAAAGCTGTCCATTGAGACACTGAAAACCACGCCTGTAACGATAAAGCATGAAGGAAGCACACTAACCTTCTCAAACTTTGCTTCAGAAGAGATAACGAAAACAAACCCAATCACTTCTGAAAAACACAAAAAGCTGCGTAGTACAATACAGCTAGAGGCAACTTTGGCACCGGGTGTGATCTTTTTAGACTCCTGGGAGGGTGCTGATGACAAGGGCAAAGAATACGATTTTAATTTCATGGGCTCCACAACAAAAGATGAAAAAGGTAATTTTGTCGTGAAAGGTATACTCGTAGATGAAATGGACGCAATCCCGAAAGAGCTGACGCTTACGATCGAGGAACAAGTGAACAGAGCAAAAGATATGGATTGGAGCGTAGCACTTCCACTGAAGAACTAACGCAAAAATAAAACCACCACTCCCAATGAAACTGTAACAGCTCATGGGAGTGGTGGTCTTTTTTAGTTTCGGGTTCCTTTTACAGCCTTCACAGTAGAAAGCGCAGCAGCTAAATCATCATAAATGACATTCCCAACGACAACCGTATCTGCAATCGCAGCCATTTCTGCCGCTTGCTCCGGGTTACGAATCCCTCCGCCATAAAAGAGGTGGGCTTCGCCCGCGCCTGCTTTGGCTGCCTTGACGATCGCCGGATCGCCGTATGTACCGCTGTACTCCATGTAGACAATCGGCAATCGGCAAATGTTCGTCGCTACCTGTGCGTACGCTTTGGCCTGCGAGGCATCCGCAATCGGACGTGCTTTCGTCAGCTCTGCTACGCCCGCTTCTGGATTGGCGATGATATATCCTTCTGTAATGATTTCATCCCAATGAATATAAGCACCAAACGCTTGAAGCCCCGATACATGCGGAGCAAAAATCCAGTCTGGATCGCCAGCGTTCAGTACGAGCGGGATCAAGTACGAATCAAATCCCGGCACAACCGCATCCAGCGAGGAAATCTCCAAGACAGCCGGTACTGCGTAACGACGCAATCGCGACATCAATTCGAGCGTATTGTCATAGGTCACACCGTACGTACCGCCTACAATGATCGCATCTGTTCCGGACTCGCAAATCGCCTCCAAGGCCTCGTCATCGATTGTTTTATCCGGGTCTAGTTTAAATGTATGGCGCCAGCCACGATAGTCAATCAACGTTGCCTGCCTCCTAGCTATTTTCCGATCCGCTCGAGCGCCATCTGGTATCCGTCATTTCCATAGTTCAAACAGCGTTTGACGCGGGAAATGGTCGCCGTACTTGCGCCGGTCTCTGCTTCAATCTGATTGTAAGTAAAGCCTTTGCGGAGCATTCTCGCCACTTCCAGGCGCTGTGCGAGTGACTGCATTTCGTTCACTGTGCACAGATCGTCAAAAAACTGATAGCACTCTTCCATCGTTTCCAGGGAAAGAACTGCTTCAAACAACTGTTCGAGGCCTTTCCCTTTTAATTTTTCCAATTGCATGTCTGTCACCTCTGTTATATAGTCCGTCTTTTCGAGCGGTTTCTCACTGTACAATTTTTAAGCACTAAAGCTTCAACAATTATCTTAGAAGAAACCGCCTTCATCCGCAAGCCCTAATCCTTACTGGAACTTGAGCGACTTCGACAGACCCGGTGAGTTCGGCAATATGGCCACCCATGTATTTCCTGGCAAAAGCGGTGCTTCTTGCGTCAGAGCCGCGTCCTCATAGACACGGATGACACCATTGCTACGCTTCCATTTGACCTTGCGCGCTTTTCCTTGCTGGAATAAATAACCGTCCCCCGGACCAATTACATCGACCGATAGACGCCCTTCTTTATCCAGCACACGGTGTTTGGCAGTGATGACCAACAGATTGGTCGTGGACAACTGTTTCTTGTCGCTCAAGTCCAAATGCGGCTTGCCTGCTGTGAAGCGCATGTATTTCTTTTGCTCGGCATCATATGTAAAAGCAGCTTTATTCAATGAGTGGAACGTCAGATCTACCTGTGTAGCAGGCTCGCCTTCCTTGATCTCGGCATCCTCCGGCAGGAACGTGAAGTGAGGCACCTCTGCCGTTTGACGCATCCCTTTATCCTGCATCGCTTTTTCCAAGAGCTCTGGCTTGGTATACAGGTTATGTGGCATTTTGCGGAATTTTTCTCGCCAAAAGTATTGACCGTTCGGGATTTCATCCAGATGACTGAGGTCTTTTCGCGCCAAAGTTTCCAGTGCATCCGGACTGCCTCCCGCGTGAACGAGGACCGCATCAAAGCCAGTCCCGATCTGGATAAAATAAGGGCGGATACTGCGGACAGGTCCGATTACTTCTGGTGTTTGGCTTTGGAATATCGCAAGAAAGCGGGTCATTTCCCCTTCTGACAATACCTCATAAATCATGTCCGCTTTGTTGATGCCTGTTTGTGGACGGGCGGGCGGAGCATTGTTGATCATCACCATGATCGGTCGTTTGCTCCCCAGATTTTCGTGACTGCCAAGTCCTGTCATCGGTGCCTTATACGCATATTGGATGGGCTGATTCGTTTCCGGTGGCGTTTGCACAATCGGATCAGGCATCTGCGGACTCGGTTGGGTGTCCACCGGCTTTTGACCGCAGGCCGTAGTTAAGAGCATGAAGGCTAGTACCATGAGAGACGATTTGACTGTTCGTTTCATATGAATCGCTCCTTTCCATCTCTCGTTGTTGTTTTTTCCCCTGTTTCTTTTTCCAGAAGGATACAGGTGAATCCTGCTTCCACACGTTTTCCACGATTCTCATACGTCCGTGCCACACATCTTGTTTTTGGCTATGCTACAATATTGATATAAAACAGATGCAAAGCGAGGCCGAAATCCATGAATACCCCCTACCTCGTCTATCTGGTGGACGATGAAACGAACCTGTTGGAGCTGCTGCAATCCTATTTGCAAAGTGCCGGATTGCAGGTGAAAGCGTTTTCTAGTGGCAAGGACGTCTTGCCGTTACTTGATGAAGAAACACAACCACATCTGTGGATATTGGACATCATGATGCCCGACATCGACGGCTACGAGCTCTTGCGCCTTATCCGCGAAAAGTCGAATGTACCCATCATCTTCATCTCTGCTCGCGATCAGGATGTCGATAAAATCATCGGACTGGAACTGGGCAGCGATGACTACTTGGCGAAACCATTTCTACCACGTGAACTGGTCATCCGTGCGAAAAAGCTGCTACAGCGTACCTATGAGAAGTCCAATGGCACTGCTTCCTCTACCCAAACTTTCCAAGATTGGGTAACGGTTGATCCTTATATGATCTCAGAAAAAGGCAGACAAGTAAAAGAAGGCGACGAACTCATTGATCTAACTACAAAAGAATTCGAGCTAATCGTCTACCTTTTGCACAATCAAGGTCTGGCCTTGAATCGCGAGCAGATTCTGACTTCCATCTGGGGGGAAGACTACATCGGCTCAGACAGGGCTGTCGATGACTTGGTGAAGCGTATCCGCAAGAAAATGCCCAAGTTTCCATTGGAGACGGTCTATGGCTTCGGCTACCGTATGACACGTCTATGAGCAAATTCCGACTGAAAAACCTGCCGATATCCAGGCAAATCCTCATTTTGTTCATGATCCTGACAAGCGTCCTCGGGGTTGGCCTTGGTATCGGGTATCCAATGGCTGTCAAACAGTACCTGGTCTCCAACACTTACTCGCTCTTGGAAGAAGAGTTTTACACCTTATCTCAGCATATCTCCTTCAACGAGCATAATGAGCTGCTGCCTGTCCCGGCTGCGGCCCCTTACTTTTTACAGCTCTTGCTCCAACGTTATGAGTACTCATTTGATATGATCGTCTATGCTGAAAACGGTCAGGAGCTGGGTCGCCGGAGCAATACCAATGGCCGCATTCCGTATGAGGATACCAAGGAGCTGTTCCTAAAAGCAGCCACATACCCAAGCCAAAAGCTGCAGCATGGTTCGCTGGACCGTGGAGCCGAGAGCTATTTGTTCGTCAGCAAAAAAATGGACTACCACGGCTTCCCTTACTACATGGTGCTGTTCTCCAAGGAACAGGAGCTCAACCAGATCAACTCGATTTTGACACGTCAGTTTTTACTCGTGTTTGGTCTGCTGCTGCTCGTAAGCTGGCTGTTGGCCGTGTGGTTTAGCGGGTATTTGAGCAGACCGCTGCGCACACTTGAAGAGTTGTGCAAAAAGATCGCCCGTCGTCAGTTCGATATCCCGCTTGCGATGGATCGCGGAGATGAGATCGGACAGCTCGCCCGCTCTTTCGATATGATGAAAAACCAACTGAAGGAATACGACGAGTCGCAGCAGCATTTTGTCCAAAATATTTCCCATGAGCTCAAAACACCGATTATGGCGATTCAAGGATATACGCAAGGACTCATCGAAGGCGTCTTCCAGGGACCTCAGGCTGAAAAAGGACTTTCTATCATCATGGAAGAGAGCAAGCGCCTCGAAAAGGTCGTCGGACAGCTCTTGTACATCACGAAGATCGAGTCTGTCTCCCAAATGATGCAAGTCGACCGCGTCGACCTGTCAGAGATGATGCACCTGTTGAAACAGCGGCTCTCCGTGCTCAATCCGCAAATCGAGTGGGAGTTAAATCTGGCAGCTGACTTGATCGTAGAGGGAGACGGCGAGCAATTGAGCACTGCGTTCGTCAATATCATGGAAAATCAACTGCGCTACGCCAAAAGCCGACTGACTATCACAGGAAGACACGCGGGAAAAAGCGTCGTCGTCGCGATTTCCAATGATGGGCCACCCATTGAGGAGGCGCTGCTGCCGAATTTGTTCCAGCGTTTCCGCAAAGGAAAGTCGGGCAAGCATGGGCTTGGACTTGCGATTGCCCGTGCCGTCTTGGAAGCACATAAAGGGACGATCGATGCCCGCAACGATCCAGATGGACCTTGCTTTACGATGATTGTACCTGTTGAATTTAAAGGCCGATTAAATTGATAGGAGGGGACACTTGTCCTCTCTTTTTCTATTCTAAAGGACAAATTCAATAAAAGCGTAAGAAGATACCGTGACAAAACCGAGCTTCTCATATACGTGCATCGCAGTCGGATTATCCGCAAAGACCATCAAATAAACATTCGCAGACTTCTCCAAGCCGATCCGGGAAATATCTGAGCTGATTTGCGTACCCAACCCTTTTTGCCAATGATGAACAGATGTTCCAATGTTCCCGATTTCTACGTAGGCTTCGTCATAGACATGAAAGCCTGCTACGGCCATTGGCTCGCCATCTTCCGAAAAGAGCGCGATGTGCGGCATTTCGGCTACTTCCTCCGCCCGGAAACTAATCATGCCGAGCTCTGCCGCCATATCCTCCACGATCTGTGCTTCGGATAACTCCAGTATTCGTGATTCGCCCACAGGTAAAAGACGCTCTGGATCTGTAAGTTTCATCAGACGCATGGTACGTGTGGCGAGTATATTCGGAATCTGTACGCGCGTCAGGAGAGGCTCTGCTAGTGCAATCACGCCCTTTTGTCC
This sequence comes from Brevibacillus brevis, assembly GCF_900637055.1. NCBI lineage: Bacteria > Bacillati > Bacillota > Bacilli > Caryophanales > Paenibacillaceae > Brevibacillus > Brevibacillus brevis. The sequence continues at coordinate 5,527,923 of NZ_LR134338.1, forward strand.
ATCTGACAGGCTGCCGTCTAGCACTTCTTTCATATAGGAGAGTATCGGCTCCACCTCGTAATTTTTCTCCCCCTCTACTACATGAAGAGAAAACGCATGAAACGGCATCCCTTTCAAGTAAGACCCGATGACGGTTACTTCTCCCTGAACGCTGTCCGTTACGACGACGCTCCTGTCCGTTCGCACGTACATATTCCCGTACAAAATGTACGAATCTTCTAACGAAATTTGCCCCAAAAGCTGGCGTTGTTCATGACCTGTTCGCAATTTTAGCAAAGAAATCTCTCCTTCTATCGATTCCCTATTGACGTTGTCGTGCTTCGCGGTTAACATGGTAAAAATTTCTCTGTTTAAAGAGGCAGTTCAAAAAATGGAGACCAACTTCACCTAGGAGGAGAGAATCGTGGCTTTTTATTACACAGAACCATCTCGGACGTTTAATGAGTTTTTGCTGTTGCCAAATCTCACCACAAAAGAATGCACTCCGAACAATGTGGACTTATCCACTCCGATTACCAAGTATAAAAAAGGTGAAAAGCCTGCCATCACACTAAACATACCGTTCTCATCCGCAGTCATGCAAGCAGTTTCCGACCATCATATGGCGGTCGCATTGGCTAGATGTGGCGGTATTTCGTTTATTTTTGGCTCCCAGTCCATCGAGAGCCAGGCAACCATGGTTCGCAAAGCAAAAGGCTACAAGGCTGGTTTCGTCGTTAGCCGCTCCAACCTGACACCAAGCCATACGCTGAAAGACATTTTGGAATTGAAAGAGGCGACAGGCCACTCCACCGTTGCCATTACGGAAGATGGTACGGCAAAAGGCAAGTTGCTCGGAATCGTAACCGGACGCGATTATCGCATCAGCCGCGACTCTTTGGACAAACTCGTCAGCGACATCATGACACCATTCTCGAAGCTGATCTATGGCAAATCCGGCATCACGCTCTCCGAAGCCAACGACCTGATCTGGGAGCACAAGCTCAACTGCTTGCCAATCGTAGATGAAAATCAAAATCTCGACTTCCTCGTTTTCCGCAAAGACTACGATTCCCGCAAAAACAATCCGCTGTCCCTCTTGGACGCGAACAAAAGCTATATCGTAGGTGCTGGTATCAATACAAAGGACTACAAGGAGCGCGTCCCTGCGTTGGTGGAAGCAGGCGTTGATATTCTGGTCATCGACTCCTCCGACGGCTTCAGCGAATGGCAGCGCGAGACGGTTCAATATGTAAAAGAAAACTTCAATGTTCCGATCGGTGCAGGTAATGTCGTCGATAAGGAAGGCTTCCGCTACCTCGTGGAATCGGGCGCAGATTTCATAAAAGTAGGGATTGGCGGCGGCTCCATCTGCATTACCCGCGAGCAAAAAGGAATCGGACGCGGTCAAGCCTCTTCCCTCATTGAAGTGGCAGCAGCTCGCGACGAGTACTTCAAGGAAACAGGCATTTACGTTCCGCTCTGCTCTGACGGCGGAATCGTACACGACTACCACGTGACACTGGCTTTAGCTATGGGTGCAGACTTTGTCATGCTGGGCCGTTACTTCGCTCGCTTCGACGAAAGCCCGACCAAAAAAGTGAAGATCGGCAACAACTTCGTGAAAGAATACTGGGGAGAAGGCTCCAACCGCGCTCGCAACTGGCAACGCTATGACACTGGCGGAAAAAGCAGTCTCGTCTTTGAAGAAGGCGTAGACTCCTACGTCCCATACGCGGGAAGCCTGCGCGAGAACATGGACCGTACCTTGAGCAAAATCAAATCGACCATGTGCAATTGCGGTTCGCTCTCCATCTCAGAGCTTCAACAAAAAGCGCGGATCACCGTCATCTCTGCTACCAGCTTGGTAGAAGGCGGCGCACATGACGTTATCTTGAAAGAAAGCAGCATGGCTGCTGAGTAAGACAATGAATTCGTAGTCACAAAAAAACAGTCTGCCGCACTTCTAGCAGACTGTTTTTTTTCTTCTTAGGGCCCCCACACTCAATAAGAGAATGGGCAAAAACAAACCGTACGTTAGGGAATAAGGCATCCAAATTTCCGAAACAAAAGTATCAAAATAAGGGCGGTTAGGCATCGTCGCCAATGCCACCACGATCATGATCATCCCCAGCGGAAGTGTCAATTGGCGATAATCCCGCAACCCCAGCGTATATGCGATTCCACGGCTCGTCGCATAAAAGCAAATGGTAATTTTGACAAAGAGCGTAATAAACCAAATGACGGCCATCAACACTTCGATTCGCTCAAAAAAATTACCGATACTGATTTTTTGCGCAAGTGTATAGCTCGGGTAGGCGAGCAGTACGGTAATATCAGCACCCAAGACCAAGATTGCCACAGACGTAATCATTATCAGGAAGAAATTAGAAAAAAGGCTGCCCAAGATATACGCTTTGGCGGCACTCGCTGGCCGCTTTACCAAGGGAAACATTACGATCAGAATGACTGTTTCCAGCAAATAACCCATGTACCGGAAGTTCCCCCCAAATACAGGCGCCATGCCATGCGCAAGGACAGGCTTCACATTTTCTATTTTGATCTGGGGGGAGATAAATACGATTAAGACAAAAAACAGCAACAGAAAATACGGAAACAACAGCTCACTTACCCGAGAAAAGGCTTCTGCTCCACTGCGAACCCCCATGACGATGATTACTGTAAAAAGGACAAGAATAATTTCAATGGGGGTCTCCTGCATAATCTGTGTCGTGACAAAATCGCCAATCTCCATCAGCATGAGCGAAGCGTCGATGAAGAAATAAGTGATAAACAGGATAGCCACCACTTTTCCCAACCATTTTCCCAATATATCCTCACTGTACTGAAAGATCGACTTGTTTGGGTAGCGCATGCTAAGCGAAACATACAGATAAGTCAAAAGAAAGCCTTCCCCCCACCCTATGAGGGCGGAGAGCCACGCATCTTGCTGGGCAGCGGTTGCAGTAAGGGAGGGAACGTACAAAATCGCGTCGCCAATTGCAAAAAGCGTCACGAGTATCATAAATTGCCTTGCGCTAATATGACCGTTGTCAATCAATTCCTCTCGCTCCCCCGCCTCGCTGCTGGCTACTGCTTCATTCCACAATTCCAAAAATGAAGTCGCTGAATGGTTTATAGACAAATGTGATCCAGTCCAACGGGTTCGGAATGTTGGCCTCAAGCGATTCGGCTATGCCAAGTCCCGTCCCGACTACAAGCAAAATGAAGAAAACCAGCAATTCCTTGTTCATCGCGTTCTTTCTCAAATAAGGCACCTCAACGAGGGCAATCAGTAGGCTGATCAGCAAAATCATTATGATGGTCCACATGCTATGCGGCGCACCTACTTTTTCGCTGGAATACCTTTACCATTTCCCCAGATGGAAAAAGTTATGCTCTAATCCTTTTTTATGAAAGGAATAAACGAATTGCCCACCTTTCCTGTCCGCCTGAGCCTGACGTCCACTTTTACCTTCACGTTCAGGTCGGTGAATTTGGAATCCCAATCTTCCTTTACCTTCTTCCAGCCTTTAGGGTCATTGTGGTAGATCGACTGCCCAAATCCCAAAACATCGGAGTGGTATTGCTTTTGCGTTTTATGGATGGCACTTACGATTTTCTCCCTGATCCTCTTTTCCACATCCGCCTCCAATTTGTATATGGTTTGGGGATTGGACAAATCTTTCGGACACGCCACCTCGCCTACATTCCCTTCTGCCGAAACACTGACTTCTATTTGCGGATTGCCATTCTTCACCTTCCCGTTGACCGTTGTTTTGCTCCGAATGATCTCAACGACGATTTTATGTTTTTTGTCACAAGGAATTTCTTCTACTGTACTGTCCACTTTGTCTGTGATATAGCTGAATCCGATGCTTTCCTCTTCGTTCAACCAACCCAGCAGCTTATCTTTTTTGAAGACCCCAATGTCCTGGTACCTCAACAGATTGGGCTGGCTATCTTTTTGGGAGCTTATATCGGTTGAACCCGTACGTACCTTCCCTTTCAGCGTAGCGCCTACCAAAACCGGCTCTACACCTTCCCGGAGCAAATCAGCAATGACTTCATCCAATCGCATGGAGACAATCGACCCCCAGGCTTTCTCTCCCGTTTCCAAGCTTTTATAGAGCTTCGTCGCGGGGATTTTTTCCAACGGGTCGATCATGCTGAGGATTTGAAGAGCTGTTGTATCCTTCGCCAGAATGACATAAAAATCGGGTCGAACCTCATGATCGCGAAATAACAAGTCCAGTGCTTCTTTTATCCCTTCTCTTGCTACCTGCTCCCCCAAAACCAGCACCTGGATATGGGAAAAATACAGCCTTCTGGGCGTTTCCGTTGTCATTCTCCGGATTCCCTCAAAAATGCTCGATCCCCGCATACTGTAAGTGGCAACAGCTGATTGACTTATCTTCCCACTTTCAGTTGAGGCTACCGCTCCAGGATTGACGATTTGGGCGGAAATCACATATTGCCCGTCAATCTTGTCGATACCTGTCCCCATGACGATCGCCAAATCATTCAATTCTCTACGATTCCAGCAGCCTGTCATCAAAACGAGAAGAGTCAGGGCCAGGAGGAACACACCTTTTCGTTTCATGCCGTCTCCACCTCGGCTAATAATTTATCATCACATCGGCACGATACTTGCGCTATATTTTACTTTTTCGTTCTCTGACGCTGTTTTTCTGGCGCAAAAAATGGGGACGCGTATGCATCATCCAGATCGGAATCCGAAGCAGCGTATCCTTTTGATCAGACAGATTCATAGGGGCAAGCGGAGCCATATACGGGACACCAAACGAGCGCAAGGTGCACAGGTGAATGCACAAGGTGATCATTCCCACAAATATGCCGATAAAACCAAAGCTAGCGGCAAGTGCGATCAAGCCGAACCGCAACAGTCGAATCGGAATGGACATGGAAAAGGAAGGGAAGACAAAGCTGGTGATAGCCGTAATGGAAACGACGATGACGGTAGCGGGTGAAACCAGTCCTGCCTGCACGGCAGCTTCCCCCAATACGAGTGCTCCTACGATGGAAATCGCGGATCCAACCGCCCTCGGCATGCGTACCCCTGCCTCTCGCAGCATTTCAAAAGTAAACTCCATTAACATCGCCTCGACTGCAGCAGGGAATGGCACTCCTTCACGCTGGGCAGCAATGCTCATGATTAGGTTGGTTTGCAGCATTTCCTGATGAAAGGTGGTAATGGCGACATAAATGGATGGACCGAGCAAAGCGATAAAGAAAGAAATGAGCCGCAAAATACGAAGGATCCCAAAATCCGCACGCATGTAATAATCCTCTGGAGACTGGAAGAATTGGACAAAGACAGCTGGTACCAACAAAACAATCGGTGTACCGTCCACCAGAATGGCGACGCGCCCTTCCAGCAGCCCGGCAGCCACCGAGTCTGGACGCTCCGTATTGTAAATCGTCGGAAATGGAGTAAAGGTATGATCCTGAATCATTTCCTCGATGTTCCCGCTCTCCAAAATACCGTCGATCTTGATCTGCCCCAGCCGCTCTCTCACTTCTTCTACTACGCTATCCTGCACGACTCCTTTTATATACATTATCGCGACTTTGGTTTGAGTCATCTCCCCAATCTGTACGGTCTCCAACCAAAGATTGCGATTATTGATCCGTCGGCGTACCAATGCCGTATTGGTCCGGAGGTTTTCTGAAAACGCTTCTCTGGAGCCGCGGACCACCGTCTGCACGGAAGGCTCTTGTACCCCACGATCTTCCCACTGTTTCGTATTGATGATAAAGCCGTATGTATATCCCTCTACCAGAATAACGGTATCACCGGTCAGTATCGCATCATACAAATGGTCAAAGTCATATACCTCTTCCACTCCACCCATCGTTAGCAGGAAATCCTTCATGAGCAGCAACGGCTCTACTTCCCGCTCGGCCTCTGTAGGGATAACCGTTTTTCTTGCATGGATCATGATAGACTCCAGGAAGGTGCTAATCATGTTTTTATCGACCAGACCCTCTGTGTACAAAATTCCCACCAGTAACTGATCGATGGCCTCAAGACGCACTTGCCGCGTCACAAGGTCTGTGCTGTTGCCCAGCTCTTTCTTCACCTTTTCCAGATTTTCGTCCAACGAGTAATGAAAGGGCGCCGCTTGTTTTACTGAATGGATCATCTCAAATCACTCTTTTTCCAGTTCGGGATATGTTTACTATCCCTCATGGCTTTGGGGTCTATGCTGAACACAAAAAAGCCCCCTTAAGGGAGCCTTTGGAACTGGCTGTATTAATCGACAGTTGTCACCATTGTTACGGCAAACGATATACGGCAAATGGTTCCCCGTTTCGATACGTGTCACTCAATCGGTCCAGCTCTGCCAAGGTCGCTTCATCCAACGTTAACGCTGCACTTTGCAAATTATCCGTAAGCTGTCCTACACTGGTCGCACCTACGATCACCGAAGAGACAGCCGGCTTGTGCATGAGCCAAGCCAAAGATAGCACACTGGAGGATACACCAATACCCGCCGCTACCTGACTGATTTTGCGTCCAAACTCCAGCTTGTCTTCGCTCAGCAACCGGACAAAACGCGGCTCCTTGTCCGCACGCGAACCAGCTGGGGCCTGTTCTGCGGAGGTGTATTTGCCTGTTAAAATTCCGCCAGCAAGCGGGAAGTACGGAATGATCCCCACCCCCTGGTCAAGACAAAGCGGTACGAGTTCACGCTCCGGTGTCCGATCTGCCAGCGAGTAGCTGACCTGCGTCGATATGTAACGATTCAGCCCTTCCCGCTGACTGATGCCAATTGCCTTCATCAATTCCCAGGCCGCATAGTTGGAAGCACCGATGTAACGCACTTTCCCAGATCGAACCATGTCATCTAGTGCGCGAAGTGTTTCTTCCAAAGGCGTCTCTGGATCAAACGTATGAATTTGATATAAGTCCACATAATCGGTGCGCAAACGCTTCAAGCTGTTCTCCAGCTCCAGCATGAGGTGGTAACGCGATGAGCCTCTTTGATTCGGTCCTTCGCCTTTTACCAAACCAGCCTTCGTCGCTAAAACGACGTCGTGCCGCTTCCCTGAAAGCGCCAGCCCGATGATTCGCTCCGATTCTGTTTGCGTGTAAATATTTGCCGTATCAATAAAGGTAATCCCGTTTTCGATTGCGGTATGAATGATGTTTACAGACGTTTGCTCATCCGCACGCCCTCCGAATGAGTTCGTGCCTAATCCCAATGCTGATACCTTCAATCCACTGCCACCGAGTCTGTAGTATTTCATATTGTGATCGACCTCTTTTCATAATAGGTGTGCTCTTCCATTATCTCCTATTTAGGCGGGAATTGAAAAATAAGATTAGGAAAGTTTATTTTTCGAAATATTCTGAATTTTTTTCATGGTTCTTGATACACACATTTGGGATACATTTAAAAAATCTGCCGTTTGCGTCTGATTGTAGCCTGACATCCTTAATTGCAGGACTTGCCACTCTTTTGATGAGATTTGATTTTGCAGTTGCGCAAGCATTGCAGCAACATATAACTTGTCCAGCACGTACTCCTCCACGTCACGTCCTTCATCCTTTAAGACATCCATAGCGGTGGCAGCTTCATTGCTAGAAGCGGCTCCATTCAAGTATGGCTCCTGTAAATACTTCACAGGTCTACCGACATCCAGCGCTTTTTTGATCTGTTCTACATTTTCACCCAACAGTTCGGACAGTTCTTCCATTGTAGGGAGATATCCCAGGTCTGTTTCTATTTTACTTATCTGTTGGAGAATCGTTGTTGCCGTTCTAGTCGGTCGTACAATATGTCCGCTATCTCGCAAAAAGCAGTTGATCTCCCTCACAATCGTGATGACAGCAAAGGATGAAAACTTCACGCCTCTTGCAATATCAAAGGCTTTGATAGCTTTGATGATTCCCATTCTCCCCAATTGCAAGATATCTGCTTTTTCCAAGCAATATTGCTTCACTAATGTCTCCGGCTTTCCGATATATTTGTGCACAGAATGCCAAATGAGATCTTCATTTGCGAGTATTACTTCACCGAGATACTCACTGTCTTCCTTGCAGCGGCGAATATTCTCCATGTTATACAAGGAGTATTGTTCTTTTTTCTTGCCCAATCTCTGTTTTACGAACACGGCATGTTCACTCATAATACCTCCTCCCAGCCTATCTTGATGATTCTTGTAATAAGCCGTTCATTTTTTTGTAATGGGTCATGACTTTTGTATAGTAGCCATCGTGATAACGATTTCGGTCGACATTTCCCTCGCCTTGGTTATAGGCGATGATACTTAAACGAAGGTTTCCATATTTCTTTTGCAAGAGATCGAAATACTTGATACCTGTCTGTAGATTGATCACTGGATCAAACAGGTCATCAGGGTGAACTCCCAGCCAGCTTCCTGTGCTCGGCATGATTTGTAATAATCCTCTCGCGCCCTTGCCGGAAATTGCATCGTGCTGAAATCGGCTTTCCTGCCAGATCATCGCCATGATCAAAACCGGATCTATTTCGTATTGCTTGGATAATGCAAAAATCGTTTCTGTATAAAGCTCAACGGTAGCTTTATCAAGTCTCGGTGCAACATGTGTGATTATGTTTGCAAGCTCCTTTTTTCTATGCAACTGCCTCTCTGTGTCCCTCGCCAGTTTCATCACAGGATGAACTTCCGACAGCCCCTTTTCTACGGCTGGCAGTACAGCATTTGCGGGAATGAACACTGCCGCAACAATGCCGATTAGCTTTGTTAGCACGTAACTCGCTTTTTCAGATGTTGCTGATGGACTGCCTGCAGAATGTTTTTCTGCATTCTCTCCACCCCGATTGCCGTATCCAGTGTATGTACCGATCGGCGCGAAGTATGGGCAAGGGAAAGATAGGCTTCCTGCACCTTTAGCAGCATGGCATTATTCGCATCTACTTCGGTTCGCAGAAAAAAGGTTGCATCGGGTCGCTTCGTCAAATCACTCATCGTGGCATACCAAGAAAGAGGAGTATCCTTTATATAGAAGTAGTAATAATTGGACAGTTCGTAATGATCAATGATGATAAAATCAACGTTCTCCTTCGAAATCCGCGCCATTTCTCGCTGATAGTCCAGAAAATCCGCTTCAAAAAGCTTTCCTACCGCTTTCTCATCCAGTTGAATTTCGCAGCGAAGCCACATGCCAATGACCGCTCCGATTGGGGTATCTAAACGCGGAAACGATACTCTTTTCACTTTATATCCGAGGCATCTCAAATTTTCTTCTAGCAACGCCGCTTGGGCTTCCTTCGCATTGGCGTCAATTCCTTCGAAAGCGACAATCGTGGGCTGTCTCATGGCACTACATCGTCTCCTCATTTGTCGAGATTTCCTCTGCCGCTTCACGAAGCTTTTTCTCTGCTTCAAGCTCAGCAGCCTGAGTAGCCAGATGATCTGCTAGCATTTGCTCGAATTCTTCCTTTGTAATCTCATAAATCTCGGAATGGAGTCGGTTCACCGTGTATCCCATACCGTCGGTCAGTAAAAAGTTTGTGTAGGTCAACGGCTCCTCACGAAATTCCTGCTTCTCGTAATCGAAGGCAATGACCGCTTTTTCAATGCCCGCTACGCAACCGCCGAACCAAATATTTACCTCTTCTTCTCCACCTTCGGCTGTAGGTGTTGCATGCATATTGGTCGGAACGTGTACATATTTTCCAATGACCTGATGGGAGAGCTCCTCGGTCAATTCCTCATTCATCTTTTTCAACAAAACTGCCATGCTGGATCATTCCTTTTCATCGATTATTTGTGTATGTCTACAGCTCACCGTACTGTTTCAAAATCGCCTTGATGATCTGACACACTCTTTCCTTGCTGATATTGAATTTCTGACCAATTTCCTCATGGTAATAGCCTTCGCTTCTCATCTGGAGAATCAGCTTGTCTCGCGTGGACAGCTTCATATACTCCATAATGTCGATCATCATTTCTACTTCCTCATATCGAAACTCCTCACTCGGAGCAGCAATACGGCTGATCATCGTTTCCTCTTCATTCTCATCTCCACCAGAGACAAGAACCGCATTACTGTTTGTCAGGTTTTTTTGCGTGCCGGCTTTCCGCAAGCAGTCACGAATTTTATTCGTAATCACATGATCGACAAAGGTAGTCACTCTTGCTTTTTCCTGGTCGTAATCCTTCATCGTGCGATACACCTTCAAGAGAACCTCTTGGACGACATCATCATGGGTCATTCCGGCAAACGTCATCCCGGTCAGCTTGGCTTCACAGGTTTCCTTTGCCTTCTGCAAAAAATCATCGACTTTCCCTGCGAAAAATAACTCGTCCATTTGGTGAAGTTGATCTGTCATGTACTTCATCCCCTCCTCATGCTCCTATTCACAGTTGCTCTATCACACTAGGTAATTGGAGGAGGGATTTAGCAACCAACTTTCAAAATTTTTTTCGGACATGTTTGCAAGGTACCAGCCGTGAAGACTTTTCCATTCAAAATCTTCCATGAGGCACACTGACGCTTCATGTACCATTGGCAATCACGGCAAATGTCATGAACCACACAACGACAGGTCATGGGCACGACATCTTGTTCCTTTGCTGACATCACGATGTCATTGACTATCATCTTCTTTTGGCAGGCTTTTTCATAATCACATCCCTGACAAGCCATGCTACCCACCGATCCTGACGATCCCGATTCCTTTTAGGGACTCAGGATTCACTTGAACATGCTCGCGAAAGAACTCTTCCAAAACGGCTATGGGGGTGTCTTGGGTCGACGTATATTTCATGACCTGCACCTGCTCTCCATCTGCCGAAAAACTAATCTGATAGTACATGGTTTCTCCCCTCCTTTTGCTTCTTGTCGAATCTATACGAAGCGATTTGAGATGTATTAAGCGGATTTTGAAAACAAAAAAAAACCAGCCGTTTATTCCAGCTGGTCCTCTACGTATAATTCCTCTATCATTTCCTCTGTCATATTCATCTTCCCAAATTCCTGACAAACTTTTTGAAATCCAAGTAGCAAGGAATCATTTTCTGTGAAAACTTCGTTCAGATCCATTCCTACCATGCCGAGCGCGTCACTGAGCTCCTCCCAGCCTTCGCGATCGATATCTTCTCCTAGTAGAAATTCAGCTAATGCGGCAATAATTACGACATACAATACGGCTTTTTTGGAATCTCTCATTCTTATCCCCTCGATTCTATTTCGTCTGAGATAGAATAGACAGTTTCGAATGAGTTTTCTCCAATTAAAAAGAAAAAGCCCGCTGTAAACGGGCTTACTTTACATCTGAGATGATTTTTTGAATCAAACTTTCATCTATCAAATGGCTGGCTACTGTCAATGCCTTTGCCATTCGCTCCTTATCTCCATCAAAAACCTCGTGAATGATGTGACGCACACTTTCTTCATTCAGCGTGTAGTTCTTGGCCATGGCCATAATCCCAACAACGGCTTCATGATCTTCGAGCGTCTTCGCAGAGACTTTTTCCTTGGTCTGTTGGATGATGATTTGTATCATTTCACTTCGCAATGTTATGACCTCCTGGCTTAATTACGACTGAATATGTATTTCAAGGGAGACATCTTCCTCATCTGTCTAACCTATGAACGTAGAAGGAGAACATTTTGTTCCAAAAACTCTCAGCAAAAGGGGGTGAATCATTCGTGATTGTCGACCTCTATCATCATCTCTATGAACTACTTTCTACGGATAGTCGGGTGCTCGCATTACTCGGCATTGCTCCAGAAGACAAGGACTCTCTATCCAAGCAGATTATCAAGCAAAGAAAGCTCGCTCAGCTATCTGATGTTGCGAAGCCTCTCCTTTCCTTCTACGCAACTTCCGGAAAGCGCGACACCGACAATCCCTTCCTTCTCACCAGCTTCTTCCGATTTGATGTGATCACGCCTGGCGATATCAGGCTGGCGCATCAAATTGCTAACCATCTTTTCTATCTCTTAGACGGCAAAAGCTTATCGATGAATGGAATAGAAGGATTGGACACGTATGTTGTCTCTCAGCAGGAATCCGATACGGGCCATTCCTCTGCGTACTGTTTCACACTGATCACGAAGTTTACTTTGCAAGTTTGTTAGACATTTCAAAACCCCGTCTATCCTATGACAAGCTGATCGCGGTTCCCTTTCCACACGATTCAGCTACAGCACCCAAATCCCCTATCTAGAAGGAGTGACTTTCATTGTCTAAAAAAATGATTATCAAAGGTGTCGGTCAATTTCTTGCCAAACGCGCTTCCAAAGATGGAAATGGCGTCGAAGTCATCACGCTTGGTAATATGCAGGACCTGAAAATTGACATGAATGTTGAAATGGAGGATATCTTTGGCGGCGATGGTCTCTTCGCCATCGACACTCTCGTCAAATCGAAAAGCATTGAGATTACCGCAACGGATGCCAAATTTGATCTGGCCGCACTTGAGCTCATGATGGGCTCCAAGCTGCAAGAGCAAAAGAGCGACTATGTATACGTGCTGGGTGAGCAGAAAGCAGTCACTGCTGGCAGCCTGGACCGCACAGCATCCACTGGCGACGCTGGTGTTTGTGAAGTAGAGTTTGGCGGCAAGCTCTTCAACGGCGGCGGATTTGCTGTTCGTCTGAAAAATAGCAATCGCCTGTTGAAACAAGTGAAATTGAGCACGTCTGCTGCACCACAAGCTGATGAGTTCATGGTAGATACTTTCAAGGATGGCGGCGAAGATAAAGCTCGTCTCATCTTCTCTCCTGCCCTGCTCAATGAAGATGTGGTATTCAACTATCAGCGAATCGAAACCGTAGACGTGGTCGACATTTTGATGGATGAGGTGCCATTCCCGGTTCATGTCGTCCATCACGGCTCTTTCCTGCAAAAAGACGGAACTTATGCAGGCATTGAAACAGAGCTATTCTCCTGCATGGCAAAAGGCAGCTTCTCGATTGATGCGGCACGCTCCACAGCCAGCACTTCCGCTATTTCCTTGTCCGTTATTGATCCAGAGCGAGCAGATGGCAAGCTAGGCAGTGTGAAACGCTTCGTATCGACCAAAAAAGTGTAACTCTTTCGAGGTTAAGCAGGCTGAGTGGAGAGCTCCGTGCTCTTCGCTCTTGCCTTGCTTTTTTTCAAAGGGAATAACTTACAACGAATCATAGCGAACGACAACTCATTTTAGCAAGTAGATATATTTAACAAATACAATCTGGCATTGTTCAAGGAGGGATTCTTCCATGCTAAACCACCAAAAAGCTCTGGAAAAAAAACACGCTGAGATGATGAACCAGGAAGCTGTAGAGCGTATCAAAAAACAGGAGGAGGCTGATCTGGTAGAAGCTATTTTCTTTGAAGATGATAGTGAAATCATGCTGCGTGACGGCAAAACCTACCGGATTCCGCCTGTGACCTTAAAGGACGCCCGTATCCTGATGAAAAAACTAGGAACCGTCCATATCGACGCGATTATCCTTAATTTTCTCCCCTACGAAAACAAGGAAGAAGATTTATTCGATATCCTGCTTCTGGGCTTTCGCAACTACCCTACGGTTACTCGTGAGTACTTGGATGAACATTGTGATTTGGAGACGGCCAAAAAGCTTATTAACATTCTCATTGGCCTAAACGGCTTAAAAAAGTAGAGAGTGGCGAGGGTGACAGTTCCTCCATTCGTGATAGGGAATCTGGTGAGCCACTTGATTGGGGCGATCTATTTTTTCATCTCCATAAGGACTGTGGTTTGAAGAAATGGGATATTTGGGAGTACACCCTTCCCCAAGTAGCAGAATTAATGAAGAGAGTGAACAAATACATTCAATTTGAGGTAGAGACACGCATGGGATTTCCTTTCTTGAGAAGAAAGGGGACGAATTCTGTAGACAGCTCCCCCCATGCATCTAGCTCGCAAGACTATCAGGAAATATCCGAAGACGATATTGCCGTACTTGGCAAAGTGTTAGGTGGTCTATAACCCGTTTCTGTCTATTCTAAGACCAGAACGGGATTTTTCTTTTGAGGAAGGTGATATTCATGGAAACCCAACGTTTGACCGATGCCCTCCGCTCTATAACGAGTGCTGTAGAACAGTCGGCATCCCCATTTCGTGCCCAGCAAGCTACACCATTTTTTCAAGCACTGCATCAACAATTGTATGAATTACGCGCGATGATACGCGACATTGAGTCAAAGCCGCTCAGCTTTTCTCGTAAGTACGTCTCTCAGCCTGTTTCCCATGCTGCTCCTGCTTCCCTGTTGTCCGTAAGTACAGGAGCCATTGCCCCGTTCCGCTTTGCGACTTTACCAAATGCCCCCGTTAAAAGAACAGAAAAGTCCTACAGCAGAAGAAGCACCCTCCATCCACAAGCATGGGAAGAGGCTGCCGTAGATGTGTTGCGAAACATGATGAGCAGCGGCCTTCACACGCTTATCACCTCGATGGATATTGAAAATTGGGAGTCGGCGAAATCTTTGAACCGCCTGTTAAAAAAGGCAGAGCGTAATTTTTTGTTCAAAGATACAAACATGATGGATTTGGCGCAAGCACGCGTTTCAGGACGATCGACGGATCAAAAACAAGTGGAAGAAGAAGCACTTGGTTTGCGCGAATACTTGCGAACAGGAGTCAAACAAGACCTGCGGGATATCGCGCTAACACATGCCGTCAGCCTTGAAGAAGTAACCAGAGCCTACTATACGTCTTCTCGCCAATCAAATGACCCGCATGTAACTGTAGCGGATATTCGGGAGAAAGCAGCTTTGTTACCAGATGACCCGCTTGCTCCCCAAACCCAGATGCAAACCATCTGGCAGGCAGCGTCCCTTGAAGCATTCGATATTTTTAAAAATCAGCCCGGTAGCTTTCCCTCGCTTTTGGTCCACCTGCTTCAGCGCATGAGAGAAAGTCAGAGCCAATTATCGCTCGCTGTACGTCTGTTGAAAAATGCTGCCGATCAATACGGCGGAAAAGCTGCCTACGTCAAAGCCCGGCGCAATCTTCATGAAGGAAGTGAGCAGCGAAGACAAGAGCGTGTTACCGCACTGCTTGGTCAATCCTCTTCTCCCTTTACACAAGAAGCGATGGAGATCCAGTCCTGGCAATTGCAAAATCTGTCTTCCTATCAAGCTACCCGCACTCGGTTGGTTCGCAACAGGCTGGAACAGAAAAGAGTACAAGAGCTGTATCCGTACAATGATCGATTGTTAAAGGCATTGATTGCGGAAGAGAAAAAGCTTCTTGAACAGTTGCATTTGCTCAGACGAAAGATGCGCGATGTAGAGCGTCAGGCACATTTGCTCACCAGCCGAATCCTTTTGGTCCAGCGCGCATTCGGCAGTTTGCAGAACACGATTACCTCCTTAATTCCTTCCGTCTCTTCGCTGGATGAGAGGCTGCGTGCCCTCTCTGATACATCTGTCACGACCGACCAGCAAATCAAGGACATGACAAGCGATTTAAAACAGCAGGAGGAACAACTCCAGAAAACACGGGAAGCCTTGAAGGAATTGACAGAAGCACTGTCCACGGCTGTACCCAAACCTCCGACTGCCACAGCGGGTCCTCAGGCCGCTCCCTCAGCTGCAGCCGCAAGCAGTTCATCCTCTACCACTAGCAGACTCGCCCCTTTTGCTGCTCTCCTTTTTGAAGAGTTCTCGGGTGATTTTAAGACGAAGATACGGGAAAAGTTCTTCAAAGGCAAAAAGAAGGGGGATGAGAAAGAATCTGAACCTGAATCCAAACCTGAACCTGAATCCGATTCAAAATCTAAACCTAAACCTAAGTTTAAATATAAATTGAAAACTGCCGAAAAGGCGAGCGGTCCGGATGAGTCAGACTCCACTCCGAAAGCTCCATCCAAAGCTGGCAAAGCTGCTTCAACGTCTGTCGATGATGCAGCCAAGAGTGTACCTCTATGGCGAAAAGGATTAAAAAACATCGCGAAATTAGGTAAAGGTCTACCTGGCATAGGGATTGGTATTACAGCACTCACTTTATTGGACAGTTTTAACAAAGATTGGTTGCAGCCTATGTTTATGTCCGATACCCAGAGACAAAGCAGAGTCTTAGAAAATCAAAAAGGTCTAGTGGCCGACATCACTAATTTTGATAAAATGCCTCCGGGTTTAAAGCATTTATTTTTTGCCGGTACTGCTGTTTCTGGTATTACAGATGGTCTGATCAACTTCATGGGTGGCACTGCTCCTTCATGGAGCGATTACTATAACGCTTTTAAAGCGGCTTATAAGCATGATGGCCCTGAACTCAAACAGCAGTTGGAAAATACCTTTCAGCTTGGAGACAAGGAAGCTCAACTCACTCTTGAAAATGTCAAATCCGACATTAAAAAGAAAAACGAAAAAGAAAAGCACTCTAAACTTATTGATGTCGATGGAGATGGATACAAGCTGGACGATACTCCACTACCTTCATGGGATGAAGTCAAGACACTTGAACATGGCAAAGAAGTGGTTGGGTATCGCCTGGAAAAACTCGCTTTAGCGGAAGGCAAGTTAAAAGCCAAATTAGAGCAAACGCAGGCAACTCTTCTAGACCAAGGTAAATCCGAAGATTCTCCAGAAATGCTGAAAGCTTATGCTGACTACTACAGTGGTATTAATAAGGAACGGAGTGAACACTTAGCCTATTTTGAAGCGGTATTAGCGAAAATCCCTAAAGGTACAGATGCCTCTGGAGTAGTAGAATCAGTAATCGCTGATATAAATGCTTCTATCGCCCAAAACAACCTCGATAAAACCAACCATACCTCCGGCACAAAAATTGATTCCGTGAAGGACAAGCTGAGCTCTGAGCTGGAAAGTAAAGAGCTTCAATACTCGATTGACAGGAACAAAGCAATCTTAGCAGGGCACAGCGCAAATTCTGAAGTAGTAAAGAAGCTAGATGAAGAATATTTACGCAGTATCAATGAGCTTTTTGATACGACGAGTTCTGAAATGGATCGCCTTTTGTCCGGGAACCAAATGAATGAGACATTCAAGAAAGACATCGAGAACCTTAAAAAAAGCCTCGAAAAAGCCAAGTACGACAATCTCGTATCTCTGCATATGTCCAAGAAGCCCACCAAAGGAACCTTCAACATGCCCGACGGCTTGCAGCCGCTTACCTATTGGGGCATGCAAACCGCAAATGCAACACACAGCACCTACGACCTTACCTATGGCGGCGACAGCAATGTGAACATTACCATTGCCAATATGAGCGGAACGGAAGCTGACCTCCAACGCCTCGGCTCAACCGTCAGCGAAGCCGTTCGCAATACACAAGCAAGCCTTTCTACCGAATTGAGCCAACAAGTCCGCTCTGGAATCGCTACGAGCTACACGAGATTGTAAGGAGGTACAACGATGACCCAACAATACGCCTTTGGCACTGCCAATCAGCGCTATAAAAAAAAGCTGTTCGTCGATACAGGCTTTGAATTCATGGAAATAAACGCCCGACTCATCGAGCCCTATTCTCCGCCAAGTCCCCAGCCTTCTTTACGCGAAATCAAAATCATCAACGCTCCCTCGCACATCCACCACTCCGGCTTTAGCAGCTACCAGTGTTCATTGACCTTACTTTTTCCAGACAAAGAATCGTATAACGATTACTTGAGCTACGCAGGCTGGACCCACAAGTTTTACGATGAAAAGGGAAGCATTTTCCTTGGAAGCGCAGAATCCATCACCCCCCATGTGCTTGAGGCAGGACGGCGCTACAGCGTCACCGTCGATCTGATCCTCATCAAAAAAGACTCGATCGAACGCGAATCACGTTTCCAGTTTCAAGATATTGAAGGGCATTGGGCACAGAAAAATATCGAAGAAATGGCCGATCTTGGGCTGATCACGGTCATTACCCGAGATGGGAAGCCCGTCATTTACTTCCGCCCCAATGATTTTGTGACACGCGCCGAATTTATTGCCTTTTTGAATCGGACAAGGCGACTGGTAGAACGGATGATTCGGGAATAGCTGGGGCTGTTACGGGTTTCTGTCTACTCTATATAGGAGGTGATGAAAATGATCAGCTGGGCTGATGTGAATGAAAAAGACTGGTTTTTTAATGAAGTAATGGAGGCCAGCAATTATTTGATGGCTGACGGAGAACCGTTCATTCAAGGAATTGCTTATGGCTCCTTTGAAAGCAATGCTCCTTACTTGTATGAGGAACAAAAGGGCTCCACCGGACAAAAAGTATTTACGCTCACAGCCAAATTGACACCGAGTGCAGATAACCCCGTCAATGTCTATATTGACGGCACGCAAACCCTTTTCAAAGAAATTCGGCCGAATCAAACAGACCCGAACAAAACGGACGTCGAGCTGTATTACGCACCATCTGCCAACTCAGTTGTTGCCTTTTCCAGCTTCGGCAAGCCTGCCTTGGACCGTTTTGGCAAACCGATTCCCCCCAACTCCTCTTCCTTTGCTTACCCGAACAAACGCCTCGATAACGGAGACACGTATTTCTACAATCCGTTCAGTCGCCAATTCAACGAGTATTTGTACGCATATGGACGCTCCTTCAAGCGGATTGATGTGCCAGAAGAGGAATGGAAATCGACACCTGCCCAAGACCTCGCCAAAAAATATATCGGACTCAAGCAAGACGTCTACATGGTTAGTCCTGCTCCCGGAGCCACGATTTATCTTCCCTACAATCTAAACGGCGTACAGTTGCGCTTCATCTACAACAGCTACGAAAACGGCGCTCTGTTTATGCGAGGCGGATATTTTTCGGTGAAAAGCCCTGGCGTATGGCGAAACGACCGCTTCTTTCCCAACGCCTACATCAATCGGGCAGAGGCTTTTCTTCTCATTGACCGGCTTCGGCGCTCTTTTTACCAACGCTTTACGGATTCACAACCTCCCACACAGCGGCTGGATGAATCCCACACGGCATACGAGGGGCAACGTGTTTTTCGCCTGAACGGTACCTACCCTGCGGGTAAGGAGCTGCTTGCCGTCAAAGTGGATGGAAAAGCGGTGAAAAGCTCGGACTATCAGGAATTTGATGATCATACGGTTCTGTTCAACATGCCGCTTGCGGCAGGTAAAAACGTTCATTTCTTCTATGTCAAAGAGACGAGCACCCGCTTTGAAGATGTCGGGCACGAAAAATATATGTACAACAGCAATACCGGGGAAAAAATTGCGCTAAACGGTGGGATGACAGGCAACAAGCCTTCATGGTGGGCACCATCCGTCCTCTCTATGGAAGACGAGCGGTTTGGCAACGGAGATTACTTGATCGAAGGAATTGCGATCAACAACTTCGTCGATGGAGCGGCTGTCGTCAATCATATGTACGAGGTATCGTCATCCAATGCGGAAGAGAAAGAAAAATGGTTCATGCCTTACTCGCTGCTCACCCGGGCACAGGCCGTCTCTTTTTTGAATCGCTTTCGAAAATGGTCCCTGGAACGGTTTAAATAGGAGGTGCTTTCATGCAAACGATGTCCAATGAGCTGCGCAGAATTCTCTCCGAAAGACTCAAGCTCGGAGAATTATCGAAGCCCGCTTGCCGCGTCGAAGTAGATCGACTCGTCTTCGTGCCGGGCCGTACTGAAGAACTCGATTTCATTATGAGTGATCCGCGAGAAGAGAAAACATTGACCCGCACCATTATTCAGGATGGTTCAGGAGATGGTGGCACTGCTCTGTCCAAGATTCCTTTTGTCTTTCCCGTAGAGGGCAAAAGCATCCGCGATATTACAGCCTATATGGGCGACAATCGCAACCACAAAGGGATTGATATCGCTTGTCCAGTCGGTACGCCCATCAAAGCTGCCTGGGCTGGCAAAGTAAAAAAAGTGACCGTGTCTGAAAAATATACGAGCTTTGGCTTTCGTGTAGAAATTCAGCATGCGGATGGCATGTGGACCCGCTACGCCCATATGAGCGAAATCCACGTCAAAACAGGGGATTATGTCACGCAGGGCACCATAATCGGTAAAAGCGGCAATACAGGCGATGTCCGCTCTGCCGGCGTTACGAACATGGGCAGCTATGACGATCCGAATTCCCCCCGCTCCAAAGGAAGAGGAGCTCATCTGCACTTTGAAGTCTGGAACGGACAAGCCGTTATCGATCCGTTTCCTTATATGAATGGCTCGAAGCATCTGTTCGCTGCCTCTTCCAATAACGGCGCAGGAGTCACAACCGATGCCACCTATGTTGGAACACCAGGAGCAACTCTTTTTGACGAACGGTTTACCAATAATACGTGGCACACAAAATCTGTCTACAAAGTAGACGAGCTGACCAAAAAGCTATCCATGATCGAGAGAAGCTCGACGGAGCATAGCAACCTCACCTTTACCTTTGATCCCAAAGGGTACAAGACCGTCTTCCCCTCCCCTACCGTTACAACAGGCATGAATCTCAAGATGACCTCCGTTCACCCCGGCATTTTTAGCATGGGGTTCTCCACCAACTTCGGTGAAGGTGCTGGCGAGCTGCGCGTTTTTTTCAATGGAAAAATGCAAATCAAGGTCAACAAATTCTCCGGGACAGAAAACGTAGAGATTCGTGATATCCCCTTTCCCAATGGCGAAACGGAAATCCGTTTCGAGCTGTTCTGGAATGGAAAACAAGTCAATCGCTTTTCCCTCCAATACATTCAGATCAAGGAATTGCAAGGGCGCCCCGATCTGTACGGGAACAAAGACAAAGTCGATCCGACGGTGCAGCAGGAGTTTTTTGAGGAACGGGAAATTACGAGCACCTTCATGCCTGGGCAGCCGCGAAAAGTATCGCTCCAGGTCGGAAAGTTTGTCTATATGGACACCCTTACTCTGGACAATATTAACCACATCGAAATGGACGACCAGTTTGAAATGGAATCATGTGAGGCACGAATCACGATTTCAAACCCGGGCGGCTACTACAGCCCGGACTACAATCCGTTTTACTTTCCCGAAACCTACAAGGAAACCCCTTGGTCTTATTTTGTGAACGGATTCCATGTCGGTGTCCTCTCTGAAAATACTCCTGTCCGGATCTACATGGGTTATGGTCTGAATTTGATGCGGGTATTTACTGGGCTGATCGACAAGCTCGATTTGAATGGCGAGGAATCGACCATGACCATTTACTGCCGCGATATGTACAAAAAGATTTTGAACAAGGTCATTACCGAGGACAAGCAATACCCCCCAGACATCGGACATTCTGCCGCACATGATACCCATGTTTTTTCCTCGATGTCTCGTCGGGACAAAATCATCTCGATGGCCAAAAAGCAGTCCAAGCAGCAAGGTCCCGAACTCGATTATAAATTTTTGCTTGCCATTGCCGAACATGAGACAAAAATGGGGACGCTCGGGAAAGGTCTTCCTCCTGGCGATTTCATTCTCGGGTATGGATGCTATACCGGTGAAAAATGCGACCCGCAATACCAAGGAATCGAGCGACAGCTCTATCGCGGAGCCGTTCGCTATCGGGAAGCCATGGCGAGCAAAGGCTGGCGCTTCCAATCAGTCGACGACGTCAAATATTTTTGGCAAGGAGGAGACAAGGGGGCTTACCAATGGGCGAGCGATACGAATTGGTATAACAGCGTGTGGCAAATCTATCAAAAGTTCCGTTCCAGCACGGAGTTTGATTCGATCCCTGAGTGGGAGGGTACCGCACCTGTCCCAACTGAACCAACTGCCAAAGCCGCCTACCTCAAATCGGCCATCGTACAAGACTTGATCGCCCATGCAGGAATGTACGGCTGGCGCAGCAATCCGCAAGACATTTACTACCCGTATGCCATTGTACAAGAGACAAGCTATACCCACGTGACGCAGGCAACAGGCAAGGTTTTCAAGGCTGTGCCTGATAAAGAGGGCGAATTCGTGGAAGTCGATGCCGAATCCATTCTGACCCCAAAAGGTTGGAAAAATCCTTTTATTGAGCCGCCCGGACGCAAATTCGAGTCGTATCAATACAAAGTGGGAGAAGCCATCGCGGAAATCATGAAAGATACAGATTTCCGTTCCTATTGTGACCGTTACGGTACGTATCGGTTGGAAGAGATTGATATGAATCGACCAATTGTGGCCACTTATACGGAGCACGATAATTTGATCACGATTCATAAGACGATCGATTTTTCCCGTGGCAGAAGCCATCTGGTCATTCTGGACGAAGAAAATAAGGCTGGTCATTTCGTAGACACCGAGATTTTGATGGAGCTAAAAGGCGAGGTCCGCACAGGCGTGAGACACGTTCCTTTTGCGAAGACAGACGAATTGAAGCGACTGGCCGCGCGACGATCATTTTTTGATATAAAACGCTTGTGTCGTACGCTGCAAATTTCCATCCCTGGCAACCCTGCCTTGGATGTCCTCGATCGCATTTACATTATCGACTCCAATACAACGACCCGCGAAGCGTATACCATCAAAGGAATCCGCACGATGTTTGATGCGCAGAACGGCTATATGCAAATCCTCGATTTATTTTGGAGCAACAACGAGGGGGCGATTGTGTAATGGCCGGGATTGCCAATGATTATTTGATTTACCCCATCCTCGATCTGATCCGTGATGAAGTCCACCGAACCACGACCGTCACAGCAGACCCGTTCGAAGAGGAGCCCTCTGTTCGTCTAATCCGGGAGCATCCCCTCGATCCGGAAAAGGTCACGGGTGCCAAGCTATTCTACGAGTCTGGCTACATGCTGGACATTTCCCTCACGTTTGGCTCTACAGACACTACCACCTTCCCCCTTGAAGTCGATCAGCTCCATCCAGACTGGGAGTACTATTCTCTATGGCGCTTGACCTCGGTTACCGCTGCGGGCTACGCACCTGACGGAAAAACGGTAGGATCTTACCTGATCCGTCTACTCTATGATACGAGGGGCCTCTTAACTGGCACCGATGTCCTTCGTATAGAGAAAGAGAGGTGAGTACAAGTGGGCTTCTCCGTTGTTTATTCGGGCGGGGGTGTGATCGACAAGGTACGTGAGCTCCCCTACCCGCACTTTTCCAAATTTACTGAGCCCTTCATTCGCGGACGCATGATTGATGTGACTGCATCCAAGCAAGTCTTTTCCGATACCTATGCCCTTCCCTATCCGACAGAATTTTTATCCGTGGCGTTTGCTACCAATAATTATTGCGTCGGCGATTACTGGGAGCTGAGTCTGGACGGCGTGAAGGTCTGTGAAACGATTTATACCAAAGAGCTCCCGGAGTCCGTCTCGATGGGAAACAGCTTTGGGATCGTCTATCCGTTGAAGCCAAATGCGCAGGTCCGCTTTGACTTCCACAACATTTCAGGTACGGAAAAGAAAGTTTGGTACAATGTGAAATTTTTACGCAAGAAACTGTAAAGGAGGCGTATGGATGCCTAGTAAACAAGTAGCTTGGATTGAGGGCGAGGTTACAGCCGATCTGCTCATCAACAAGCTGGCTGATGAAATCGTCAATGCCAAAATCCCGGATACGAAGAACCGATGGGAAAAGGTGTTTGAGGTTAATGAAGATAAGTGGGTTACGTATACGAAGACGACTGTTGCGAATACGCAAGGAACGTACAAGCATACGGATGGGAAGACTTATCCGGTTTATGTGTTGCCGGATTTGCGGGAGTTGATTTCTTATGGAGGTGTTCCTCTAGTCGATGCAGACGGGTATGTCTATGAAACCCTTAACAACAGTAATGTAAAATCGGGCAAAAAAATTCAGGTAAAAGAGTTTGTCTATAAAGATGATGAAGGCAAAGATATGACCCTATCTATTCCTGGACTACTGGTTGTTAATGTCGATGATACTGATCCCGCCAACACTGTCGGTAAGAAATGCTTTGCTGTACAACAAGGCAAGCATGAACTGGATGGAGTTACCTTTACTCCTGGTACTGAGTGGAATGAGTACAAACTTATTACACAAGTGCCCTCAGACTGGAATGATCTACTGGTAAAGGAAAAATGGTCAGTTTATTATGTCTATCCATCATTCACATATGTAAATGTCTCACTCTACAAATTCGGAATGGTCAAATACATTGCCAATCCCGTCCACCACTACGATCGCACTGTCGTCCTAAAAGCCGTTCCTGACGTACCTTCAGGCCAAACGTCTAACGAATATTTCGTCATGTTAAAACATCCTAACAATCAGTACAACTATTTCGATGTGTCCTACGGCAAAGGCTTCACTGGTAAAAATCCCGTTGGAAAATCTGCTGATACCTACCTCCTTGCCTGCGATAAAACCACTATTATTCCCGGTAAAGTCCCAGTCATCATCGACCAAAAACAGGCCGAGCTCCAATTCAAGAAATGGAATAATCCTGACGAAACGGACAAATATACTCCACCTCATGAAGCTTGGGCTCTCGATTACGATGACAAGGTAGAAATCAAAAGCCCTTCCTCCCACTTTTTCTACGGCGCCGACTCTGTCGTCTCTTGGGTACCGAACAAGAAGCGTCGCCCAGATTATTGGGTAGAATACAACCTCTCCGTCAGCAATGATCGTGTAGCAATCGTAATTGAAGGCGACCCTTCGCCTGATATGGATGCCTACTACAGCAGCTTTGCTTATATCGGAAAAACCATTCCTTTTGCTGACTATGACCACAAAGGCAATTTTGGAATCACCGTCGGCATGGGTGATTTGACAAAAGAAAAATCAGGCTTCCTTCCAGCCGACATCAAGCAGGACAGCAATCCTAACTACTCGGGTTGGGGACGCTATACCTCCAACGGCATGTATTCCTTCTCCATGCTGCAAACCCGAAGCTCCGTCTACTTCCAAGCGTACTACCCTGCCTTCATTACCCAGCTCCCCAAATACGATGGCGTGGGCACAATCCCTCCTGAGCTTTCCAAGATGGTACTGGAAGCAAACGGCTTCCAAAGCTCGAAATGGACGAAGAAATATCATGCGTCGCCGATCTATCTGGTGCACCAGTTCGAAGGCTATCGGGGCTACCTCGACAGTGTCGTAGCAATCGAGGACCATAATCTGATCAACAAGGACGAGCTCGTCGTAGATACAGAGGAACCAAAAGATCCGAAGGACCCCGCTGCCGGAACTTGGACAGAGGTTTACAAGTTCTTCCGAATCAATACCCCTGTAAACTTCTTCAAGTACTCCCCCAACCCTACCGATTGCACCATCGCTATCTTAAAAGAAGTATATTAAAGGAGGAATTTTACATGGCTAATTTTAAATACATTGAAAAAATCACCACTTCTAAAGAGCTTCTGGAGACGATTAAATCCGAAATTGAGCAACTTACCAACTATTCCTTTAACCCAGCCGCCGGAGAGACACAAGAAAAATCAACCTGGACGGTCATGACCGATCTCACAAAAAAAGATTCCGCTTCTGGAAAAACCTCCGAGCTTGTCCTGAAGGGCATCTCCAGCATTAACAACGTGACCAAAGATTTTTATGTCAAATTCGTCAATCCAGGCTTCACCAACCCAAAGGAACATAGCTCCTTGACGGTTCAAGTATTGGCAGACTACAATTCCACAGCCAAAACCTTCGGAACAGAAGGACATCCAGTCAATTTTGAATGGGCTGACGAGAAATTCGTCACGAGTGACAAACGACCGACAGATCGTACGATAGACAAACCTGTCTACCTGTACATGAACGTGATGAACAATCGCCTTTCCCTCGTAGCTGTTGGCGATCCGGCTGTTCACTTTGAAGATTATCGCAAGAGCTTCCTGTACGTAGGCGCACTCAAGCCGTTCAAGTACAACATGGATGACGTAGTTGGAAACATCATGCTGACAGCCGGAGCTGTCGCTGCTGAGCCTGCTGCTCCGATCGCCCCACACGATTATGGTCAATACACCTCTTTTGGCAACAACACCTTGCAAATGCTCGGGACAAAATCGGGCATTCGCTTCCAAAAGCACTACCCTGCCTTCATTACCCAAGCTCCACAGCCGGGCAAGGCATATAAGGATGGCTCTCTAGGCGATACTGGGTTGCTGCTGGAGCCACAAGGCTTTAACGCATCGGCTTGGACACGCCGTTACCATTTGAGCCCGATTTATGTTGTGCATGGCTACGATGGATACCGCGGCAGCCTCGATGCCTGCATTGCCGTATCGAAAAACAATATTCTCCACTTGGATGAATTGATCATTGATGTCGATCCGAGCGACACGACCAAGAAACACAAGCAGGAAGTATACCGCTATTTCGACCACAATACCGAGCAGAATTTCATGAACTACTCCGCCAACGTAAAAATGGGGGTCGCTTTCCTGAAGGAAGTTCGCTACTAAAAGAAGTCCCTCTAAAACCGTATAGCTAGCAAAAGGGGGAAAACTAGAACGCATCTCTGGTGTTCCCCCTTCTTTTTGGGAGGTGAACCATTTGACCGGGATTTCTTCTCTAGCAGCCTATCAATTCAGACTTGCAGACCACTACGCTTCTATTCGCAACTATATAGGAAAAGTAACTTTCACCACTTCTCCCTCCCGCAAGTATTCCTTCGTCTATATTCCCTACGGACAAAGTGCCAGTATGGTCATGCTGGATTATTTGCTCGCGAATCGAAAATGTTTTGCCTCCGCTGAGCTTCAAGATTCCCTGCAGGATATGATACGGAATGATACCAGCATGGCATATCCTATGGATCTGGTCGTGGTATCCGATCGCTCGCCGCTTAAAGAGAGCTTGCTTCAAGACGATGCCTTGGATGCTGACCGGATCATTAAGCAGCCATTACAAGTTATTCGTCGCGTTCATCTATCAGATCGGATCAAAGCAGCCGGAATGGCAAAGCTCAATCCGACCCAAATGTCCGTGCGCGTAAATAAGGATGAGCTGCATATTGATTTGCCACCAGCATCGGCAAGCCGTTCCATTTCTGCCGAAGCTACCGTTGGGAAAGATCAACCTAGCGCAACACGGACTGAGCGATTCGCCGGAAAAAAGATGAACGAATGGTTCACGGGAGAGCGTTTTTCTACTTTCGATTTATTCATCAACACCGAAAGAAGCTTGGCTGAGCGAAAGTTTTGGGCTTCTCTCTTTGTGCAGATGGAAAGAGAATACGCAACCAGATCAATCACTCACAGCCTATCTATTGAGAACAGCCCCTCCCTTTCCAGACGGGATAACAGACATGCCATGTTTACGGATTGGTCCCGTTCCATTGGCGAGCGTCATTTTGCCTTCGAGATGACCCGACACTTCGTGCAAGCTTTCCGCAGGATTAAAACACACCCGACGAAGGTGCTTCGCGACATGGACTGGGCTTACCTCAAAGCCCGTCAGTATGACGCCTTGCTGCATTTCCTTCAACGTGCAAGCAGGATTGTTACTCATGACTTAGCTATCCATCAGGCTGCTACAGGTTTTCGAACCATGCGTCAAGGTGGTTCCATTTTGCAGGAGCGCGGCTGGGGTTATCGAGACTTCTTGCGTCTTCTCTCCCTTGATTCCATTTCACCAACAGCCTTCCGTCCGTATCACAGTGACTTGTTCATTAATCGCTCTCGACTCCATGCTTTTCGTCCCTATCAATCACCTGGCACACTCATGACGGAATATACAATCGGTAATAGAGACGGGGTTTCGGAGCTCGCTATTCTCCTGTCACAGCTTTCTGGAACTCGTTTAATTCAAACAGATGCTTCACTCTTAACCTATCTCGAACAAGCCTCTCGACAAAGCAGCCACCATCTGTTTATCCCAAATCCCATCACTGATTCTCGACGCGAAAAAGTCAATCCGCTCTGGATTTCTCAGGACTTCGAACTCGGAAAGAAAGATCTTTCTCGCCCCACTTCGATTATCAGGGATGATGTTCGCGCAAATCGCCAACTCATGCGTTCTGCTCATCTTTGGGAAAAGGAACGCCCTATCGATCTCAGTGGGGGCAAAGCACCTAAGCCATCCTTTTATCAGGATGAGGATGACATTTTCGCCAACCTGGAAAATGTACGCCCAAGTCTGCTTCAGGAATGGCTCGCTGCCCAGCTCTATTCCCGCGAAGCAACGATGGATAGCTTGTTGGCAGAAGATATGCTCTTCGCGACCATCTTGCGCTTACTGCCCGCTCATCTTTTGGAAGACATCCTTGCTTCCAAAGAATTTCCTTCCCATCTGATGGACGACATGATTTTTGCCTCGCGCCTTACAGACGGTCAGAGCATATTGGAAGCGCTGATGGAATGGGCGCTAACCAACAAGGCTTTCGATGCTTATGTAGATGAGGAATTTTTGGAGGGTGTGCGGACGCGGGTTCAGGCATTGATCGAATCTGAGGTCATATTCAGTAAGACGTTGCAAGAAAAGGCAGGGATTCTTTCCTTTGAGACATGGGAGGCTGCCCGCCCGAATGAGGTTCTCTCGCATCTGGAGGAGGACGGGGTTGCAGGAAAACGGGAAGTATTGCTCTCTTCCACCGTTGAAGAGGTCGAAATCGCTAGCCAAATGGAGGCAGCCCCTGCAACCATTGCAGAAGCACTTGTTGGCGAAGATGTATTCCGTCCAGCCGAGCTGCAAATTGAGCATCCTTTTGGTTACATGGAACCCGATCCGTCCTTTTTGTTCGACGAGCATACAGCCCGTAAATCGGCTCACTCCAGCGATCTTGACGAGTTGCCGGTTACCGCACTGCTGCGCAGCCGAATCACGGAATTGTGCAGCGGCTATCTCTTCGCTACCTCCCCGCATGAACGAGCCAGTTACCTCGTCGATTTATACGATGTGGCAGAAAAAAGCGCGCGTGATGGAGAACTGCAAGACGATGAGTGGCAAAAGTATGCCAAGCTCGCGCTGGAACAAACGGTATTGCATGAGCAACTGATTGCCTATCAGCCGGAAGCAGCAGCTCATTTGATCGAATCCATCCTCAGCTACAAGCAACCAGATCAAGCTGTTATGAACGCGGATTGGATAGCTAACAACCAAGAGCGAGCGACCTCTCTTCTCACCCAAATCATGGGTAAAAAAGAACTCGCAGATGCTGTCATCCTGGAATACTTGGCTGGCCAATTGGATCATAGGAAAGGTCATATCGAGAAACCATTACTTTCTGTTCGCGACTACAAGAAAGCATGGGCAGATCGTATAGAAGAAATAGGACAAGGTTTGGTCTACGACTACTCGGATGATGTACTCGAAGCTGAACACGATCCTGAGCATTGGTCAGGTGGTTTTTCTGTTCCGGAAGCGTACGATCCCCACGATCCATTTAATGCGTACTATCCATGGACGACGGATATGAACGCACTCGCGATGGGGCAAGACAACTGGACTCGTTTTGGTTCTGGCACTTGGGAGCATAATCGCGACCAAGGCACTTTTACCCATACAAAAGGCTCCAGTGGCATGAGTGGCTACATCCGAAACGACTTTACCTATACAGACTATCAGTTTGAGGTCGATTTCAAAGTAGATGAGCCCGCAGAAGGGGACAGCGCTGGCATCGTGTTCAAATATCACAATGCTCAGAACTACTGGATGTTTGTCGTCAGTGACGGAGGCGCCAGCGGTATGCCGCGGCCCATGCAGCTTTTCAAAGTAGAGAATGGCAGATCAACCATGTACTCTACCCCGATGAACCCGTTTGCCTGGGAAAAAGAGAAATGGTACACGCTTCGTGTTTGGGTTACGGGAAACCGCATCCGCGTCTGGGTAGATCATAACCTGCAATACGATTTTACGGATTAGAGGTGATCATTTTGGGTCATACGTTTGGCATTTTTTCTAAATCAGTGGGCAACGTCACATTCGGAAAAATGCGCTCCTCATTGGTAGAGGGCGCATTCCACCCGAATCATCCAGATAATCCGCACAGCCCCAATCGTCCTCGTGCAGAGGATCGTTACGCTGGGTATCAAAATCCGCTCTTAGGTGATCCCGGCAAAGGTCAGATTGGTCGTTGGCAGACGGTGAATCTCGATTCTCTCGAAAACATGATTGATCAGATGATTGAACAATTTGTCCGGGACAAAAATTGGTACGCCAAGGTTCGTTGCCGCGAAGCGCTGTGGAATATGTATCGTCGTCTGGAATGGTGGGTCAATCAGCAAATCGATCCACAAAAAAACGACTACCAGCGCGCCTTGCTCATGGTGCGAGATTGCATTTACAAAATCCTGAAAAACGCCGAGCAGCAAGATGGAACCCATCAAAATGTTTCGCTGCCAGTTTGTCCGGCTCCTTACTATCATCATTTCAGCGGCTACTATCTCAATCATTACGATGCCATCGATAAAGAAGTCCCTACATTTGATATGCGGACTCTCCCGCTGTCGGACAAGTTTCACGGCCTTTTCCGTTACGTCTCCTCGACGGAAGATCAGGAATGGAAGATGATTCACTCTATCGGCTCCAATGAGATGGCGGGGAATGAAAATATCATGAAGCTGGATGTGACCACGCTCAAGCACGGTAATTCCAGCAAAGTGACTTTTCAATGGCGCTTTAAAAAGCAAGGTTTCATTCGTTTCAAGTACATGGCTAGCACCGCCCCTGGTGATGGGTTGCTGTTTTTTATCAACAACAATCAGGTTGGCGGGGAATGGAATCAAAACAACAGCTGGCAGGAAGCAAAGTTTCACGTCAAGCCGGGGCAGACGTACAAGTTTGATTGGTTTGTGCGTCGGATGAGTGATCGGCGGTTTGGGAAAAATGCGGTATATGTTAAGGATGTGGAGTGCGTCGAGGTGGTGCAGAGCTTGGATGAGCAGACGCCGCCGGATGTGGATACGTTGGGGGATGCGGCTTATAACATTCCTGGATGGGAATGGATTACATTTTCAGATAAGAGCATCATCACCACTTATTTTTCAGGAGTAAACGACTCACTTTCAAGGAAAGTTCAGAGAGTACTTGATGCGGAGTGCGCTGGAGATTTCAGTTTTCAATACGAAATGGGTGTGGATAACCCGCCCTATACGAATGAATCTGCTCTATTTTTCGATGAAAGATTTGCTTCCCGTACCCAAACCGGCGAAGGAGTACGAGGAAGTACCGCGGTCTCACAACATGGATGGCAGTGGTCATTAGATGGACGTTCCTCCTCCACTCAAGAAGATTCAGCTATCATTTCTTATGATATTGAAATTGGTGACAACTGTACCGTTGATTTAACAGGAGATGTCCAACTGATTTGTCCACCACTAGAGATTGATCACTACGAGGAACGAACCACCAATGTTTCTGATCCTTTAAACTTCTCCTTTACTGGGGTGAGTCACTGGGAATGGAAGTCGATTCCCGGACTTGGCAGCGGAATTTATATGCAGGACCCCATTGTTTCAGGAAATGGAGATGCCACCTATACTTTTGAGCTTGAGGCTGATGGGTGGATTGAGTTCAGTTTTACTACTGGTTTACGTGATACAGAAAGACTCCTTGTCATTATCAATGACGTACAACAACTAGAAGCGACGGGAGATGAATGGGAGAAAAATGTACAGCTCCCCTTAGCAAAAGGCCGAAATACCGTTATTTTTCGGATTCAAGATGACCTGACAGAAGAGCCCCTGGAAGAAACGTATCCTGGTGAATTTTCTTATCGCTCTTCAAGTGGCAAACATAAAACACCGATGGGCAGCTATATTGATGTAGACCGGGAATGGAGAACAGAAAAAAACTCCAGTTACACAGAAAAGGATCGTGCAGAAAATGTTTACGACATCTTCCTAAACCCTGGTTCCTCCTTTGACTTTTCGGAAGAACTGGAGCTGAAAAGTCTCATTGATGAATCAGAGGAAGATGAATATGAAGTAATTTTCTCCGAGGATTTCAATGATCGCGATAATTATGCACGTGAAATTCGTGTTGATGACAATTGGGAATGGGAAGATATCGTTACTCGTTATCATGGGGAGGGTCACGGTGGAGACGGTGTACTTAAGGTCGAGAATAAAGACGGTACCCGGAACCGCCTTTATGTCGAGAATATAGATTTGGATGAACCGGGGTTCGTAAAGTTCGAATATGGCGGTTCCTTTTCAGACTACGAGTACCTCAGTTTATATAGTAACAATCGGTTAATTTGGTCTGAAAACAAAAGCACGAGTGATCCGCTTGGCCGTACCGTAGTGGTTCCGCTAGGCCGAGGAAAACAAACGTTAAAGTGGGTATTTGAAGATTACGATGAAGTTGAGGTTGAGGACCCCGATTCCGATTATGAGCCTCCGACGAAACCCGATCCTTCTACAGGTGGTGAGAAGTGTTATCCCGCGGGGTCAGTGACTCATTTGGGTGATTATAGTCCTTTTATTGACCACCAACAAGTATATGAATCGAAAAGAAAATTTAGAGTGCGATGGATGCAATATACCCAAGATCCTGTAAAGATTTACTACGATGGTAAAGTACCCATTGCTCAAGGAACTGAAAGAGATGGTTACACACTCCGACGATTTATTCATAACTCTTCTATCACATCAGCCAGATATTCCGAGCGATTAAAAATCTATGCTGGTAAAGGCTATGATGTTCCAAATGCATTCGATGTACCTGTCAAATGGGTTTTCCGCTCTCATCCTGACGCTGCTAAAAAAACACCGATACACTATGATAATACCTATGTAATCACGTCTGAACAGATTGCAAATAAGCACAATTCTTCTACCTATTGGTATGTCGTCTTTCACAGTGTCGGCAATGAACATTTAGAAGTTGAGTTTGACTATCAATACTATTGTTATGAACTAGATAGTAAACAAGGTAATAAAAATGGGCGACAAGTATCTACTCGAAGATTGTATGGTTACGCACAAGCGACGGAATACGATCCTAAAACCAATTCTCATCTTTTTGTAACACGTAGAGGTATTGGTTGGAGTACCCCAACAATCACAGCTACAGGAAATAAGAGGATGAATGTAGGAAACAAGCAGAATCCCTATAAAATAAGAGATTGGAGCGCCGCTAATCACCACGTTCCCAAAAAATTTTATTGTAATAAGCCAGGTCCCTATTGTATTGTCTTTGACGTCCAACGAACTTTTTTTAAAGACTCCACGTTTGGAAAAGATGGAATTCCCTATTACATCGCGATCCGCAATCTCAAATTAACATCCAACAAACACCGTAAATTCAGCAATAACTATGACGAAACAAAAGTAGAAGTTACCGTAACGGATTTGACCAATCGAACGATTATTGATTCTTACCCCTTGTCAGCAGGTCCTACAGGTCAGGCAGAGCATTTCATAAAGTACGATGTCCCTCAAGGTAGACATTATCGTTTTGATTACAAGCTGCTAAAGGGAATAAGTCATAGGGGAGGATTAGATGACAACGGTGGGGTATTTACTCTCAGTCAAGGAAAAGCTGAAGAAAAGTGGGTAAAATATTGCATTGATAAACTAGGCTCTATTTATCCAAAAGACAACTCGCCATATGAACCCAATCTCCCCCCTCCAACTCAAGTAATCATACCCGACGACTCCTGGTGTTGGATCGATACAATCGAGATCAGGCAAAGTAAAAAATCAAAACCATGCCGTGATGCCTATGTACGTGTAAGAGTTTACGATGAAGACAACGGAACCATCCTATCCGAAGAGAAATACTCTGATTTTGACGATATACAAACAATCAAGGCTGCCATTACCAATGATTCTGATGAAGGGAAAAATTATTCTATCCGAATCAAATTCTATACAGATTGCGATGCCGAAGCGAGATTGAGCAATGGAGAGTATACCTTTCACGACAAGCTCCCCCTCCCTAAATCATCGGCTTTTGTATACAACTTCAAAACGACTGCCAATGTCCCAATATGGATGGGCGGATGCAACGGCAGCAATATTCAGGTAAACATCTTCGATCAAGCAGGCAACAAACTTCATCACACGACAGTTAATCTCTCCGGAAACTACGACTTTACCCTCGAAAACCTTTCCAAGCCTTCCGTATCTAAAGTGCGTGTAGAAATTACTACAGAACAAAAAGGTGAAATAAGCGAGTGGACTGGCAAAAGCTATTTGACTACGTTCAAGCTACGAAATTTCAAGGCAACGGAAAATTGGACAATTGTCCCCTCTCCTTTTAATAGCCAATTAGACTTCTACATCGATGGAGTTCTTCGAGGCAGCTATACAAATGCGGGTGGAGCTCCTGTGTTTCAAGTAGATAGAGGAAGACATACTTTCACCTGGGTATTTACAGCGAAAGGCACATCGGAAGTTTGGGATTACTGCAATATCGACTACATCAAACTAACCAACTGGATCTGCGACAAAGTCCTGGTCACCCCCTACTGCGATCCCGGCAGCGGAGACAAATGCGTCGAAGCACTGATCAAATGCTTGCTGGCGATCTGGAAACAACGCCCTGAGGCATGTGTGATTGGCAAACGAATATGGCTATTTACGTAAGGAGGTACTTCTATGAGTGTAGTTTCTCGGCGTAAATCGGGGTTTCTCTTCGAGGATTCTTTCGATTCTCTTACCCTCGATTCCAAGTGGAACATGACACCAAATGACTCTGCAAGGTGGTCGCTATCAGACGCACCAGGCTCGCTCCGTTTAAAAGGCGGAGCCGAGCCGCTTCAACTCTTTTTAGACTCACTGACACCCGTGAAACAATTCGTCCTCGATATGAAAAATTCATACAATCCGAAAGCTTCCGGAAGCACAGGCGGATTGACTGTCTTCATTAACCACAATGACTTTTTCCACGTCGAAGAATATTACGATACATCGCAAGGCACTGCGAAAACCTTCCCCTGGCTTCGATTAATACGCGACTACAATACCTACACCGCGTATTGGTCCGAGGACGGAGCCATCTGGCACATCATCGGTTCGGAGGAATTCAACCGCCTCGCTCCCAAAATCGGTATATTTCTCAACAGCAAGGCTACAGACGACTATCTGGACATGGAACACGTTCGCGTTTTCTCCCTCCCCACTCTCACAGTCTCAAACCTCTCCCCCGGCATCCGCGTGGAACTGCTCGATTCCAAAGGAGCCCCTGTCGACTCCAAAACGTGTCGGACAAGCCAAACCTCCATTCAATTTGACATGACCCAGCATCCCATTCCTTTTACAGGCTCCCTACGTTTTGCGGAAGCAGACGGCAAAACAACGATTAGCTCAAGCGACCAGATGGAAATGTGGGGTGGAGACGAATACGACTTTTCCCCCTCTCCTACCCTCTTTTTTATCGATGGCGAAGGAAATGAGGTACACCTCCAAGACAACACAGAGGAGTTTCTCGGCCATATGCTCCAAGGCCAGTACAAGGAAGTGAAAATGATCGCCCGAAATACGATGCATCATGGAACTTTTACGGGTATCCAAGGGGTCCTCACGTCCTATGCAGGTACCGATCAGTACAAGCGGCTTGTAGATGTCGCTGTAGACCAAAACGGTGTGCCCGGCGCGTGGGGCGATTCCTTCACTCTTCCAGATACTACCGCAGGAAATGAACAAGTTTTCTGGACGCGGATTTCCCGAGAATCAGATCCAGCACTCATAGATAAAACCACGCATGTCCATTTTGGGCTTAACTTGTCCGCCATTTATACCAAATAAATCGAAAAGGAGCTGAACGTATGTCGGTCAGAATCACTCGAACAGGCAACGAGATCGTCCTGGATCATAATGAGTTGGCCAACAAGGGTAAACGTACCCACGCTGAAATCGACTCCTACCTTCAGGAGCTGGATGACGCTAGAGAGGATAAGCCGAGCTTACAGGATAAATTCCGTGAGCTAAAAGACAAAGACGACGAACAGGATCGTCAGCTTGATGCCGTGAAAAGTGATGTTTCTACCTTTCAAACGGGGCTGAATACGTTATCGTCAGCGGTCAGTGCGGCAGAAGCGAAAAATCAGACGCAAGATCTCCGTCTGTCGCAAATCGAACAAAAGAACGCGCAGCAGGACCAAGCCATTTTGAAACTGCAAAGCGATGTCTCCTCTAACCCGAACGCCGAGGTGGTTGCTGCACGCCGGGATCGGGATGGAAGGACTTTTCCCAGTCTGAAAGCTCGGTTGGATGACATGCAGGGGAAGATTGGTGCTGGGGGTGGCGGGGGAAATAATGGGGGAGCCTCAAGCAGCTCTTTTGATTTACAGACCCCAATCAATCTTTTGCTGAATACCTTCCGTGATGCGGAAACACATAACAGACCAGCCTATCGTCAGAACAACATGTATGTTGATGTATTTAGCGATTCCTCAGGAATTGATAACGAAAAGTCATCTTCTTTTGCCATTATAAATAGTACTATCTTACCCGGGCTCCATGATACAAATATCATCATGTCCAGTCCAACTGAACCTGCCCCTTATCACGTAACCTCGTCTAGTGAAACGTCTGGTTATCCTGGATGGATGGGAATCAACGGAAACTTAACTGATGCCTATTATTCAGATGGAGCAACTCCTCCCGCAGAAGGTCATTGGTGGCAAATTGACTTTTTCGTCCCCAAAATTATTACTAAGCTCGCAATCCGAGCTATTGGAATCTCAGCTGGACAGTACGGTCTTGCCACGTTTACTCTGCAAGGTTCACAAGACAATACGAATTGGACAGATTTATACGCAGGATCTCATGCAAACACAGATTCAGAGTTAGAACACAGCTTTACTAATACCTCTGCATACCGCTATTACCGCCTAGCCAAGCTTCGCAGTTATCGTAGTGCAAACCCGGTGATTTATACCGGTTGGCACGAAATTAAATTCTATGAAATTATTGACGCTGTTACTCTCGTGACTAAAGCAGTTAATGTTGGCAGTTCTCCAAAGAGTATTATTGCCACTGCTGAATATACAGGCACTGTCACCTTCGACCTGACTCTTGATGGAGTAAATTGGACAAACAATATCGATTTAAACAAGATGATCGATACATCTTCACTAAAGGGTACACACCTTCAATTACGAGCCAATATACCAACCTTAGGCAGTTTAAAGTCATTAGGATTTACTTGGTATGATGATAGTATGCTAATCCCTTCCCCAGGCTCAGGAAGCCCGACTACCGGAGGAACCCCAGTAGAAGCTGATCCCGCAATCGGCTCCATGCTTTTAAACAATACCGTGAACCTAATAAAAACTAACTTTCTTGAAGCAACATCGAAAAACGAACCAAGATACGAGCTAAAAGACTGTGTGATCGATGTATTCTCCGACGACTCCGGTATCAACTCATCGTTATCTTCGAATCATGTCGTATCAGGTGGCTCATTACTTCCTGGTCATAGCTCAAACATAATTCCTGCAATGACTAGTAACACTACCCCTTCTGGTATAGCATCGGCAAGCTCAGTCCATTCTGCTTTTCAAACTGAGCCTTGGTATGCTTTTGATAAAGACACCTCGTCACTCAATACCATATGGGCTCCTCATGGTATCCCATATGGATGGTTGCAATATGAATTCGAAAGTCCTCAAGTAATCTCTAAATACGCCATAACCGCTACCAAAGCAACTGACGTTAATTTACTAGGCTCTCCAAGAGATTGGACCTTTGAAGGATACTCTGACAATGAGTCACGTTGGGTCGTCTTAGATGAACAAACAAATGTGACTAACTGGAAACCAGCAGAGATGCGAGAATACGTGTTTTATAATAATCATCCATACAAGAAATATAGAATTAACGTTACTAGAAATAATGGGCACTCCCTATTAGAAATTCAGGAACTAGCAATGATGACGAGTGCATCTTCTTCCATTGTTACTAGCATTTCAAATCACAAAAATGTCCCCACTAAAATGGTTATCGTCGCTGAATATTCGGGAGATGTAACTTTCGACCTTTCTACCAACGGAGGAACTTCTTGGACAAATAATGTTTTGCTGGAAACATTTATTGAACTTAAACAGGCTGGAAAGGCAATCTGTCTTCGGATAAACCTTTCACCAAATAGCAAAGTTGACTCTATCGGTTATGCATGGTTTGACGATTCTATTACTTTAATTAACTCTTCTCCTTCTTCTGGAGGAAATAATTCCTCTTCTATCTTCCAAGTAGAAAAGTTTGGTGTCATTGCCTCCATTCAATCCCCTATTGAACTGAACATCCCAATCCCGAAAACTACAGATTTCAAATTACCTCCAGTTGAAGTTTTGAAATTTGCCGCTGGGGCTAATGATCAGCTCATTACAATTTCATCCTTTTCAAGTAGTGAGGATAAGAACTACGATCTCGACTCGTACATGCTACTCGATGGAAAAATCCGATTAAAAACAGACTATACTATCGAGCCGTTTGAGGAGGTCCCCCTTCCATCTGGAAACACACTATACTCTTTTCCAATTGACTTGGTCGAATTCTTAAACATAGAGAAAATCGAGATAAATGGAATATCAAAAGCTTGAGGTGAGAAAGAATGCCAGTGCCAGCAACAACAGGGCAGAAAAGAACAAGGGTTTCAGACATGCAGATTGGCGATTATATCGCCTGTGAATATTGGCAAAACACCGCAGGATCACCGGGAAGCCTTAGCTTACTTGGCACAGCTACCCGTGATGAAATTCCAGTCACAGGTATGACAGCAGCACCAACCAGTGGAAACGGTGGAACGTTTTATTTTGTCAAGGTAGATAAAGGATTGTTAATTGGAGACAGAGTTGTAAACCACTCCATTCCATGGGACACCTTAAATACAGGAAGGCTTATTCAAGGACTCCCTTGGAATAATGGAAATATCATTCCTATTATGACAAGCCACACTACGCCGACTGGCAATGTTATTGCAAGTTCTATATACAGAACAGCTTGGGATGGATGGAGGGCTTTTGATGGCAACAACAGTACCTATTGGGCAACGCAGTCTGGTGTCCTTACAGGATCGTTAATTTACGATTTTGGTTCTATTAAAAGCGTTTCGGCTTATTCGATTACCATTGTTGATTTGAATAGCAATGTTCCTCCAATCAATTGGACATTTGAAGGATGGGATGAAAGTAAAAGCGAATGGACCGTATTGGATAGTAAATTGGAATATAATGGATGGAAATCTAGTGGAATGAAGATTATTTTTCCATTACAAAAAACCGAGAGTTATTCTAAATTTCGGCTAAATATTACAAAGTCTTCACCTGGAAGCAACTTAGGAATTACAGAGCTTGAAATGTTTGAAGTAGTAGGTTCTATTCGTAGTCTTACAGGCGGAGTTGCTTATGCAGATGCGAATGGAAATATGTCCTTAACTAATCAAGGAAAAGGCGCATTTCCTATAATTAACGAATGGGATAAATACATTGTCAATTTTCCTGTTGATAAGATTCAGTCAGGAAAAACTTTAGACGATGTGTTTCATTATGCAGATAACTATTCATGGGTTCAAGAAACACCTTTGTATGGAACTTGGCGAGATGGAGCGGGAAGTGTAGGGACAGGCGCTTCTGCTTCGACAAGGATTGTACGAGGAAATACCAATAGAAGTGTCTGGATGGACATTAATTACAACTCAACCAGTTATACTACTACGACTTGGGGTTTCAGACCAGTATTTGAATACAAGGAGGTATAGCAGATGGCAACAGTAGGAGAACGTTTATTGACTCCGGAAGAAGGTTGGGCAAGGTATGACCATACTTCTTCCTTTATTAAATACACGGGGACTTGGCAAACAGAAACTGGATCATGGAACTATGGTGGAACATCTACTTATACAACCACAAATGGTGCTACCATTTCTTTTAGTTTCAGTGGGACTCAGTTACGCATCATTGGAGGTATGTTCAATGATCGAGCAAGAGCAACTGAAGTATATGTTGACGGTGTTCTTAGAGGAACAATAAATGAGCATACGACAGGTTCACCCGTTGCTCCAGCACTTGTATACAATCTTGAGGGACTGGAAGACGGAGTCCATACCGTTCAAGTAAAAACTGTGGGAACGAAATTATTTCTATTTGATGCTATTGAAG
Organism: Brevibacillus brevis; assembly: GCF_900637055.1. Lineage (NCBI taxonomy): Bacteria > Bacillati > Bacillota > Bacilli > Caryophanales > Paenibacillaceae > Brevibacillus > Brevibacillus brevis. The sequence goes on from NZ_LR134338.1 coordinate 5,567,732, forward strand.
TAAATACGCAAGGATTTCTAGTTGGGCAATTGGAATCACCCCAAAAAGGTTGGAAAAGATACGAAAACTCCATTACCCAATTTCATTTTCACGGAAACTGGAATACAGAAACGAATGCAGCACACAGTGGAGGAAGTGCTATAGCTACCTCAACACTTGGAGATAAGGTTACTTTTCAATTTAAAGGAACGAAAATTAGACTGATATCAGACAGAAATACAAATAGAGAACGAAATTCTACGAAAATCACTATAGATGGCATAACCGAAACAGTTGATATGTATGGTAGTCCTATTGGAAAATACTTATCCTATGAAAAATCAAACCTGGAAAATGTCATCCATACCGTTGAAATTGAACACATCAGTTTAGGAGGGTTCACGACTCTAGATGCTATTGATATAGATGACAAAGGTCATCTTATATCGAGTGTAGGGGATCAATTACTCGAGCCAGATACAGGGTGGAGTCGATATGACACGCATGATGAAATTGATGCATTTAAATGGAGCTCAGGCTGGAGTGACTATACAGACTATAGATATTTCAAAGGAAAAACCAGGCATACAAATACCGTGAATCAAAGTGTCTCTTTTAAGTTTTATGGAACAAAAATTAGATTACTAGGCTTATATCACCCAAATCGGAGTACCAATATTTCTGTTACTGTAGATGGAGAAATGAAAACAGTCTCTATGCATTCATCTACAGAGCAATTCTCTACCATATGGTTTGAAAACTTGAAATTGCCATTTGGAGAACATACTGTTGAAATTAAAACGAATGATACAGGATATGTCGATATCGATGGAATTGAAATTGATGACAAAGGCTGGTTAGTAAGAGAAATCGGCTCTCCACTTCTGAAACCAGATATAGGGTGGAATAGGTACGATTTTACTGATTCACGCTTACTCTATAAAGGAAGCTGGAGTGACAATACAAATGACAAGGTAAGTGCAGTTGCTGGTGATACTGTTTCTTTTAGATTTTATGGAACAAAACTTAGAGTTTTGGTTAGCAGTTACAATAACAGGTCCAACATGCAAATTGTCGTAGATGATCTCCTCCCCGAAGTATTTAAAGGGTATCACAAAAAATCAGCACCTCAAACACTCGCTTATGAAATTACAGGTCTACAAAAGAAGGTACACACTGTTAAAATTACTCATTTGGGAACCAATACCTTTGCAACTCTCGATGCTATTGATATAGATGACTCCGGATCCCTGATTGCGAGTATTGGACAGCGTTTGCCTGAACCAGAACTTGGGTGGAAAAGATACGAGCAAGATGATCAGGCATTATCCTATTCCGGTACATGGGTTGTGCAAACAAGCAATACATCGTCTGGTGGAACTGCGATCTATGCGGAGAGGACTGGCGAAAATAAAGTCAAATTTGATTTCTATGGTACTAGGTTAAGAATTTTGGGTATGGCTAACAGTGGATACCATCCTGATTTAAAAGTAATAATTAACGGAGTGCAAGAAAGTTACAGTGCCACCATTGGAAGTCAAAATCAGGGATCTATACTTCAGTACGAGAATTTAGGACTTGAACTAAAAAGGCACTCTGTAGAAATTTCTTCTACAGTTGAAGGTTACTGGTGGTATATTGACGCAATTGACATTGATGCAAATGGTCGATTACTTCATCCTGACGAGGTAGCTAAAGTAAATGATCTTGAGGTAGGAAAACGCATTCGTTTCCATTACTCTGCTACATCCGGGACTGTAGGAAAATTTTCTGATTTAGGTATAGAAACAAGTAAATTTATCCCTGTAGCTTCTTCTGCAAGTTCCAATGGCGATGGTTACTTTATAATGGTGGACACTGATCACCAGGGGAGAAAAGTTCTTCTTGCAGATAGAAATATTCAAAATAATATTAGTTGGGATGTCTTGAATACCACTGGTGTCGCTAGCGGGAGCGGACTACGGTTAGAAATACTTGAGGACCTAGTTCCGACCATGACTGGACAAACTACTGATGGAGTTACTATAACTGCAAGTGCGTATTCTGACAATGACATGCCTTGGAAAGCCTTTGACAACAATGTATTAGGCCAAGAAAGACGTATCTGGTACGTGAATGGAACAGAAGCTCCGGTTGGAGGTCATTGGGTTAAGGTAAACTTTGGTAATCAAAAGAAAATTAATTATCTCTCATTGATTGGGATGAAAATATCAACAGGCTACCTCAATAATTCAATCAAAGATTGGCAACTATTTGGCTCAAATGACGACAGTACCTACGAATTATTAACATCAGGGACTGTGCCTAATATCGAAGACGCTAAGTTTGTCTACGAGTTTATCAATAATAAATCATATCAGTATTACAGAATCAATGTTTTAACTAGCCACAATAATTACAGTACTACGCAAATTGCAATTGTCGAAGCAGAACTTGCCGAAAGAAAACACGACAGCGCCTTCACCTTTCGCCTCCCGACCGGTGGTGTAAATGCTACAGATAAAGACAACGAATGGGATAAATACATGACCGATGACCGGATCTGGAATAATGTAAATCACGGTTCATGGACTAGTACAACCGATCAATCCAACCCAAAGGCACGCGTGATTCGAGGTTATAACGGCCTCAAAAACTGGACATCAGGTACAACAGATCTTACAACCCCAGGTAGAGGCTTTCGCCCGGTTCTTCTGATTGAGCCAATATACAATTATAAATTCCTCATACTAGACGGTACAGACGTGAAAACGTACACTTCTTCCGGCTGGGAAACCATTGGTACTACTCCCCCTACAGACGATATGTTTCTGAATAAAGGCATGCCCGCTCTCTCTGAATGCGCCCCTTATTTGAAAGATTTAATCGACAAATCCAACATCAAAATCCTTGTTTCGAAACCTAAAAGGGAGCCCACAGTTGCTCACCTTACTGGAGTTCCTGTACCAAGGATTGTAAAAATGAAGAATGATGTTAGCTTTCTCAGCACCTCAAAAATCAACTCTTTAACCTTATCAGGTACAGAGAAAGGCGTTTTAAGAGTAGCCATAAGTACGGACAGTGGAACAACATGGGAAGCAAAACAAAAGGATGGTTCGTGGACAACAGTTGATGTTACTAACCCCATTGATTTCAAAGCAAAAGCAATGACAATAGACGATTTCAATAGCATACAAAACTGGGGCGAGAAGCTTGGTCAAAATAGAAACTTGCGATGCGCGTTCTACTTCGAACAGTCATCATCCACTGATGAAACAAGTCTAGACTCCCTTACCATGAATGTGGACTTACTAGATTCCTGGGACATGGCTATGCCCGGAGTAGATTACAAATACGGGTATAACCGAAATACAAATCTGCGAGTCCTTTTACTCTCAGATGGAGATTACAAAATAAACGTAGGCACTGGCGGTAGCAATGGCTCCACGATTACAGAAGTAGATGGAGGTACATTCTAATGACACTGCCAATCAAATTCAAACGAGGTCTTAAAACCAATCTCCCTTCCGCTGCAGCGGCGGGAGAACCTCTTTTCACCACAGATACAAAAGAATTATTTATCGGTACAGGTGACGGGATCTCAGCTATTGGAACCGATCCAACTATGGCAGAAAGAGTTGGCAACCTAGAGAAATATCGCAGTTCCGTATCTCGGACCTATACGGAAACATTTACCTCACCAAAAGTTGACATTGAGAAAACTACTGCATGGTATTCAGCCAATGGTGTACGTACCTCTAAAATTCCCTCCATAACAGAGAATTTCACAGATTTGAGCGCTGTTGATCAAATCAATTCCTATGGCGTTAACTTCGATATTGAAAACGGATTGGTAAGACTGAGCAACACCCTTGAAGGAGTCGTTGTGTCTTCTGCTCTTCCAGTAGTAGAAGTTGATAAGTTAACAGTTCAATCAGACTATACGCTTCCTAACGCATTAGGCGTCATCTCTACCAAAAAAGTAACCGGGGAAAGGGCGTCAAAATTACCACACCTAGAACCTACTATTTTAGTAGATCGGTTAGACAGGACTTGGGTTATCAGTTCTGTCGACCGTGAAGGAATTTATGCAGTTGTAACCAATCCAGACGATTCCATTGCCTTTGAAGGGTATTTGTATTCGTACAGTGGAACTGGTTATTATGTAGCCACCTCTAGCATTACGAATGCAGTAGTTGATTATAACAACAATGTATGGATAGCAGCAGCCCTAACAAACATGCCTGGGTTGATCATTTCAATTAAGCCTGATTTCCAAGCCTTTTTAAATCCCATTTCAGTAAAAGGAAACACCACCATTAACACCTACACTCCATTTTTAAAACTCCATGTCGATAAAAACAACCGAATCTGGTACTCGTGGGGGTATTCAATTAATCTCTATTACGGATGCGTTAATTCAGATGGTACCTTTTTCATCCCTACTACTTCACAAGCTTTCACCCCATATACGGGAGTCGACAATACTGTAATGGTAGAAGACCGTACAAAAGGCTATCTTTGTTTCATCATACGAGGTTATAGCAATAACACGGTAAGAGCTCTTCGATTAAATTATGATGGAACAAACCCAACCCATTTCTCTTCGATCGGTAAAGCTTCAAGTAGATGGTTAAACGCAACCCACGATGAATTAACAGGGATTACGACTATCTTATGTGTTGATAACAATACTCCGATTGTACACCGCCTAAACTTGTCAACGGGAGCATCCACCACTTTTCCTTTGAGCGGATTCATGGCTATTGATCCTTCTTTACCGATTGGGTTTGTGTTACAAGACAAAATTATGCGGGTGTTTTATCATCAACAAACGGTTGGTTCTACCCGTCTTATCTCTATTGATCTCGCTACTTTATCAGTAGCGGAACCGGATACACTCATTCAAAGCGGGACCAATACAACAAGAGTATCTGGCTGTATTGATAGAGAAGGAAGATTAACTATTGTCTTAAATACGACCGAGTATTCTTCAAGCAACTATAGCCTGATAAAAATGTTACGTTACGGTACTGTACCTACCTCTGTAACTTTCCAGATTTCCCCTGACGGTGCATCGTGGTTTCCCGTATCACTCGGTAAGGAACTCACTCTTCCTAATAAAACAGACAAGTTAATCATGAAGATAAAGATGCAGTCACCGAATTACGGGATTTCTCCCACAATTAGAAATTATCGTATTTCACTAGGCGGAACAGCAGGAGAAATCACACAAGCATATACTTCATCTACTTTACCATCCGTTACCCCCATTTCTCGTGTTACACTTACTGCCAATCAAATTCTCGATGGCGGGGAAATTCTCTGGGAAGTAAGCAATAACGGTGGCGGGTCTTGGCAATCTGCTGAGCTAGGTCAAGAGATTGAATTTGCCAATCCAATCAACAGCGATCTTCGAGTCCGTGCGATTCTCCATTCTCCTGCTAGCGAATCAAGCACCCCCTCTATTCGAGATTTCACTGTAACAAGCGCCAACATATTATTGAACCCCTCCATAGCAGACTCCAATCTCCCCCAACGAGTCATCGATCTTGAAACAAATCTACTAAAAACAAATTTCCAGCTAATCACTTACATGAACGCGACAAAATATGGATTAAAAAACATGGTTATCGATACTTTCACAGATCTATCTGGTGTAGATATCCCGAATAGCCAAGCTGTCTATGACCATATTCAAAAAAAATTCACTACTGGAATCGTAGACATCGTACCTCCCATGACTGCTAACGACGCCCCAGCCCCTTTTATAGTGAGTGCAGACAGTGTTACTGGTGGTGCTGTGTTTCATTTGTTTGACCGCAGCTTAGCAAGTGGCTGGAGTACAACTGTAGGTGGACATCATTGGATCAAAATCTTTCTGGATGATCCCGGACAGAGTGTTGATCGATATCTTTTATCTGGAGGGGCAAATTACGCCCCTACTACCTGGCAATTGCAAGGCTCCAATAATAATATGACTTGGGATACGCTCCATTCCGTCTCCGGTTATGTTTGGACTCGGTATGAAGGCAATGAATTTACCATTCCCACTGAGAACATCAAACCTTATAAATGCTATCGATTCTACTCTACCTCTTCCCAATACGGGTCTGGCGCAACCCAGATTCAGGAATTACGATTGCAAAAGGCCGTAGACCAAAATCATCTACAATCCAAGCCCGAGAACACCACTACACCGCCAAATAAAATCGTGATTGTCGGAGATGAGACGGTTAATGGGGGTAGCATCAAATACCAGGCGTCTCGAGATGGCGGAAACACTTGGACAGACGTTCCTGCACAAACGCTAACGAATATTTCCAGCCAACCAGACGGAACACAACTTGTCGTGAAAGCAATCATCACTGGGAATGCTGAGCTCAATGCGTGGGGCTACTACTATGAGTAAGACAGATTAACTCATACAAGTCGCGACTGCCAAGCTAGGCGGAAGGAAATGGAGGATTATTCATGTCACTACCAATCAAACTCAAACGCGGTCTAAAAGCCAATCTCCCTTCCGCTGCATCAGCGGGGGAGCCTCTTTTTACAATCGATACCCATGAACTTTTTGTCGGAACAGGTGAAAGTGTAGTACCAATCGCAGCATCTGATCCCACTCTTGCAAATCGAGTAGAAGAACTTGAAATGCACAGAAGTACCATCTCCAGCACCTACTCTGAAGAATTTGATACATTAACCTATGTCGACTCCGAAAAGACAACCGCTGGAATTGTAGGGAGCAGAGTAACTCCTACAGTTACCCCTGACTTTACGGAAGACTTCAGCACTACGAACTACTTTGACGAGTTAAATTCTATGGGGGTTACTGTTGACACAACTAACCGTCTCATCAGGAACACAGCCGGGATAAAAAATGGGATTTTTTACTCCGAGCCGATTACCATCCCGAATACTGACAAAATAACGATAAACGCTGTAGCCAACGAACCTAGCGCATACGCTTTCTCAGAAGCCACTCGCTTTTCTTATCCCGGAAGTGTCTTTTCGCAGCCTATGGGTTTTACAGACCGCACGAATCGTACTTGGAAGGTGGCTCTAGTAAACGGCACAGGGATTTATGCAAAGGTAACAAATCCTGATGGCAGCCTGTCGTTTGAAGGAACGATCTTGCCATTCAAGGGGAATACTCATACGCTTCCTTTTCAATCGGTCGACTATGTTGTGGACTACAACAATCGTGTCTGGTTCTCTATTTCAAATTCGTCACTCGGTGGGGTAGTTGGTGCTGTTAATAGTGATGGCACTACTTTCAAAGATTGGTATACCCTTTATTTAGGATCAGGAACAGTGGTAGCAACATCAATGACTCTAGATAATCAGAATAGGGTATGGGTCTTTCATTCCGTTTCATCCTATACGCGACTTCATGTTTTTAGTAGTGATGGTCTTATAGTTAAGGATTTGACTAATATTCTTACATCCGGGCCATCCGATTACTTACGCTCAGCCTATGACCCAGTAAGAAACCAAGTTGCTCTAGGTATGGTAAACGGAAATTATTTTAAAGTATTTCTTTTCGACAGTTCATTTCGGAGTGTTCGAAATATACAACTAGCAAATGGAGGTAAAGACATCTCCATCGATATGATGTATGATCCCGTCTTAGATAGGTACATCGCCATACAAACAATTTATACGGGCAGTACTAATTCCTACACAGTTAAGCTTTATTCCCTTCACCCAGAAACACTTGTTCAGACCACTTCAGTGGTAAACATCAACGCAAATTGGGTCTCAAGACTAGTTGCTGACGGCTCCAACTACCACTTTGTTTACTCGTCAGATACTGAGCTAAATAAATACTATCTTGCTACATTTAAAGCTTCCGATTTATCAATGATCGATACTTCAGTCACGGTCTCGCCATTTGTTGGCAAACATTATCCCTTCAAGGATAGCAATGGGGTCCTCCGAACACTCTCTTTGACTACTAGATATGAAGCCAACCAAGCCATCGACGAATACACTTTTGGAGCATCCAAAGCTACCGTTACGTTGGAGGTAACCACCAACAACGGGCTAGAGTGGATCAATGCTATATCAGGAGAGGAAATTACATTCCAAACTCCCTCCACCTCACTACTTTTACGAGCCAGATTAAACTCGCCTACTGCAAATCTATCTCCAGAGCTGTACGGGTACCGTGTGATTACAGGAACTCTTTCAGGGGAGGTTACCCAAGAGTTTGTAAGCACCAAGCTCCCTTCTGTATCTCCCGTTGCCCATGCCTCGCTTACCGCTGACCAAACCCTTCAAGAAGGCTCAATAGACTGGTACCTATCCAACGACGGCGGCGCTACTTGGGAATCAGCCACCCTTGGACGTAAACATTCCTTTAAGAACCCACTTTATGCAGATTTACGGGTAAAAGCAGTCATCACCTCGCCTTCTGGCTCCGTGAAATCCCCTGCCATCTCTGGTTACACCCTTACCAGTTCCAACCTATTACTCTCCCCAGCCAAAACAGGAACCAACCTAACCGCCACCATGTCAGCGGACCAAACCCTATCCGCCCCTCACACCTTCACCAAAATTGCTTTCAATACACCCTTCCAAGACGAACTGCAAGAATTCGATAAAAACCTAAATCGCTTTATCGCAAAGGTACCGGGCGACTACTTAATTGTTGGCTCAGCCCGAATCATTAGCCCAACAACCTCGCCAAACGGACTGCATCTAGAAGTCAGAATCAACGGTGAACTTCATAAAGTACTCAGCAGCATCGTTTCCTATTCCAACCATGCCTGGTGTCTCAACGGCTCAAGCATCGTTCGACTTCAACCAGGCGACTATGTAGAGCTTTTCGGCTACTCGTTTTTTGCCAATAGCGTCATAGAAGCCCTCCCCGCTTATACTTACTTCCAAATCAAGCAGTTGTGGTAAAGGACAATCTCTCAAACCACCGTGAGAAAATCCCTAAACTGTCTACTCTATATATAGACCTCACAAGAGAAAGCAGGTGAACAAACGGATGATCCAAACACTACTCAACTCTTCCACTCTCCCTTTGGTAGTATCCAGTGTGCTGACGGCAATCGTCACCTATCTGGTTGCTCGCCACAACAACAAGAAAGAGTTGATGATTACAGACAGGCAGCAAATCTCGCGGGAAAACCAGCAAATTCGCCAGGAGCTGCGTCAGGAAATGGACAAGCTCCGGGAAGAACTCCATGTTTGGCGCAACCGTTGCATGGAGCTTGAAACCATCGTGCAGGAGTGGCGAGATAAATACACGACGCTGGTAGTAGAGAGACAACAGCTGGAGTACCGTGTAAAAGAGCTGGAGACCGAGCTCAAAACGTACATGCAAGCGAGGATTTCCTAAATGTTGCCGACCCAGCCGTTCCTCCTCCACAAAAGGGTTATCTGCAAAGGTGACACCTACCTTCCTTGGGGCGAAATCTCGCTTCGAGAACTAACTCCCTTCCAAATGAATGACTGCTCGATGTTTTCCCCGAAGTACGCCCCGCTTTACTAACAAAAGGAGGAACAACCTTTGATTGACATTGATCAGTTCATTCACAGCCTGAGTCTGCTTACTTTTATGGCGATCTTGATTGAAGCCGTAACCGAAATTTTGAAGAATGCCTTCCCCGTACTAAAAGACCGCTCCACTTACATCCTCTCTATCCTCATTGGCATTTCGCTCTCCCTCGCTTTTCAAGTCAACCCCTTTGGTCTTGAGGGCAGCGGCTACTACGTTTCCGCCGTGCTGGCTGGTATCCTCACGAGCCGCGGAGCGAACTACCTTAATAGCTTTGTGAAAAAGCTGAATACATCCTCGAAACAATAACCTCTTCTTCCTCACACAAAAGCACCTGCCCGATGCAACATCACACGCATCAGGCAGGTGCCCCTTCTTTTTTCTCTATACTCTCTCTATACTTCCTCTATCAACCGCGCCAACAAGGTAGCACGCGTCGATATTTCTCCCAGTTCGATCCATTCATCCGGCGAGTGGGCGTAGCCACCCTTTACACCAAGTCCATCCAGCGTCGGGACTCCGCAAGCAGCAGCGAAATTGCCATCGCTTACTCCGCCTGTACCCGACTCTTCCAAAGCCATCCCTAGTTCATTGATGCTAATCGATTGTGCAAGGGAAAATAATTTGCCTGTCTCTTCGGTTCGCTCCATCGGTGGTCGGCGAATGCCTCCCTTTACACTGATGGTAGTACCGGCGAGCACTGGCGTGAGCTCACTCATTACCTTCTCAATGCGTAATGCCTCTTCCATCGAGATAAACCTCACATCTACTTCTGCTTCTGCCGAGTCGGCTACGACATTGGAGCCAATTCCGCCCTTGATGACGCCCACATTGACGGTCGTTCCTTTCTCGTAATCGGTCAAGGCATGCAGAAATTGCACCTGTCTTGCCAGCTCTTCAATAGCAGAGACACCTTTTTGATGATCGACGCCAGCGTGTGAGGAAATACCGCTGACTGCCACTGTAAAATAGGCGCTTCCCTTCCGCCATGTTTTGAGCGCGCCACTCGGTTCTGTCGGCGGCTCCAACACAAAGCTCGCCACCGATCGCGCGGCTTCTTCTTCTACCAGTCGGCGAGAAGTCGGGCTGCCGATCTCCTCGTCACTGTTTAATAGGAGCACGATTTTTTTATCTGCAGGCAAGCGATCCAGCTTCACCAATGCCCGCATCGCAAACATTGCTTGCAAAACGCCCGCTTTCATATCGTATACGCCCGGCCCGTACGCTTTCTCATCCCGGATCGCAAATGGTCGGCGAGCCGCCTCTCCTTCTAGCCATACGGTATCGTAGTGACCGATGATGAGGATTTGCTTTTCCCCGTTGCCCAGCGTACAACGCACCTGATCGCCATACGTCTTATTCGGGATCAGCTCTGCTACTCCCCCTGTCAGCCGTTGAAACTGCAGGGCGAACCAGCCCGCCATGCGGTCGCCCAGCTGTTTGTCACGAGAAGGCGAGTCCATGTTGACTGCCTCTTCGAGTAGCTGTAGATAGTGGGGCATATTCTCTTGTACATAAATGTGGATTGACATAGTGCCTCTTCCTTAGTGAGATTGTGAATTGAGTCCGAACAGGCGCTCTAGTCCGTACACTTTTTCCAACAAGACGATGAACACCAGACTCAGCAGGATGACCACCGAGGAAATCGAAGCCACCAATGGGTCAAGTGTTTCCTGCATATAGGTGAAAATCGCGAGTGGCAGCGTCGTCGTATCCGGTGCCACCAAGAATAAGGAAACCGTCACATTGTCAAACGACGTCAAGAACGAAAAGATCATCCCCGACACGATGGCCGGACGCAACAGTGGCAACGTAATATCCCAGAACACCCGAAACGGATGGGCACCCAGCATGTATCCCGCTTTTTCCAACGTATAATCGAACGAGCTAAGCCCTGTGAGCACCAGCCTAACGACATACGGAATCGAGATCAGCATGTGCGCCAGCAAAAGCCCCGTAAACGTCCCCGCGATACCAATTCGCGTGAAAAACAGCAGCGCGGAAATCCCGATAATGAGCGAAGGAACGGTAAGCGGTGAAAGCATCAGTGCGTTGATGATGCCGCTCCCGCGAAACTTGTATTTGGACAGCGCGAATGCAGCCAATGTCCCTAAGAAAGTCGCCAAAATCGCCGTTACCGTAGCTAGCTTCAGACTGAACCACAGCGAATCGATGAACTCCGGCCGATCCAAAATCATTTCATACCACTGCCACGAAAACCCTTCCGGCGGAAAAGCGAGATATCCGGCTGCCGTAAAGGAGCTCGGGATAATGACCAGAAACGGCAGATTGACCAAAACAAGTACAAAGAACGTGATGAGTCCGAGTACGTTTATTTTTTTCATGACGCAAACACCTCTTTATACCGCTTGGTTTCAATCAGCTTCGTATACAAAGTCACCAATAGAATCGTGCTGCCTAAGAGCAGGAAGGCAAGTGCCGCACCCAAAGGCCAGTTCAGTGTCGCCATGATTTGCTCATAGGCAATGACAGGCAAGACCTTCACGGAAGTGCCGCCCATTAAAGCAGGTGTCACAAAGGCACTCATCGACAAGCTGAACACCAGTGTCGTACCGGCAATAATCCCCGGCAAGCACAAAGGCAAAGTCACACTGAAAAACGTCCGCATGCGGGAAGCACCCAAAATCGAAGCTGCCTTGTTCAAAGACGGATCGATTGCATACAAGCTGGTTGCAATCGCCAGAACCATGTAGGCAATAAAGGAATCTGTCAGACCGATCACAATCCCCAGCTCGTTGTACAACAGCCGCAATGGTTGATCGATCAACCCCAGACTGATCAACGTTTCATTGATCCACCCTTTTTCCCCCAAAACCACTACCCAACCGAAGTTGCGAATAACAACACTGATAAGGTGAGGGGCAAGAATCAGCATGGTAACAATTCCACGCATTTTCCCTGTAGCCTGTGCCATGTACATCGCTACAGGGAATCCGAGCAAGAGGCTTGCCAGTACCGTCCAGAGACTCACGCGAATCGTCCGCCAAAGAATCTCCAAGTAGTACGGATCTTGTGCAAATAATAAATAATTGTGCAAAGAGAACGCCTGATTCTCATCCTGAAAGCTGAGCAAAAGCATCATCAGCATCGGGAGGATGAATACTCCAAGCAGTAAAATCATCGCAGGTGCTGTCAACAATGTAACCGAGAGACGCTTGCTCATCCGTCATCCCCTTCCTGCGGGCATGACCAGTACGTCGTCCGCGTTCCATTGACAGTAAACCGTTTGACCTTCTTGGCGGTCCACCGAACGATCGGTCATTTGGACTTTTACCGAAAGCGTATGCTCCCCGACCTTGACCTCGCATTCTGTGTACGAGCCCAGGAAGGAGGCAAGCTGCAAATGTCCCTTTACCCGATTTACTTCCTCACTGACTGCAGTATCGGTCAGCTTGATTTTCTCTGGTCGGATAAAAATGATCACTTTTTCATGGAGTGCCACTGTTCGCTGTTGCTTTGCCGCCTTCACGAGCATTCCACCAGTCGTCTGCAACGTGAGTACATCCCCGTCAATTCCGATGACTTCCCCTTCCAAACGGTTCGTCTTACCGATGAAGGTATGTACGAATTCAGAGGCGGGCTGATTGTAAATCTCCAGCGGTGTACCGATTTGCTCCACGAATCCGTGATTCATGACTACAATGCGATCAGAGAGCGCTAACGCCTCTTCTTGGTCATGTGTCACGAAAATAGTCGTAACGCCGATTTCGTGATGTAAGCGCTTTAACTCATCGCGTAGCTCTTCACGAAGTTTGGCATCCAGGTTACTGAGCGGCTCATCCAAAAGCAGGAGCGACGGCTCAATAACAAGCGCCCTTGCAATCGCAATCCGCTGACGTTGTCCGCCCGAGAGCTGTTTCGGGTAGCGGTCTGCTACGTTTGGCAGCTTGACCAGAGACAGTACGCGATTCACGCGCTCTTGCATTTCTTGCTTGTTCACTTTGCGCAATTTCAAGCCGTAAGCGATGTTTTCCGCCACAGTCATATGCGGGAACAGCGAGTACGTCTGAAACACCATTCCCAGCTCCCGTTTGTACGGAGGTACGCCATTCATTCGCTGCCCCTTGATCAAGAGGTCTCCGCCATCCGGGTCCAAAAAACCGGCAATCATATTCAAGGTCGTGGTCTTACCGCAACCAGATGGGCCGAGGAACGAGATGAATTCGCCTTGCTCCACCTGCAGGTTGAAGTTTTGAACCACGACATTGCTTTGAAATTTTTTCATGATGCCGCGCAGTTCAACGTCAATCACCTTGGTCACGTGAATACCTACTTTCCTGTTTTGGGTGCGATTTCTTTGTTAAAGCGATCCAGCCAAGCAGATGTTTCCTTGCTCACTACGCCATAGTCGAAGTTGACAACCTTTGTACGATCGAATTCCAATGTTTTCGCTACAGCGTCTGGCAGCTTCACAGATGTTGCCGGATTGTAGTACAGCTTCGTTGCGTACATCGTTTGAATTTCATCTGTCAAAAGGAAATCGACGAATGCTTTCGCGGCTTTTGGACTCTTCGAACCTTTTACCAGCGTAGCTACGTTCGGTACGATGTTTCCGCCTTCTTCAGGGAAAACGAACTCCAATGGAACGCCTGCTTCTTTTTGTGTCAAGCTGCGCGCCATTGTCCAAGTGGTGTAGGCTGCGCTCTTGTTTTGCAGATTTTGCTGGAGCTGTGCAGCACTCTTCGCAAAGGTCGGCATGTATCCTGCAATCGTTTCCATTTGTTTGAAGCCTTGTTCGATGTCTTTCTCAGACCCGCCATTTGCATATGCCAGCATGATCATCGCAGAGCGTCCGAAGTTGCTCGCTACGTCTGTCATTGTGATGTAGCCCTTCACTTCAGGCTTCGCCAGGTCATTCCAGGATTTCGGTACAGGCAAACCTTTTTCTTTTACCAGGTCCGCATTGTAGGAAATCCCCATCGGCGTGAAGTTCACGACTACACCGCTATCCTCAGTGACATGCAAATCTTCTGGCACGTTTTTCATGTTCGGGATATCGGTTGCAGATACGGTTTCCCACAGGCCTTCTTGACGTCCCTTCTCTTGTTCGCCGCCCTCAACGATTGTCAGGTCGATTTGCGGAGCATTTTTTTGTGCCTTAACCTTCGCTACGATCTCTGTAGAAACACCAGAAACATAGGTCAGCTTTACATTCGGATACTTCTCGTTAAACTTCTTGAACACTTCATCCTTCATCATCTTTTCAACGGTCGCGCCGTTCCCTGCCACTACCAATGTGTCTTCCAGCTGAACCTGTGCCTCGGCGCCGCTATTGTTGCCAGCAGTCGGTGCAGGAGCAGATGTTTGCGGCGTGGAGGAGCCACATCCAGCCAGCAAGGAACCAGTCAAAGCGAAAATGGACAAGACGGATAATGCCTTTTTCTTCATGTAAGTTCGACCCCCGATTGTCTGTATTGTTCACGAATAGAGAACAACGTTTCCTATTCGAGAACGATAATGTTATACTAGCATAAAGATACTGACTATTCAAGGTAGTCGTACTAGAAGCATCATTGTCCCAATTACAGGCTTGTCACCATTCTTTCTAATGGTAAAATAACCTCATTCGAGACTCTTCTTTATAGAGGGGCTACTGTACGTTAAAGGAGACGTTTGTATGGACCAAGTATTGTCTTCTGTTCGAAATGGCTGTCGGCTGTTAAAAATATTTCTCGATTCGCCAAAGGAACTCGGGGTAACGGAGCTCAGCAAAAAGCTCCAGCTGTCCAAGGGAGCCGTTCACAAGCTCCTGTCCACGCTGGAGTCTGAAGGCTTTATCCGCCAAAATGAAAAAACCAAGCAGTATACGCTTGGCTACACGTTGCTGGAGCTGGGCACTAAGGTGCTCACGAATCACGATATCGTTGATTTCTCCAAGCCGTTCTTAGGTCAGCTCGTCTCACGGACAAACGAATTGGCTGTCTTATGTGTACAAGATTCCAAGGACGCGATCTATGTAGCCAAAGAGGATTCCCTTCATCCTATTCGCTTTACCGTAGAATCCTTCCGGCGTTTTCCTCTTTACTCTACCTCCGCTGCGAGGGTTTTGCTCGCCTATCAGCCGGAGGAGTTTCAGGATGAGATTTTGCAGGAACACCCACTGAAAAGCTACACGCCTCATTCGTACACCTCGGTCGATCAAATCAAAGAGGACTTGGTGACGATCCGCGAGCGGGGCTATGAAATTAGCTCAAATCGACGCAATACAGGCGTGACCGGTATCGCCGCCCCGATTTTTGATTCAACTGGACACGTAACTGCATCCGTCAGTGTCATCGGTCCCACTGACCGCGTGATGCCGAAAAAAGAAGAGATTTTACAAGAAACGCTAGCGACGGTACGTGCGATGTCTGCTCAGTTAGGGTATCGAATGTCTTGAAATTAGTTTAAGCTGCCACGAAAAACCTCCTGTTCATCAGTCTACTCTGAAGAGAGGAGGTTTCTCTTTTTTTTGACTCACTTGTTTTCCAATTGTAAGCCCAGAGCCGTTCACCTGCATTTCACTCGAAATAGTATGTAAAATTTTTCATCTTGAGGCGAAACGGTCTAGTTAGTTTTTCGTCTTACTAGTTGTGTATTGTGTTACATGTAACTAGAAAGGAAATGACACCCTATGAGAAAAACATATTTGCTGCTTTCTTCTTTGTTATTCTGTGCTTTGTTTATTACTGACGCTCATGCAGTTTCACCTCAAGGAACTGTTGCACCTGTTCCTCCCCAAGTCATTGTTCCAATAAGTAGCAAGGATAAACACGGAAATACCATTGAAAAATCAATGGCATATGTGAAAACGTTGCAAGTGAAAAACGGAAAACTAATCGTCTCGCTTGACTATGTTCAATGGTTTTTCGGTGAGGCAGCAGTAAAAGCTTATCGTCAAGATCATCCATTAGAAAAAGAGGACTATCCAATGCCATATTACATTCGTAATAGCAGTCCTAAAATTAGAACGTTTGAAATTTCTCCAAAGGCTTCGTTTACTCTTCAAACCAACTCTACACAAAAAGATGGGAATTTCTATTGGAATGAACCAGTAAACACCGATACTTTTAAAAAGTTTGTGCTATCCAAGGGAATTCCTTATCAGATACCATTCCACGTTGAAGTAACGAATGGAATCATCACAAAAGTTACTGAACAGTACGTTCCCTAATAAATTATTAGCAGCACTCCCTTTTTGGGATGCTGCTTTTCATTTGTTTAACTTGGATAGTTTAATCTTCATTTAGGCCTTGCCCATATCCTTGTGCAAATAAGGCTCCCATACACGTTTCAATAGACGAATGCCAGCCTCAATCTCCTCGATGGTCTGCCCCCCGAATCCGAACTGAAAAGCCGGAAGTCCATTTTCCTGCGGATGAATCCATTTGTGTGCGGTTGGATAGACACGAACGCCTGATGAAGCCGCAATTTGCTTCAGCTGTTGCGGAGTGCTCTCACTTTTCACTTCTACCGTCACGGACAGCCCGGCATCCTGACCTTTGATCCGGATGTACGCTCCAAAGTGTTCCTGCAAGCACTGAAGCAGCGCCCCATGCTTTTTGCGGTAAAGCGTCCGCATCTTGCGAATATGCCGCTCCCAATCGCCATTTTTCATGAACAGGGCCAGCGTCTCCTGATGAATACGCGATGCCGACTGGTCAAAGTCCGCCAATTTCTCCTGATATACCGCTAATAACGCATGCGGCAAAACCATATAGCTCATCCGAATCGATGGCAGCAATGCCTTGGAAAACGTCCCCAAATAAATGACGCGCCCCTGCGTATCCAGTCCTTGAAGGGAAGGAATCGGCTTGCCATGATAGCGAAACTCACCATCGTAGTCATCCTCCATGATGTAGCTCCCCGTCTGATTCGCCCAGTGCAGCAGCTTTTGCCGTTTGGCATACGGCATGACAATTCCAGACGGGTCCTGATGAGACGGTGTGATATAAACCAGCTGTGCTCGACTCTCACTGAGCGCTTCCACATCAATCCCATCCTCCGCCAGCTTGATTGGGCGCACATCATAACCCAAATGGGAAAACACGGCACGTACACCGTGATAGCCCGGCTCTTCCATCGCAACAGCCTGTCCCCGTGTTCCGAATAAGAATCCCAATAAGCTGATCATCACCTGCGTCCCCGCACCGATCACAATTTGTTCCGGCGTAGCTTGTACGCCCCGAGCTCGTCCGAGATAGCGTGCGAGCTCCTCCCGCAGCTGCGGCTCACCTTGTCGATCGCCGTAGTAGAGCACATGCTTGTTTTCTTCCTGCATGCATTGGTTGGTGTACTTGCGCCAACGGTCAAAAGGAAAATGCTCGGCATCTACGCGGGCTTGGTGAAAATCATATTGGATCGGGACTGCTGAGGGTGGAGGTGTTTGGACGTAAGCCGTTTTTGCTGGTTGCTGCCCTTTTCCTGCAGGTACAGGTACAGGCACTGGCCCATCCCAGTCCACATCGACCACATAAAATCCGCTTCGCTCCCGACTCTCGATGTAGCCTTCTGCCATGAGCTGGTGATAGGCGCTCTCGACAGTCGTTTTACTCACTTGCAAAAATCCGCTCAATGCCCGAACAGAAGGCAGACGCGTCCCGGAGATCAAGCGCCTCCCTTGAATTTCTGTACAAAAATACCGATAAAGCTGTAGATAGAGAGGTTCGCTCCCTTCTACAAAGCGGGGACTAATATCTAACAAGCTACATCCTCCTCGCTGACCAAATGAAAAACCGACGGAGACAAAAATCTCCATCGGTACTCATGTTTCTATTACGCCAATATTACGCCAAATACGCCTCTCTTACCTGCGGATTCATCAATAATGTCTGGGCGTCGTCTTTCAAAATAATTTCGCCTGTCTGAATCACATAACCGCGATGCGCGACAGACAGCGCCTGATTCGCATTTTGCTCGACCAAGAGAATCGTCATGCCTTCCTTGTTCAGCTCCGTAACGATGTCAAAAATCTGCTCTACCAGAATCGGCGCCAATCCCATCGACGGTTCATCGAGCATCAGAATTTTGGGTTTCATCATCAGGCCACGCGCAATCGCCAGCATTTGCTGCTCGCCCCCGGACATCGTGCCACCTTTTTGACTAACCCGTTCCTTCAGTCGAGGAAAGTAAGCAAAGGCGCGCTCGATTCCTTCTTCGATCACCTTTTTATCGGATACACTGAAGGCACCCATCTCCAAATTCTCGCGTACGGTCAGCTTGGGAAAAATGCGGCGGCCTTCCGGGACGTGAGCGATTCCTGCTAAGGCAATATCATGTGTACGCATCTGCGTAATGTCTTTGCCATTAAAGATGACTTTTCCTTCTTTAGCACGGGTCTGCCCACATATCGTTTTCAACGTGGTCGATTTACCTGCCCCGTTGGAACCAATCAGCGTCACCACTTCGCCTTCGTTTACCGTCATGCTCAATCCTTTTAATGCGTGGATGCCGCCGTAATACGTATGAACGTTAGTCAGCTCTAGCAATGCCATCGATTTTCCTCCTTCTACGACACGTCCGACGCACTTTTTCCGAGATAGGCCTCAATGACGTTAGGGTTGTTGCGGATTTGTTCGGGTGTTCCTTCTGCAATTTTTCTCCCGTAATCCAACACGTGAATGTATTCGCTGAGTCCCATGACCAGCTTCATATCATGCTCGATCAAGATAATCGTCAAATCGAGCTCTTTTTTCAGCCGACGAATAAAATCCGTCATCTCAACCGTCTCGCGAGGATTCATCCCTGCCGCCGGTTCATCGAGCAAAATGATTTGCGGATTGGTCGCCATCGCCCGGGCAATTTCCAAGCGGCGTTGAAGCCCGTAAGGCAGACTTCCTGCTGCTTCATTGGCAATATGTGCGATCCCGACATACTCCATGAGCTGATAAGCCTCGACACGCGTCCGCTCTTCCTCCTGGCGTACACGTTTGGAATTGAACAGGATACCGAGAATTCCAGCGGACAAGCGGCTATGCACACCCACCATGACATTTTCCAATGCCGTCATTTCTTTGAACAGACGAATGTTTTGAAAGGTGCGGGTGATACCGCGACTCGCGATCTGATCAGGACGAAGCTTCTTGATGCTTTTGCCATTCAGCAGGATTTCTCCCTCATCTGGCTCGTAAAATCCGGTAATCATATTGAAAAAAGTCGTTTTTCCGGCCCCATTCGGACCGATGACAGCCGTAATGCTTCCTTTTTCGATGCCAATCGAAACGTCTTGATTGGCTACCAAGCCGCCAAAGCGCTTCGTTAAATTTTTTGCCTCTAACAATGCCATGCTCATATCCCTCCTCGTCCGCTATGACTGTTTCCCAGAAGTCAATTGGGACAGTCTGCCGAGAATCCCCAGCTTTTCTTTGCCAAACTCGCTATTTTTGATCGCATCGAGATCGTTTTTCTTCCGTTTGGCCGGAATCAATCCGTTAGGGCGATACAAGGCTACGAGAATGAGCATAATTCCGAAAATGAGTCGCTGGAACTTGGATGGGTCCAGCTGGTTCGGCAAACTGATAATCCCCGCATTTTGCAGACCGTGCAGGAAGTTGGAGAATTCTTTTAACAGCTGTACCTGCAAGATCGTGACAAAAGCGGCACCAAGCACAACGCCTGGAATGCTGCCACTACCACCCAGAATGACCATGACCAATATCCCGATTGATTCCATCAGCGTAAAGGAAGTAGGATCGATAAACGTCTGCTTGGCCGCAAAGATAACACCGACGACACCAGCGAAGGAAGCACCCAATGCAAATGCAGCCAGCTTGGTATTCAACAGGGAAATCCCCATGGACTGGGCAGCCAGCTCATCTTCACGTACCGCAATCCATGCACGTCCCAAACGAGAATGCTCAAAGCGTATATTCGCCAAAACGATAAAGGCAATCACAAACAAGACGATGAAGTAAAAGTAAAACGGTGTCCCCATTTTGATCCCAAACAGCTCAGGAGACGGAATCGGCGTAATTCCCTGCGGACCGTTGGTGATGTTGATGGGCTTGTCCAAGTTGTTGAAGACAATGCGAATGATTTCGCCAAAGCCCAAGGTCACGATCGCGAGGTAATCGCCCTTTACTCTGAGAACTGGCAATCCTAGCAATATTCCGAAAACGGCAGCTACTATCAAGCCGACTATGAGAAATGGCCAAAACCACTCACCGGAGAGCGGGAACAGATTCCCTGCAATAAACTCATTCGCTTGCGAGGTCGAGAAAATCGCGTAAGCATAAGCCCCAGCAGCAAAAAATGCGACGTAACCCAAGTCAAGCAAACCAGCAAAGCCTACTACGATATTCAAACCCAAAGCCATCGCTACATAGATTCCTACCTGTGAAGCTACTTCCATGTAGTATCGGTTTTCACCCGCTACCAACGGAATGATCAGAAGGAGAACCACAGCACCAATCACCATTTTGATCGTTTTGGAGGTATTGGTGTAATAGACAAGCACAATGGAAGAAAGAATGCCGAGAAACGCGATGACCGATTTATCCATGAGGTACAACGCGGCAGAAAAAGCTACAATCCAGATCAACGTGAATACGAGCGGAATGCCTTTGAACGATTTCCAAGCGAGATTTGCCATTTATTTCACCTACACTTTCTCTTTTACAGCTTCGCCAAACAGTCCTTCCGGCTTGAAGAGAAGCACGAGAATTAAAATACTGAACGCAAACACGTCTTTGTACTCTGCACCAAAGGCTCCGTTGGTCAACGGCCCCATAAAGGCACCGGACAGGGATTCCAGAAGACCGAGAAGTACGCCACCGATCATCGCACCACGCAGGTTCCCAATCCCGCCGAGTACGGCAGCTGTAAATGCTTTAAGACCGAGAATAAAACCGATATACGGATCGATCGTTCCGTAGTTTTGCGCAAACAGAACACCTGTCGCGCCACCCAGGCTGGATCCAATCAAAAACGTAAGCATGATTACTTTGTTTACATTTATGGTCATCAGCGAAGCCGTACTCTGGTCTTGTGCGACGGCGCGCATGGCGATTCCCCACTTTGTTTTATTCACAAACAACGTCAACGCAATCATCATGACGATCGCAATTACAATTACGATCAATCCTTTTGTTGGAATCGTAGCAATACTTCCTAATGGAATCGAACCTGTAAAAAGAGCGGGACTGTTCAAATAAAACTCATTACGAGCCAGTGCTTCTGTAAAACG
This sequence comes from Brevibacillus brevis, assembly GCF_900637055.1. Taxonomy (NCBI): domain Bacteria; kingdom Bacillati; phylum Bacillota; class Bacilli; order Caryophanales; family Paenibacillaceae; genus Brevibacillus; species Brevibacillus brevis. The sequence continues at coordinate 5,589,385 of NZ_LR134338.1, forward strand.
TACGAGGTCTTGCAGCAAAAACGATACGCCAATCGCCGAAATCAACGGCACAAGGCGAGGTGCTCCACGCAATGGTCGATAGGCAATCCTCTCAATTCCTACCCCTAAAGCACCCGTTAATACCATGGCAATTATGAGTGTTATGAAAAGTGCGACAAATGGATTCATACCTTCAAGTGCCCCTAGCGCATCAGAGATCAATAATACCTCTGTACCGATAAAGGCTCCGACCATGAAAATGTCTCCATGGGCAAAGTTGATAATTTCCAAAATCCCGTAAACCATTGTGTAGCCTAAAGCCACGACTGCGTACATAAATCCAAGTGTCAATCCGTCAACCAACACCTGAGGCAAAATGTTGATCATGCTTTCCCATCCCTCATTTCTCTTGTAGACTTGTACAAATTTTCTGCATTCATTCCATTGACTGGACTTGTTTTCTCGTGGAAAAGGGGCCAACACCGGCGTGCAGCCCCCTATCCTGATATGAGGCATGGGAGTGTGTGCGCGTTTTGTGGTGTGATTACTCGGCCTTGCCTACGAAAATGGATTTGTCCTTGTCGTACTTGTAAATGAATACATCTGCATTTGTGTTGTCACCTTTTTCATCAAAGGTAACTTTGGTGAATTGACCCTGAAAATCTTTGGTTTTGTGGACTGCATCGAGGACTTGCTCGCGGGTTGGTTTTTTGCCTCCGTTTGCTTTGACAGCTTCCAAGACACCATTGAGGATGACGTTCATGGAGTCGAAACCGTAGACGGAATAGGTTTCCAGAGGCTTGCTTGTGGCTTTCTTGTACTCTTCAGCCCATTTCTTGCCCTCTTCGGTTTGTGTTACGTCTCCTGCTACTGACGTAAAGACAACACCTTCGACAGCATCACCGGCTATTTTTATCATATCAGAAGAATCCAAGCCGTCGCCACCCATAAAATAACCCTTAAATCCTTTTTCACGAGCTTGCTTGATCAAAATTCCACCTTCTGGATAAAGGCCGCCGAAAAAGATGATGTCCGGGTTTTTCACCGTTACCTGGTTAAGTACCGCGCTGTAGTCCTTTTCGCCCTGGGTAATGCCCTCGAAGCCAAGGATTTGTACCCCGTCCTTTTCGAATTGCAGCTTCACTTGATCACTCAGACCTTGGCCGTATGCTGTCTTATCATGGATAATATAGGCCGTTTTTACACCAAGTGTATTTTTTGCATAAAGAGCAGCCTTTGGTCCTTGCGCGTCATCGCGAGCACAAATTCGATGGACGGTTTTCTTGCCTTCCTCCGTGAGCTTCACCCCTGTATTTGCTGGGGATACCATGACCAGCTTGCCTTCCTCGTACTTCACAGACGATGGAATCGCAACACCTGTGTTATAGTGCCCAACTACACCGTATACATCAGGATCAGAGATGAGCATCTCCGCATTGGATACCCCGATTTTCGGGTCGCCTTGATCATCCTGAGGGAAAAGCTGGAGATCAAAGCCAAGTGCTTTAAACTCTTCCTTGCGCTGTTCGAGAGCGTAACCTGCGCCTGTCTTAATCGCATCTCCCACAGCGGAATTGCTCCCGGACAGCGGGGATTGTGTGGCAATCTTGATGAGGCCCCCCTCGGTCGTTCCGCCACCACTGTTGCCTGGAGCTGGCTGACTTTGCCCCCCGCTTGCGTTACTTCCGCCGCTTGAATTGCTGTTTCCTGCGCAACCTGTTAATGCCATACTCGCAGCCAATACCGCAGATAAAACCCCGACATAACGTTTTTTCATGCAGAATGAATCCCCCTTTTATCATTCTTTGTTTTCGTTTCCCAATCCATCTACCTTGCTAGCCAGGTTGCGACTTTCAAAAACAATGATCTACGGGGACAAAGTTAGATGAGGCTTGGATGTTTTTATTTTAAAATAAATCTGATAATTTACAAGAAGTAAAATATATTTTATGTACATATATCATTGATGCACAAATAAAAAATAACCCCCTCTCAGGAAAGAGGGAGTGCCGGAACGACGATTTGCCCACTCTTAACGTCGACAATGCCTGTTGCCGTGAGACGTGCATACGGCAAGTGGGTAGCCGTAAAAAACAAAAGCGAATAAATGGGATCGAGATGGACATGGCCTTTGGAACGGAGCTGACTTACCAAATTTTCACCCATGCTGATCACTTCCTCCATCGGCGCAGAGGAGAATTTTCCAGCAAGAGGCAATGGGCATTCGCAAGTGATTTTTCCTTCATCGATCAGGACGATTCCGCCTTTTATTTCCCGAGTACGCTCCAGCGCTTGTGCCATCGCTTGGGGATCTCGTCCGATTACGATCCAATCGCCAGACGCTGAATAGGTGCTGGCCAACCCTTCAAGATGCTCACCGAAGCCATGAAGTACTGCCAATGTTCGGTTACCGCCAGTCGCATCAATGATGGCGATCAACGCCAACTGCGGATCATGCTGCAAGGATACGTATCCATCCTGATCAACGGGCATGTCCTCTAGCGACAGCCGCGTGATAACGGCATTCAGCATCTGTATCACAGGGACCTTCCCGTCTTCATCTGGCCGCAGGCGGAACCAATCGGGATGCGTCCGCTTTTTCAATGGATCTGTCAAACGTAAAGAAGCTTCCTCCCATTGTGGTTGTACGGTTGGGACAAGCAAGGTTCCCTTTTCTGCCGCCCGTTGTCCATTCGCAATTACGATGGAGGGTGTCGGCTGATCTTTTGCAGGCAACAACAGCATATCCGCGATTCGGCCCGGAGCAATTCCTCCGATCTCCGCGTCCAGCCCATAATAGACAGCCGGGTTCAACGTCGCCATGATATACGCTTCCTCTGGCGGCATTCCCGCTTCAATGGCCACACGGATCGTACTATCCATGAACCCGTCTCGATGCATCGGCGGCGTGCTTCCATCCGATGTCAGCATCATCCGTGATGACCACGGCACCCCCAGCGCAAGCCACCCTTTCACCAGCTCCGGCAGATCAGGGCGAATGGCGGAATGGCGCAATGTTGCATACATGCCTAAACGGATACGCGACAACAAATCGGCTGCAGTGATGGCCTCATGACAAGCTGTTACACCGGCTGCTGCGGCAATGTTCAAGGTCTCGTTAGAAGCTCCCGGATGATGCCCCTCCATCCTTTTGCCCAAATCTCGCGTATGCTTCAAACCAAAAAGCAGCGTTTCATCCTCTTGTAAAACACCGCCCCAATTCGTCAACTCTCCTCCCTGGATTACTCGTGGATGCTCGAGCATTTGCGCCAATTTTTCCTTGGTGAACGCCGGATGAGCTTTTCCTGTCTGCGGATCAAGTCTGCCCCAGAAAAACTGCTTTACGGGATGTGCTGCCAGAGAATCCATGATCGCTGCCGTTTGCGAAAAAGGCAGATGCATGAGCATCAGTGAGTCCGACATCATTCCAGTGGTTCCCGTTTGCAGAGCAAAGTCAGCCAACGTGTATGGGTTATACCATTGAAACGGATGCGCGTGTGGCTCGATGTAACCCGGCACGAGATACTGCCCAGCCGCCTCCATGATCACGGTCTGGTCATCGACCAACGGCTCTTTTTCTCCTACATAAGCAATACGTTCTCCTGCCACTACGACGTGATGCTCTTGCCATTCTTTTGTATACACATTCAGAACGCTTGCGCCTTTTATCCAGAGGCTTGCCGGTGCCTGACGTCTACTCACGCGAATCATGTTCAAGTAATCACGGTCTGATAGAGCACGTACACGCATCATTTCTTCCTCTCCTCGCTGGTCTGCCGATGTTTTTTTAAAAATGAACGGTCGTTCATCGCTTTCTACAGCTTCGCCGCCCCTCAATCATTCCCCTGCAAGCTGTGCAGTTGGTAGTAACAATTCCCACGGGTCTCTTGTCCCCCTTTACTACACACTATGGAATAGATGTAATTGCGACAGGAGGGTATATCTCATGCAAAGAAACGTAGGTACGACTGATGCTATGCTTCGCATTACCGGCGGTTTGTTAGGCTTGGCATACGGTATCGGAAAAATGAGCCGCCGCCCCTATAAGACTCCTTGGTTTTTAATGGGGTTCTCCGCAATGAGGGTAGCAGAAGGGGTGACGCGTTTTTGTCCCACATTCGCCGCACTGGGCATTAATTCTGCAAAAGGAGTTGGCATGCAGGGCATGATGGACCAGCTCAAGAAAAAAGGCGTGGAGATGGCGGTCAACCAGTTTACCCGCTCCATGAATATTGCCCCTATCAAAGGCTCAGACACTATCCAAGATGATGCGAGCAACACTCCAGCGCCAACGAATAAGGCAAACATACAGTATTCTGCAAGCCCACAATTCTCAGCGAACCAGGAGAAACAACCAATCGACAATCAGCAAAAGGCGAAGCTTACCCCCGAGGATCAACTTCTCGAAACGGCGGCAAGGGAGTTCATCTCTTTTCGCTCCCAAGAAAATAACAACAGCAACACTCGCTACCCCACGTACAAGTAAGGAGAGGAGGCACTGCATATGCTTGTCGGCTCCCAGATGTATGAATGGATGTCGCATAACTTTTTTGTCATTGCCACGATCATTGGCGTCATCGCCGTGATGGGATACTATTTCTTCCGCTCATCGCGAAAGAGAGGAAGATATCGCCAATAATAGACAGCTAGACGAAAAGCCCGTTACATTCGATGAAAATGTAACGGGCTTTTCCCTAGCAGCGAATCGTTTTCGGGAATTCACAACGCGTAATCATCTCACTTTTTCCCATTTACATAATTACTTGTTATACATATAATTGTCATTGCAAGCATTTTTGAACGAAAGAGGGTCATTCCCCTGATCGATCATTGGCAAAAAGAACCGGTTGGATTTCTTATCGGAAATACATACCGGAGAATGATTCATTATGTTTCCCTTTTTTTAAAGGATTTTGATTTGACCACGGAGCAGTTTGCCGTCCTGTATCGGCTACGAGAAGAAGAGGGCATCAATCAAAAAGAGCTGGCCCAGCGCTCTGCCAAGGATCAGCCTTCCATGACACGCATTTTGGACACACTCGCCAAAAAAGGCTTTATCGAAAAGACTTTGAGCGAACAAGACCGACGCGCCTACATCATTACCCTTTCCCCGAAAGGACGGGAATGGATTGAGCAGGCGATTCCTGTAGAGGCTCGTGCCGTTGCAGACATTCTGGAAGGGATATCTCCTGAAAAGCTGGTCTTCTTGCGAGAAATCTTGCTGGAGATTAACGAGAACATCAATAGAAAAACGACGGACTAGGAGTGACAGCATTGGGAGAGAGTAGAGAGAGACTGTGGACGAGAGATTTTGTCCTGTTAACTGTATGCAATTTGTTGTTGTTTCTCACTGTGCAAATGCAGACACCTACATTCCCTGCCTATGTGAAGGAAGCGTATCAGGCCAATGATTTTGTCGTCAGCCTGGTCATTAGCTTGTTTTCACTTGCAGCAGTGATCGCAAGGGTGTTTACCGGGGAAGCATTGAAAACGAAAAGCAGTAAGATCTTGGCGATTGTAGCACTTGGATTCGTCGCGATATTTAGCGCAGGCTATTACTGGGCAGGAAGCATTGTTTTCTTTCTGCTGTTGCGAATCTTGGTCGGCATCGGTTTTGGAATGGGCAGTACGACCTTTCCGACGATTGTTTCCAATGTGATTCCTGCCAAACGGATCGGTGAAGGCATGGGGTATTTCGGCTTATCGACCAGCTTGGCAATGGCACTCGGCCCGTTGATTGGACTTGGCCTGTTGAATTGGTTTGGATTCGGATCGATGCTTATGGTTCTCGTGTTGCTGGTTGCCATTATTTTTCCGTTAATGCATTTTATCCGCGCCTACAATCAGCTTCCTGTGTCGTCCGGGAACGCACAAACGGTCACAGGCATTCGCCGTTTTTATGATAAAAAGCTGCTGCTTCCAGCTGGACTGAATTTTTGTTTGTCTATTACGTATGGCGGGATTCTCAGCTTTTTGGCCTTGTACGGGAAAGAAGCCCACATTGAGAATGTCGGCTGGTTTTTCCTTGCAAATGCACTGGCGATGGTGTTGATTCGTCCGTTTTCCGGCAAGCTGTACGATCGCAAAGGGCACATTGCCGTCCTGCCTCCCGGTGCGATTTTCGTCGGGATCAGCCTCTTGCTCCTGTCCCTAACAACGACAGAGTCCTTGCTTCTCGTCTCTGCTGCCTTCTACGGGCTAGGCTATGGCATGATTCAGCCATCTATCCAGGCGTGGATGGTGAAGGTCGTCACACCTGAGCAACGCGGCATGGCGAACGGACTGTTCTTTAATTCCATCGATTTGGGGATCGCGGTCGGCTCTGTGCTCCTCGGTGTCATTGCGACACATTCGAGCTACTCTGTCATGTACCGCTGGTCGGCAGCGTGCTTGCTGCTGTTCCTCATCGTTTATTTCCTTTCGCAGCTGGCTGCGGCCAAAGCGAAAAAGGCGGCGGTTGCGAGTGAAAACATGGGCATGTAAGAGAAGCTTATTATTCTAGTTTTGCGGTATGCCTAAGTGTAGCGAGAGTTTGTCTGGCATGTTGGACGACGAGCATTTTGACCCGCTCTTGTCCTCCTGCTATTCTTCCATTCATCATCAACGATCCCATGCCATGCAAGATAGCCCATACTAACACAACTGTATTTTTTCAGAAAAAAGATGCTCCCTATAGAGATATTTCTTTAAGGGAGCATCTCCTTCTCGCTCAAAATCTATGGACTAGTGATCAGAAAACATTTGTAACCTTCCGTATCTGGTTCATGCTGAAAAATAATCGTCCAGTTCAAAATAGAGTCAAAAATATACAAATCAAAAGTAAATCGTGTATATGATTCTAATAATCGCTTGGTACCTAGCTTGAATACTTTATTTCGGGTAAAGTCTCTCCCAACCAAACTAGCAGAGTCCCAGAAAAATAATACTTCTTCTTTGTCATCAAGATAATCATTTACTTCTGAGATGGTTAACCCTGTGGCTCTCTCTCTCTTAAGAAATTGCCATAAATAACCTTTGTCTAGCTTGACGTACCGTTTATAAAAAAAATTGCTTACACAATCACCGCTGACGTTAAAGAATGTATGTATGTACTTCTCTCTTAATTGGGTTGACACTTCATTAGAAAGAACAGGTATGCTACGAATGTTCAATACATCTTCTTTGTACTCAACTGGTCGATAAAAATGCATACCATTTAGGGAGCCATTTCTTATATTAAAGGTTCTAAATTCAATCCGATCACTAGTCTCATAATTCGTCATTGCAAACATATCATGTTCAAAATCTGATTGACTCATATGAATTAAAGCATATGTGCCAGAGGGAATATTCACCACCACACAATTTTCGGGGACACGAGTGATTGTATTTACTCTTATTCCAATCACAACATTTTCTGACTCTTGGTCCCAGACCTCATAAAATACAGGAAATTCCACACTACTTGCAATTTCTGAGAATAATGGATCGGGTGATTCAATAAAACCCTCCCAATCGAATTCATCGTCTAGCACTTTGCCCACAACAAAAAAAGTTTCAAGTTCAATAACTCTTAATTTCATTATATCTCCTCGCTTTTAGCGATAATAGCAAGTAAGGGCGTAACAAAAATATGTTACGCCACATAAAGAATATTTGCCTACCAAGAAAAGAAATGATGACCTCTCACTCTTTTCCATTCACCGTCAATCTTCTTTATTAAATGGAAATGAGGAAGATTAGCAATCATGAGCCTTCCCTCACCATCTATAAAATGAGGATCTTCATAAACTTTTCTATAGTTCGTTTGAGTGACTACATTTTCGGCATCTTTTCTACTTACGCTAAACGTATCTTTTCCCCTTGTAGCTTCTAATTGAGCCTGTCTGAGAGTTAGTGGTTCTTCTACAAATATTCCACCATCAGAATTTAATTTTGCTGCAAAATGTTTTACTTTTTTCTTTTTTATTTGATATTCAACTTCTTCACTCATTGTAACACTTTTAGTCACAACTTTAATAAAGGCTCTACCAAAATACTCGCCTATTTCCTTAGCAAGGGCTCCTTGGTTTGCAACATAATCACCTACAAATTCACCTGTTATTACCGCTCCTGTAACAAGAGCTATAAAATCCCCAACAGGTATTGGGCCATCAATCGCAGCAATAACTCCCAATGCTGCTAAGCGTTTAAGTAACTGTTTCTCGGTTATTTTAATTCCAATCTCTTCTAATACTGTTAGAGCGTGGCTCGTCGTTATACTTCTGATCTCCACCTCTTCTGGGAATTCATTGTGGATCTGATAGTAATCATAATATTCTTTAGCAAGCGCATCTATACGCTCAAAGTCCCTCTGTAAATCTTCTTGATCTATATCCATCATATTATGATCGTTGTTCTCAGACTGCGTTGTATTATCTGCATACTCATCAACAATTGAAACAATCTCTTCAAACAAGTAATCTTCGTTATCTGCCAAATATTCTTTTAATTTATCACTCAATTCTACGGAATCTTCTGTACCCTCATCTGACAATATGTCTATATACTGCTCAATTTCACTTCGCTGAATATAGTCGTCATTCTTATCGCTCGCCTTTGCAAAAATACTAGAAGCATTTCCGAATAACAATGCGATGACCATAAAAACGGTTATCCATCTTTGATTCTTAAACATAAATTCAGTTGATACTACATTTTGTAGTATTCAACCTTCCACCCCCTGTATTTAAATTATATTATTGGTAAATACCCTATATATTACCATATATATTTATACTACATTCTCTACTTTCGGTAAATAGACTTTGTATTTTTTGGAAAATTAAGTTATATAAGCAAGAAGTTTTAATCAATAATTTGACGCTAATATGAACTCACTTGTTAAAAAAAAAACTGTTCCCTAGTAGAAATTCCTACTAAGGAACAGTTTCTTTTGCTGTTACGACTTCTGCTGATACTTCATCGCGCGTGCCGCAATATCCGTGCGATACTGCGCCCCATCAAACGAGATCCCTTGGACCTTCGCATACGCTGTGTCACGCGCCTGCGCCAAATCCGCTCCTGTTGCCACAACGCCAAGCACACGGCCACCGCTCGTCACGATGCCTTCCTCGGTTTCCTTCGTACCTGCGTGAAACACCGTAGCTCCCTCGTTTGCCTGACCCAGTCCCTGGATCAACGCACCCTTTGGATATTCTCCCGGATAACCCGGCGCTGCCATGACGACACAAACAGCACTTCCTTTTTGCCATGTCACATCGACTGCATCGAGCTCGCCATTGACCGTTCCGACAAAAATATCAAGCAAATCTGTTTCGAGCAACGGCAAGAGCACCTGTGTCTCTGGATCGCCAAAACGCGCATTGAACTCCACGACTTTTGGTCCTTGCTCCGTAATCATCAGACCTGTGTAGAGAATGCCTTTGAACGGAATGCCATCCTTGGCCATCCCTGATGCCATCGGCTGGACAATCGTTTTGACGATCTCGTCTACCAGCTCAGCAGACATTTGCGGTACCGGGGCGTATGTTCCCATGCCGCCTGTATTGGGACCGCGGTCATTATTGAAAATTCGCTTATGATCCTGGGAGGTAATCATCGGCTTAACCGTCTCTCCATCGACGAAAGACAGCAGCGACAGCTCCTCGCCGAACATACACTCCTCAATGACCACGCGCGCCCCTGCTTCTCCAAAGACGCTTTCCTGCATGATTTGACGGAGTGCCTCTTCCGCTTCCTCCACCGTCTCTGCGACAACGACTCCTTTCCCCGCTGCCAAGCCGTCCGCTTTGACAACGATAGGAGCTCCCTGCTCTCTCACGTACGCACTCGCCGATTCGTAATCCAGGAACGATTCATAGGCAGACGTCGGAATCTCGTAGCGTTTCATTAGACTTTTCGCAAAAGACTTGCTGCCCTCGATCATTGCCGCTTTTTGATTCGGGCCATAGATCGGCAGGTTGCGCTCCTGGAAAAAGTCCACAATCCCCGCCAGCAAAGGATCTTCCGGGCCAACGACAGTCAGATCAATTCCCTCATCTTTGACGAATTGAGCCAGTGCAGCAAAATCATGGACGCCAATCGGTACGTTTTGAGCGATTTGGGCTGTGCCCCCATTTCCTGGCGCACAGTATACCTTGGTTACTTTAGAGCTCTGCAACAGCTTCCAGGCAATCGTGTGTTCTCGACCGCCGCCGCCGACCACTAATATTTTCATCGTATTTCCTCCTGTGTGAGAGGTAATCCACTCTTTAGTACGTGTTAAAAAAGCGAACGTTACTCCGAATAGCCTCTTTTAGTGCTTGAAATGACGAGTGCCGGTAAAGATCATCGCGATGCCCGCTCGGTTGCAAGCATCAATCGATTCTTGGTCGCGAATGGAGCCGCCTGGCTGAATGATAGCGGTAATCCCTGCTTTGGCTGCCTCTTCCACGGTATCTCCCATCGGGAAAAACGCATCCGAGGCCATAACCGCGCCACTTGCCAATGCACCTGCCTGCTCGATGGCGATTTTCGCTGCCCCAACGCGGTTCATCTGGCCTGCACCCACGCCGATGGTCATATTGTCTTTTGCCAAGAGAATCGCATTCGATTTGACGTGCTTGACGACCTTCCAGGCGAATTTCAACTGTGCCAGTTCCTCTTCCGAAGGCTTGCGGTCTGTGACCACTTGAATCTCGTTTTCTTCGAGCTGCTTGTAGTCGAAGTCTTGAATGAGCGCACCGCCTGCAACCGGAGCCACGCGGAACAGATTGTCCACTTTTTTGCCTGGTTCATTCAGCGCAGGAATACGCAAGAGACGCAGGTTCTTTTTCTCAGCCAGAACCGCCAATGCCTCTTCGGTGAAGTCTGGTGCGATAATAATTTCCAAGAAAATCTCTTTCATTGCGAGTGCAGTGTCACGGTCAATCGGGCGGTTTGCTGCCACGATCCCACCGAAAATAGAGACAGGGTCTGCTTCATACGCTTTTTGGTAAGCGGCGCGAATATCAGTGCCGATCCCTACTCCACAAGGGTTGGAGTGCTTGATCGCAACGACAGCAGGTTCAGCGAATTCACGTACAATCGCCAGCGCTGCATCTGCGTCATTGATGTTGTTATAGGAAAGCTCTTTTCCTTGCAGTTGACTCGCATTCCCGATGCTCAACTGATCCGATAACGGCTCACGGTAAAATGCCGCACGTTGATGTGGATTTTCCCCGTAGCGTAAATCCTGTGCTTTCTCGTAAGTCACCGTGTAGCTCTCAGGCAACAGTTCGCCCACCTGCTCACTCAAATAGCGAGAGATCAAGGCATCATAGGCGGCTGTATGACGGAAAACTTTTGCAGCCAGCTTGCGACGAGTTTCTAGCGTAGTATCGCCATTTGCTTCAATTTCTTCTGCTACTTTTTCATAATCGGCTGCATCGACCACTACACTGACGAACGCGTGATTTTTCGCAGCAGAACGCAGCATCGTTGGTCCACCAATATCAATATTCTCAATGGCATCTTCATATGTCACGTCTGGCTTCGCGATCGTTTCCTTGAAAGGATACAGGTTCACGACAACCAGATCAATGGTTTCAATCCCAAGGTCTTTTAGTTGCTGCACATGTGCTTCACTGTCCCTTACAGCCAAGAGGCCGCTGTGGATATTGGGATGCAACGTTTTGACGCGACCGTCCAAAATTTCTGGAAATCCAGTCACTTCAGAAATGCCAATGACGGGAACTCCCTCTGCTTTTAAAAGAGAAGCCGTACCCCCGGTAGAAATGATCTGTACCCCGGCGGCTACCAATCGACGGGCAAACGGAATCAATCCTGTCTTGTCAGAAACGCTGATCAACGCTTTTTTCACACTCACGGATAGAACCTCCTGAATTTTAGTGAAAACATGAGTAACTATCGACCAAAACACGAACATTACTTATATATTATAAAATAATCGTACGCTATTATCAATAACTTCGTCAGAAAAACAAACGCAGCCGCCCATGCCTGTTCGGCACTTGCGACTGCATACACCTGCATTTGCTTTGATGAAGTTATCGTTTTTTCTTGCCTTTGCCTGATAGCTTTTTGATGCGATCTGACAGCGGGGCTGATTTGCTTTTGGCAGTCGCCCTGATTGGCTTGATCGGCTTCTTCGACTTGCGGCTCTTCGCCTTTACTTCTTTGGGCATTAAATTCCCTAACTCTTCCATGGAGATGGATTGGCCGTCCTTTACACGATCCCTGACGCGCTCTTTCGTCTCCTCTGGCACCTCGAATCCCATGTTGCCCAGCTCATCGAGCAGTGAATCTACGTTCGCTCCGCCCTTCGGCATTTTTTCCGCTAGCTTCATAATATCGTTAAGCGTCCATTGCCGCCCTGTTTTTTGGCTTAGCTTATCGAGCAAGTTCGAAACAAAATCTCCGCTCAAGTCTGCCCCTCCCTTTGTGGGAATATCCCTCTCTTACTGTATGTCACAAGAGTTGATTTGGTTTGTCATGATTCGCGGAAGAAGAATTGCAGCAAAATAGGGTGAGTCGGTCATAGTTAGAAGCCGACACCGTATGAAAGGACATGAATAACATGCATGTAGGACGAGAAAACATGATTGACAAATACTGGTGACAGGAATAAGATGACAAAGTCAATCATTCATCCTCGTTAGGTGAGGCTCCTATACAAACATAGGCCACTGCCCGGAAATATCGAAAGATGCCAATGGGTAGAACAGGAACTGCCGAACTAAGGCTTTTCTTAAGGTGGCTAAGGAATGTTTCCTTTACGTTGTATAGTGCCAAAGCTCTTGCAGGGGGAGAAAAAGTGGTGTTATTTTGTGCACTTTTCTAACCCTCTAGATTCCCGCTAGAGGGTTTTTATTATCGAAAGGGGGGAACGTTTTTATGGACAGTAGTCCAAGTTGCCGAATGAATAACTGCAATCAGTATTGTGTACGGAGAATTTTCCGGCCTTGTGGCGCTGCGGCATGTTCCCCATACCTTATTTGACATTCTCCCTTTTTATGGGACGAGTGTATGTAAGTATGTTTAAGTACACATGCTTGCGCAACATGGTCGTATCCCTCCGATCCTTATTTGCGAAAGGATGAGAAAACCATGTTGAACATTTACAAAACGAATGCCATGGGAAAAATAGAAGAACGGCATCAATTTGAAAAAGGCTGCTGGATCCATCTGACCGATCCTTCTGAGCAAGAAAAGCAACAAGTCGTCAGGGAGTTGTCGATTGACCTTCATTTTTTGCAGGATGCCCTTGATGACGAAGAAATAGGACGGATCGATAAGGACGGCAACCGCGTGATGCTCTACGTGGACATCCCGATCTCCACGAAGGAAGGGACGAAGGACAACTACACGACGGTTCCGCTGGGAATCATGGTGATGGAAGATTATATCTTAACCGTTTGCCTGGTAGAAACGGCTGTCATGAATGAGTTCGTCCAAGGAAAAGTGAAAAGCTTTCACACGCACATGCGAAACCGGTTCGTTCTGCAAATTTTATCAAATGCATCCCACTATTATTTGCAGTACTTGAAAAAAATCAACAAACAGACAGAAATGCTGGAAAAATCGTTGCGACAATCGACGAAAAACAATGAACTGCTTACCTTGCTTGAATTGCAGAAAAGCCTCGTTTATTTTTCGACGTCCCTGGAAACGAACAGTCTGTTGATCTCCCTGCTTCGGAGCGGCAGTTATTTGAAAATGTACGAAGAAGATAAGGAGCTGCTGGAAGAAGTAAAAATCGAAACCAAGCAGGCTATCAAAATGACGGAAATCTATACGGCCATTTTAGGGAACATCATGAATGGCTTTGGCTCTGTCATCTCCAACAATCTGAATCGCGTATTAAAGCTGTTGACCGCCATTACCATCGTTATCACATTACCTATGGTGATCGGCACCTTTTACGGGATGAACGTCGCGCTTCCTTTTCAGGATCATCCATACGCATTTACGATCATTATGATCATGTGCACCACCATTACCTCAGTAACAGCCCTCCTTTTTTGGAGGAAAAAATATTTCTAAAACCGATTGCAAAAAAACCGACATCAGAAATGGATGTCGGTTTCTTCTTATTCTCTCGGTTTACGTCAGCTGGACAAGCCGTCCCTCAAGCTTTACTCTTTCGTCCACCAAAAGGCCAATGACCTTCACCAAAAGCTCATGCTCCACGGCATGGATGCGAGCCGCCAAAGTCTCAGCCGTATCTGCTTCTTGCACTGCTACGGGAATCTGGGCAATGATCGGCCCTGTATCCAGACCAGCATCAACCAGATGTACCGTTACCCCCGTTATCTTTACCCCGTATGCGAGTGCCTGACCAATCGCGTCTTTTCCTGGGAAAGCAGGCAAAAGCGATGGATGCAGATTGATGATTTTTCCTTCGTAGTAAGACAAAAGGGTGTCGCCCACCAACCGCATGTAGCCTGCCAGCACAACCAGCGATATATCGCGTTTTTGGAGCTGTGCCACTATTTCCTGCTCAAAAGCCGCCTTGTCTGCATACTCCTTCGGTTGAAAAACAAAGGCGTCGATCCCTAAACGCTCTGCCCGTTCCAAAACCTTGGCGCCGGGCTTGTCGCACACGAGCAAGGCAACTTCTACACCTGTGAGCTTGCCTTCCTGTACAGCCTGCACGATCGCTTCAAAGTTGGAGCCGCTGCCTGAGGCGAAAATGGCCAGCTTTCTCACCATTCCACCCCGTTGTATACGACTTTGCGCTCTCCCGCTTGAATATGTCCGATCAAATACGCCTGTTCTCCCAGCTCTTGCAGCTTTTCCATAACACTCACTGCGTCTTCCGGCTTCACGACGAGCATCATGCCAATGCCCATGTTGAACGTTTTGTACATATCCGGATAAGAGATGTTACCAGCCTCTTGTACCAGCTCGAAGATCGGCAGCACCGGCCAGGAACCAACGTTGATCACAGCCTGCATTCCTTCTGGAAGTACGCGCGGAATGTTTTCAGTAAAGCCGCCGCCTGTGATGTGTGCCAGAGCTTTCACTTCATGGGACTCCAGAACGGATAACACTTGCTTTACATAAATGCGGGTCGGTGTCAGCAGCTCTTCGCCGAGCTTTTTGCCCAATACGTCAACATGATCATGCAGGGACATACCTTTGTCTGCCAAAAGAACCTTGCGAACGAGCGAGAAGCCGTTGCTGTGCACGCCGCTGGAAGCCAGACCGATCAGTACATCGCCTGCCGCCACGGACGCTCCTGTAATCATTTTGCTCTCGTCCACCACACCTACGGTAAAGCCCGCGATGTCGTATTCGCCTTCTGCGTACATGCCAGGCATTTCGGCAGTCTCCCCGCCAATCAGAGAGCAGCCGGACTGGGAGCAGCCTTCCGCGATCCCTTTGACAATCGCTTCAATTTTTTCCGGAATGACCTTGTCTACTGCCAGATAATCGAGGAAAAAGAGCGGCTCTGCCCCTTGAACCACAACGTCATTGACGCACATGGCGACAGCATCGATGCCGATTGTATCGTGTTTGTCCATGGCAAATGCGAGCTTCAGCTTGGTTCCTACTCCATCTGTGCCAGAAACGAGAATCGGTTTCTCGTATTTTTTGGTATCCAGGCGAAACAGTGCTCCGAACCCGCCCAAATCAGTCATAACTTCCGGGCGGAAGGTTCGTTTGACGTGCTTTTTCATGCGTTCGACGGCTTCGTTGCCCGCATCGATGTCTACGCCAGCTTGTTTATATGCTTCACTCATCGTTTCTCCCCCTAGCAAGAGGTGCTTGTATTAGCATTTGAGCGCAGGTAGCGCTTCTTCGAACTCAATCTCTGTCGGATATTCTCCGTTAAAGCATGCGAGGCAGTGTCCTCTATTGGGAGCCGAATCGGTGCGGCCAATCGCATCGATCATTCCTTCAACAGACAAGAACGACAGCGAATCAGCCTCAATGATTTGACGAATTTCCTCTACGGATTTGGTCGCCGCAATCAGTTCCTCACGCGACGAGGTGTCGATGCCGTAAAAGCAAGAATTCATAACGGGCGGAGAGCTGATACGCACATGCACTTCTTTGGCGCCAGCCTCACGCAGCATGCGGACGATTCGATTACTCGTCGTACCGCGGACAATGGAGTCGTCAATCATGACGACGCGCTTGCCTTCTACTACCTTGCGAACGGCAGACAGCTTGAGATAGACAGCGCGCTCGCGCAGCTCCTGACTCGGCTGAATGAAGGTACGTCCGACATAGCGGTTTTTGATCAAGCCGATTTCATACGGAATTCCTGTCGCTTCTGCAAATCCGATAGCAGCAGAGATACTGGAATCCGGTACACCTGTGACGACATCAGCATCAATCGAGGATTCCAATGCCAGTTGCTTGCCCAGACGTTTGCGCGCCATGTGGACGTTGATTCCGTCGATGTCACTGTCTGGTCGGGCAAAATAAATGTATTCAAACGTACAAATCGAACGCTGTGTTGTTTCCGTAAACTTGCTTTCGGTAATGCCATCCTTGTCGATGACGATCAGCTCGCCCGGCTGCACGTCACGCCAATACTGCGCGCCAATGATATCGAACGCACAAGTCTCGGACGCGACAGTGATCGCATCTCCGAGTCGTCCCAATGACAGCGGACGCAAGCCATTCGGATCAAGAGCAATCACGAGCTGCTTCTCGTTCATGACGAGAAGTGCATACGCTCCTTTGATGTATTGCAGAGCGTCCTTTACCGCTCCCGGCAAATCCTTGCTCTCAGAGCGGGCGATCAGATGCGCGATCACTTCTGTGTCACTGGTCGTCTGGAAAATGGAGCCTTTTGCTTCCAGCTCTTTTCTAAGCACGGCGGCATTCACGAGATTCCCGTTATGGGCAACTGCCATGCTGCCTTGTGCATAGCGGAAGAAGAGTGGTTGGGCATTTTCAATCTTGCTCGAACCAGCAGTCGTATAACGGGTATGACCAATCGCAATATGACCGCTGAACTTCTCCAAATCGCCCTTGCCAAAAGCCTCTGACACGAGACCCATTCCGCGGTGCTTATACCATTTCTCGCCGTCGGAGGCGCAGATGCCTGCGCTCTCCTGACCGCGATGCTGAAGGGCATGCAGACCCAGGTAGGTCAATTGGGATGCTTCTTTGTGGTTGTAGATGCCAAAGACGCCGCATTCTTCATTCAATTTGTCCCAGATTAGCCGATCAAACATGGAATCGCATCCTTCCAGGCTGCTTTCACCTCTTGAGTCGAAGCGTTGATCGCTTCTGTACCGTTCACGTTCACTACCAGACGATCGCCGCCGACCGTACCGATGTTTTCAGCAGGTACGCCATGTTCACCTGCCAATGCGAGAATCGCCGCCGCTTGCTCTTTGGAAGCACTGAGCAAGATACGAGATTGAGATTCACTGAACAAGAGCACGTCAGCACGCAGCTCGGACGTAAGAGCCACCTGTGCACCGAAGCCTTTGCCGAAGCAAGATTCAGCCAGCGCGACACCCAGGCCACCTTCGGACAGATCGTGTGCAGAGTTCACCAGACCTTGGCGAATCGCTGTGAGAACCAGCTTTTGTACTGCCGCTTCCTTGGTCAGATCGATTTGCGGAGGACGTCCGGAAATGCTGCCCGTAGCCATCTTTTGATACTCACTGCCGCCCAGTTCAGCGAATGTCTCGCCCAACAGGATGATCGCGTCGCCTTCGTTTTTGAAATCCTGGGTCGTAATATGGTCAACATCGGTGATCAAGCCGACCATTCCCACCGTTGGGGTTGGATAGATCGCGTCACCGCTGCGTTCATTGTAAAAAGATACGTTTCCGCCGATGACCGGAGCATCGAGTGCTACGCACGCCTCGCTCATGCCCTCGCACGATTTTTCAAATTGCCAGAACACCTCAGGCTTTTCCGGACTTCCGAAGTTCAGGCAGTCCGTAATCGCCAGCGGCTCTGCACCGGAGCAGACGACGTTGCGTGCAGATTCTGCAACCGCAATGGCACCGCCCACTTTTGGATCGAGGTACACATAGCGACCGTTGCAGTCGGTACTCATGGCAAGAGCCTTGCGAGTACCGCGCACCATCACAACAGCCGCGTCAGAACCAGGCTTTACAGCTGTGTTTGCACGCACGATGTGATCGTATTGCTCGTATACCCACGCTTTATTCGCCACTGTTGGCTGAGCCAGCAAGCTTTTCAGCGTACCATTCAGATCTTTCGGTTCTTGGATGGCTGCCAACACATCTACATTCGCGTTTGCTTCGTAGTAAGCAGGTACCGAAGATGGACGATGGTACACAGGTGCGTCGTCTGCCAAGCTGTCTACTGGCACCTCTGCTACTACTTCACCTTGGTGCAACAGGCGCAGCTTGCTGTCTTCGGTTACTTTGCCCACGACAGCGGACGCCAAACCCCATTTGTCAAAAATCGCAATCGCTTCTGCCTCTTTGCCTTTTTCCACGACGACGAGCATACGCTCCTGAGACTCAGACAGCATCATTTCGTATGCAGACATGCCAGCTTCGCGCTGTGGCACCAGATCCAGATTCATCTCGATTCCGTTCCCTGCCTTGGACGCCATCTCGGAGCTGGAGCTCGTCAAGCCAGCCGCTCCCATGTCCTGAATCCCGACAACAATACCCGTATCGATCAGCTCCAGGCACGCTTCCAGCAGGAGCTTTTCCATGAATGGATCGCCAACTTGTACTGCCGGGCGTTTTTTCTCCGACTCTTCCGTGAGCTCCTCGGATGCGAAGGTTGCCCCGTGAATACCGTCACGCCCCGTACTTGCGCCAACGTAGATAACAGGGTTGCCGATACCGGACGCTACCCCTTTTTGAATCTTTTCGTGGTCGATCAAGCCGACACACATGGCGTTGACAAGCGGATTGCCTTCATACGTAGGGTCGAAATTCACTTCGCCACCCACAGTCGGAATCCCGATGCAGTTCCCGTAACCTGCGATACCTGCAACGACGTTTTCGAACAAATATTTGACGCGAGGAGACTTGAGCTCCCCGAATCGAAGCGAGTTGAGCAGCGCAATCGGACGCGCGCCCATCGAGAATACGTCACGGATGATACCGCCCACGCCAGTCGCAGCCCCTTGGTACGGCTCGATCGCGGATGGGTGGTTATGGCTTTCGATTTTGAAAACAACCGCCTGATTGTCCCCGATGTCGACAATACCCGCACCTTCCCCTGGTCCTTGCAAAACGCGAGGTCCTTTTGTCGGGAAACGACGCAGGACAGGCTTGGAATTTTTGTAGGAGCAGTGCTCCGACCACATGACGCTGTACAGACCTGTCTCCGTCCAGTTCGGCTTGCGGCCGAGAATTTCTACGACACGCTGATATTCTTCGTCAGTCAGACCGATTTCTTTGTACAGTTTTTGATCGGCAATTTGTTCGGCTGTCGGTTCTTTATGCGTGAGTTGTGACACTGTTCTGCTCCCTCCAAGTCTTTAGAATCGAGGTAAACATGCGGCGTCCGTCATCGGAAGTCATCCAAGAGTGGACGGCACGCTCCGGGTGAGGCATCATGCCAAGTACGTTTCCACGTTCGTTGCAAATGCCCGCGATGTCATCCAGTGAACCATTCGGATTCTCGCCATGATAGCGGAAAACGATCTGTTTGTTCGCTTTGAGCTTTGCCAGCGTTTCTTCATCACAGTAGTAGTTTCCTTCGCCGTGCGCGATCGGAATTTGGATGACTTCCCCTGCCGTGAAATCACGGGTAAAGGAGGTATCGTTGTTTTCCACACGCAATTCGGACAGCTTGCAACGGAATTTCAGTGAACGGTTGCGCAAGAGTGCACCTGGCAACAGCCCGACTTCGGTCAGGATCTGGAAACCGTTGCAGATTCCCATGATCAGCTTGCCTTCTTCTGCTGCCTTCACCACTTGCTCCATGACGGGTGAAAAACGAGCGACCGCACCACAGCGCAGATAATCTCCATAAGAGAATCCACCTGGCAAGAGAATCGCATCATATTTGGAAAGATCCGTATCGGAATGCCATACATAATCCACAGGCACTCCCATTACGTCTTCAACTGCGTTAAACAAATCAATGTCGGCATTCGAGCCTGGAAAGACGATAACGGCTACTCGCATATCCTTAGCCCTCCACGATATCAAAGCGATAGTCTTCTACCACCGTATTGGCCAACAGCTTTTCGCACATTTCACGTACACGCTCTTCTGCTTGCGCACGGTCAGAAGTATTCAATTCCAGCTCCATGTACTTCCCGATACGCGCATTGTTTACTTCATCAAAACCCAAGGTGTGCAGAGCACCTTTTACAGCGTGTCCTTGCGGGTCCAAAACACTCTCGCGCAATGTTACATAAACAACAGCTTTAAACATGTACGTCTCCTCCTAGTCTCATAAGCATTTCTTTGTAAGCTTCCTCCACATTGCCCAAATCGCGGCGGAAGCGGTCTTTGTCGAGCTTTTCATTCGTTACCGAATCCCAGAAACGGCATGTATCCGGGGATATTTCATCGGCGAGGAGAATCTCCCCGTCCGCTGTTTTTCCGAATTCCAGTTTGAAATCAACCAAGGTAATGTTGCGCTCACGCAGGTAAGGCACGAGGACCTCGTTTACAGCAAGACCCATGCGCTCCAGTGTCGCTTGGTCACTCTCGCTCGCAATCCCCAACACTTTGATATGGGAGGCATTCACCAATGGATCTCCCAGTGCGTCATCCTTGTAGTAAAACTCGACAACGGGCTGCGGGAGCACCGTCCCTTCTTCCATGCCAAGACGCTTGGCCAATGAGCCTGCTGCGATATTGCGAACGACTACCTCCAAAGGGATAATCTCCACTTTGCGAACAACCTGCTCTGTGGCGGACAGCAGACGGACAAAATGGTTGTCGATGCCCCGCTCCTTCAGCATGGTGAAAAAGATTGCCGTAATGCGGTTGTTCAGCTCACCTTTTCCGGTGATTTGCGCCCGTTTCTCTCCATTGAATGCTGTTGCGTCGTCTTTGTACTCTACCCAGTACTGATCAGGCAAAGATGTCCGATAAATGCGTTTTGCCTTACCTTCGTAGAGTTGTTCCTGTTTTTCCACCGTAGGAGTCACCTTCCCAGTCAAAAAGGTTGAGTTTCGGTTAATTCACGAACGTTTCAACTACATTAAAACACAAACATACGCATTTATCAACGAAAAATGCTGGAATACACTTCGACAAATGTTCGGGATTTACTGCATGTTTTTCGAAAGGCAGATGTTAACATTCGTTTACATGTTCTCCATACTGGCTTTACATCTCCTGAGTACAATAGTCCTTAGTCTCGGGACTTTTCGACTATTCACTTATCAGGAGGCAACTGGAGATGCACGCTATCTTTCGCCATTTACTCACTCCCTTTTCTCGCTTACACAGGCAAGTGCGGCTCCGTACCAAGCTGACGATCCCACTGCTGTTCATCCTGCTCATTTCTTCTGGCATGATTGGCTGGACCTTTTACACCCAGGCAAAACAGGTGATGATTTCGCAAATGGAGTCCCGCCTTGACTCAGAGACGGACAAGACCACCGAAAAAATTTCGCTATTGAAGTTCACTTTCGCTAGCGACGATCAAGCCTACCAAAAGCGCCTTCAATACGAATTGCAACAGCAAGAAAGCAATCTGTCTCAGGAAGGCTTGATACTCCAGCAATATCTGGTCAAAAATGGAGCCTTTCATCCCATTGAAAAAGTGACAACGGGCGCTATTGAAATCCCGCAAGATATCGCGATACGGATGGAAGCAGAACGCTTCGGCGTGATTCATGTCCCTGTCGATGATCACATACATACCCTGGCCTTTACGCATTCTCCTGAGGAGAGCTACATTTACGTCATAGACGTTTTGCAAGAGTCCTATCTAGGTCCTCTCCATGAAATAACCAAAATAATCGTAATGACCATTCTCGCTAGCTTGGTCCTTTCTTTGTTGCTGTGCTTGCTGGTTGTGAAGGGGATAACCGCCCCTTTTCAAACGTTGATTGCGGCAATGCAAAAAGTCAGCTCGGGCGATCTCACCCATCGCTCCCTTTTGCAAAACGAGGGTCCAGAGATTCGTGGGATTTCAAACAGCTTCAATCACATGGTAGAGCAAATGTGTGAGATTATTGCAGAGATCCAACTCATGATTGAAGAACTGAACAAAGGAGGCATCGCAATCAGGCAAACAGCCGATGAAGCAGGCAATCGTTCGTCGATGCTGTCTCTGCGTCTCGATACAGTCAATCAAGGCGTCGTACAAACGGCTGCCTCAACAAATGGCGCCAGCGCCTCTTTTCAGCACATAAAGCAATCGATGGATGGACTTTTTGCACGTATTTTCTCTGTGATTGAAGCAGGTAAAAAGATGCAGACAGTCACCCACAATGGACAAAATCGTATCGATGATTTGAACACGATGATCAACCGCTTCTCCCACACGTACGCACAGGTCGACACCCGCATGACTGAACTGCGCCGACAATCAGAATCCATTGGAGATGTTGTTCATCTGATCCAAAACGTGGCGAAGCAAACCAAGCTTCTCGCTTTAAATGCAAGTATTGAAGCGGCCCGTGCCGGAGAATATGGACGCGGATTTGCTGTCGTGGCCAACGAGGTAGCCAAGCTTGCCAGCGAGTCGGAAAATGCCACATTAGAAATCACGCGGCTGATGGACGCTGTTCAAGTACAAACCTATGAAATTTCCTCCGAAACCTCACAAGCATCCGAACAGCTTCAGCAAAGCCTGCAAAAGCTCTCAGACGCTGCCTCTGCTTTTCTTGAGCTTCGACAAGCTGTCGATCAGACAACGGGAGAGCTGCATATAGCAAACGAGGGGTTATCCGACATAACCGAAGGCTTGCACACCGTTGACATGGCATTGGATTCATTTGTTGCCATTTCCCAAGAGACCAAAAGCAGCACAGAAGAAATGCTGGTCGCCTCGCGCGAACAACTCACTTCCATTGAAAAATCACGTCAATTGGCAACAGAGCTGCTATCCTTATCTGAGCGGCTGCAAGAAATCAGTGATCGCTTTCGCGTTGCATGAACGAGCAGAGCCTCCCCCTCGGGCAGGCTCTTTTCTTTTGTTTATGATAAACTTGTCAGTGGTACAACCAATACGTGAAAGAAGGAATTTCAGATGTTTCCATTTGAAGTGTCTTTTCCTACCAAAATTTACTTTGGCATAGGCGAACTGGAGCGTTTGGGTCAAGAAGCAAAATCGATGGGCCAAAAAGCATTGCTCGTTACAGGCGGCAATGCGGCCAAACGTACAGGACTTTTGGACCGCGCCAAGGCTCTATTGCAGGAAGCTCAAGTGGCGTATCTTGTTTTTGACAAAATCGAACCGAATCCGCGTACGGCAACGGTTGATGCCGGAGCTGCTCTTGCTCGTGAGCATCAATGTGACTTCATCCTGGCTATCGGTGGCGGCTCTGTGATGGATGCCTCCAAAGCGATTGCGGCGGCAGCCGTTTCCGGACGTCCGATTTACGATTACATGCGGGGAAATCCGAGCGGCTCTGGTCAATTGCTAGTACCCGTTCAGGAAGCACTGCCGATCATGACCGTCCCGACAGTAGCCGCTACAGGTTCGGAAGCAAACCATATCAGCGTCCTGACTCATTGGGACACGCATGAAAAATCATCGATCAACGGCCCAGCACTTTACCCGAAGATTGCCATTCTTGATCCGTCTGTAACCTTTACCGTTCCGGCTCGCGTCACAGCGGAATCTTGCGCCGATATCTTTTCCCATCTGTTTGAGAACTATTTGATCAGCGCGGAAGGAACCCACGTTCAGGACGGGATTTCCGAAACACTCATTCGTCTCGTCGTCGAGCACTCCATCACAGCGATCCAGCAACCAGACCATGCAGAAGCACGATCCACCCTTCTGTGGGCGAGCACGCTGGGCATCAGTCCATTCGCTGCTGGCGGTCGTGGTGCTGGTATGCCGTTGCACGGAGTTGAACATCCGCTGAGCGGGATCTACGATATGGCTCACGGTCGTGGACTGGCGATCCTGTCCCTTCCTTATTTCGAACAGGTGATTTTGCAAGACCGTCCCGAAAGACTAGCCCGTATGGGACGTCATTGCTTTGGCGTTACCGTGGAGGACGAGGGCGAAGCAGCACGAGCAACGATTGAAGCCGTTCGCGGTTGGTATGAGCGCATGGGAATCACAGAACGTCTGTCTGACTTCGGCGTGACCAAACAATCGCTGGCACAAATGGCTGAAGAAGCGGTTCGCATCGGCGGACGCGGTATCGGGTATCTGCCTAGCTCACGAAAATTGAATGAATCCGATGTGATCGCGATCTACGAGGCTTGCCTGTAATCGAAGCATCAAACACACTGGCGAGCCCTCGTTCAGTTGTGTAATAATACAAATTAATCATTAATCAAAATTATTTTACTACGGAGGTTACTACCTATGGCAGATCCACGCATTAATGAACTGGCAAGCCGTCTCGTCCGTTACTCACTCAATTTGCAAAAAGGCGAAAAAGTTCTGATCGAAAATACAGGCCTGCAACCTGAACTCGTTCGTGCACTTGTGCGTGAATCATTTGCAGTTGGGGCTCTGCCTTTGGTCACCTTGAAAGACCAGGAAATCATGCGTGCACTCTATCAAGGCACCAGCGAAGAACACATGGCCCTGATGGCAAAATACGAGTATGACCGGATGAAGGATATGGACGCTTACATCGCCATCCGTGCTTACGACAACATCAACGAGTTTGCCGACGTACCGGAAGACAAAATGGGCATTTACGCTCGCGTCTTGTATCAACCTGTACATACGAACGAGCGCGTTCCGAACAAACGCTGGGTTGTACTGCGCTACCCGAACAAGTCGATGGCGCAGCTGTCCAAAATGAGTCTCGAGGGCTTTGAGGACTTCTACTTCTCCGTCTGCAATCTGGACTACGCGAAAATGTCCGCTGCGATGACTCCGTTGAAAGAGCTGATGGAGCGCACCGATCGCGTACGCATCGTCGGCCCAAAAACGGACCTGCGCTTCTCCATTAAAGGAATCAATGCCATCAAATGCGACGGCAAACGCAATATCCCGGATGGCGAAGTATACACCGCTCCTGTGCGCAATTCCGTGGAAGGAACGATTTTCTACAACGCGGCATCGATCTACAACGGCATTACCTTTAATGATGTTCAGTTCACTTTCAAAGAAGGTAAAATCGTGGAAGCAACCAGCTCCAATACCAAAGCATTGAACGACATCCTCGACACTGACGAGGGCGCACGCTATATCGGAGAATTCGCGATCGGCTTCAACCCGCACATCCTCCACCCGATGCTGGACATCCTGTTTGACGAGAAAATCGCGGGCAGCTTCCACTTCACGCCAGGGAATGCTTACACAGTAGCAGACAACGGCAACCGCTCCTCCATTCACTGGGACTTGGTCCAAATCCAACGCCCTGAATACGGCGGCGGCGAAATCTGGTTTGACGATGTGCTGATCAGAAAAGATGGGCGCTTTGTGTTGCCAGAGCTGGAAGGCTTGAACCCGGAGAATTTGATTTAAATGAAATCTATCAAGCCGTACTAGCAAAGGGGCTATCTAGAAAGTCGTACTCACTGACTTTCTGGATAGCCCCTGCTTCCGTTTGGCAGCCTGACCTCAAAACATGTACGAATCAAATCACTTTGAACAGAAATCGTTCCCCGATGCTTCTCAACTATATTTTTTGCAATAAACAAGCCGAGTCCTGTGCCTCCTCCTAGATGAGTTCGCGCTTTGTCGCCCGTAAAAAACATTTCAAAAATATGCGGCAGCGCCTCCTCAGGTATCTGGTCACCGTAATTCATGATTTGTACAACCACTTCATCTCCCTCACGATAAGCGTTCAAATCGATAAAATGGCCATCGCCCCCATAGCGTATCGCGTTGGTCAGGATATTCTCGAATACGCGCGCCAGCAACTCTCCGTCTCCCACGATCACTAATTGAGCAGCAATCGTACACCGCGCGACCAGCTCATTTTTCTCAAAGGAAGGATACATCTCATCATTTAACTGGACAAGCAATTCACTCAAATCTATGACCTTTTGCTCGATGTTGACCATGCCGTAATTCATTCTCGTAATTTCGAAGAGCTCATCAATCAGCTTTTCCAATCGTTGCGACTTGGTAAAAGCAATCGTTGCATAATGCCGCATTTGTTCTTGTGGCATCTGCTCATCTCGCAAAATGAGATCCAGATATCCCAAAACGGATGTCAGCGGTGTGCGTAAATCGTGGGCCAGGTTCAAAACTAGCTGATCCTTGCTGCTTTCGGCGAAATCTCCTCTTTCTACCGCCTTTTGCAGCATTTCACTTGCCAGGTTAATATCCTTGGCGATATCTGCGAACTCATCATTGGATGGAATATGGACATGCCGTGTAAAGTCTCCACTGGCGAGATAATGAATCCCGGTGGAAATCTCCCGAAAGTAGCCCGCATACCGTTTGGTCAGGAGATAGAAAAACAAGATCGCAATGGGAGCAAAGACAATCAAAAAGAAATTAATATCCCCTATCTCCCTGATGAAATAGCGAACCTGAGCGAGCGGATCTTCGTACTTAACCCCCGCCCTATAGTAAAACTGGAGCACTTTATAGAGCAGATAGGTTACGATACTGGCCAAAAGCATGCCAAGCCCAAGAAGCCCAAGCATTTTAGAACGAAAGCTATGTCTCCTCTTCACCATGGAAAAAATGAACCACTCCCTATACTCGTTTTCGTCCAGGGCTCAATCATGATAGACTCTTTTGACACGTTCTCCCAAATGGCTTACCAGCTCGTTCGTAATGGTTTTACACTGTTGGGCCATTTCCTCGGCAGTGATCCCCTCTTCTTGATCTTTGCCGATAAAGGTCACTACATCCCCTTTTTGCACCTCTTCCATATCTGTAATATCTACAATAAGTTGATCCATGCAGACAGTGCCGATAATCGGTCTCCTTTTTCCTCTGATCAGGCAGGTAGCGCCCGATTGTGACAGCATGCGTGGAACCCCATCTGCATACCCGATGGATACGATGGCAATCTTGCTGTCTTTCAGCACTCTGTGGGCGCGTCCATAGCCCACGGATGCTCCTTTTTCCACCTGTTTCACCTGCACAACTCTTGCTTTCAGTGATAACACAGGTCGTAGGTCGACGTTTGTTTTTACCTTGTCTCCCTGCTTACTCAACATTCCGTAGAGAGCGATCCCAATCCGAGCATAATCGTATTGCAGCTCCCCGTAATTCAGCACGCCGTAACTGCTTTGAACGTGCAGCCTCTGTGGATCGATCCCCTTTTCTTTCAGCTGTTCGATCACTTTTTGGAAACGGGCGATCTGATTTTTCGTGTATTCGATATCGGAAGCTACTAAACTGTCAGCGACACTCAGATGCGTGAAGGTACCGCATACCTGCAAATTTTTATATCGATACATGGACGCTATTTTTTCCGTGTGTGTCCAAGATTCCCCGAGTCTCCCCATCCCCGTGTCGATCTTGATATGAACAGGGATTTTCACGTTGTAGCTGTTCAGTTTTTGGGCATATTCGTCATCTACGACGGTTTGCGTCAGTTTGAAACGGGCGATTTGGCGTATCCGTCGTTCATCGGTATAGCCGAGAATCAGGATTCCTCCTTTTACGCCCTTCTTCCTTAGCTCGATTCCTTCATCGATGGTGGCAACTGCGAAGTGATCAATCCCGAGCTTGTTTAAGAACCTCGCGATTTGCCATCCGCCGTGGCCATATGCCTGCGCCTTTACGACTGCCATCATCGAACAATCCTTGGGGAGCACTCGCTGAATTTCCCTGACATTATGTTGGAGATGAGGAAGATGGATATCAGCCCATGCTCGTCCTGTTTGATCCGGTTTCTCACCTTGAAAGCGCCGGATCACCTTCATCGCCATCACAGAAAGAACAAACGACAGCACCGTGACGAGTGTAAAATGCACCAAGCTGTTTTCAACAAACAGCCCTGTCAGTCCCGTTACTTTGGCCGCTCCGCGAATGAGCACAATACACAGCGGATGGATGACATACACATACAAGCTCAGCTTTCGTAAGGCTGGGCGATTTTTTCCTTTCCAGAACAATAGTAGTTGAAAGAGAAAATACATGCACGGTATCAAAAAAATATACATACTGTCATGGCGTTGCAGCTGATAAGCGTGCAAAAGCAAGCCTTCCATTACAAGCATGCTTCCGAACAAACCAAGTCCGATGGCATACGGTGAGACCTTTTTCTTTTTCCGCCTGCGGGTATTGGCAATCATCCCTCCTATGACAATAAACACAGGGGCAAAAAATATACCGTTCCGCGTGTAATCAAACAGGGTAAACATCGATTGGTAGATACTGTCCACATACGGACTCATCTGTGCCAAGCCAAAGTAGCTGTCTCCGAATAGCCCGATGCCATACAGCAGCAAAGTCACCCAAAACGTATTCCAAGTCGATAGTCTTGTATACAAAAAAGTACTGATACAGACCCCCAGCATGATGCCAGGGAAATACCACAGATGATACAAGGTCCCGTTAAACAAGAGGTCTTTCACTGCTGAAAATAGGGTTAATCCATCTGTAAAATACCCTGCATACACATTCACAGGAAGATAGAGAAGGATCGAAAGCAAATATAGCTTTCCTACTTTCCATAAAAACTGCCTCAGCATAGACGCATTTCTGTTGTAATCTGAGCCAAGCTTTTGCAAGAAGAAAAATCCTGTGCACATAAAGAAAAAAGGAACTGCAACCCTGGCTATTGTTCGTGTCAGTGTAAAGTCAGCCCATTCACTTATAGACAGCAGCGGAGAAGTATGGATTGCGATGACAAGGATCGCCGCAATGATTCGGAATCGATCGAGCCCACCATACTGCTTTTCATTACCCTTATTCATTACGTGCCTCCTAATGAAACACCGTAATGATAAATCCATCCACGTTGTTGCCCGATATTTCGTAGCTCTCACCAGCCACAACTGGGATGTGCGTAACTGTATCGGTAGCTTTTACATAGTAGATTTCAATGCTCTCATCATCCACTAGCAAATGCTCCTGATGGAATTCGTAGTTTTTCACATACTCGATATACTCTTCCAGACAAAGCTGGAGCTTTTCCATCAATACAGCATGCGGATAGCCCACATACCGAAAATGCCAAGGCTCATCCGAAATCCCTGTCAGCTGTTCCTTGTCTTTGTCGTAGCGTTTGATAAACCCATATTGGCTGGCACGTTGGCGAAACATTCGGCATACGCCATGATCGGGAAAAGAGGGGCAAATAAAATCGATTACTTCCTTTTTCTCCCCTACATCTATCGCAAGCCCTGTCTGATGCTCGCTTTCATTCGGCCGCGCTACATATTGACTGGTAAACACCTGTCCATTTTCGAGCAAGGATTGATCATAAATATCCTTTTGTTCGGCCTTGCTGCGAAAGCCACTGACAGGCACGATTGTATGCTCTGCGTTGCAGGCTTTCAGCAGCTTGGCAAACATCTTCGCAGCCGTGCGTTCCAGCATCATATTGTTGTGTGCACCGTCAATCAGCCGCATGCGGTTCAGCAGGATACCGTCGTCTGTTTGCCAGCGGATCGGGTACTGGCGATTCACCAATATCAGATGGCCGTGATGCAAATTGTCGCTGTTCAAAGTAACCGTAAAGACATGAGGTTGTGTCATCAGTTAGTCCTCCTCCAACGCTAGCATAATCAACGTATCTAGAAGCTCTTTATAGGAAATTCCCGCAGCACGCAGCATGTTTGGATACCTGCTTTTCGAGGTAAAGCCGGGGATCGTATTCACTTCGTTAAACACGATGTATCCGTCTGGTGTGACAAACATATCCACGCGAGCGAAGCCACGACAGCCAAAAACCTGATAGAGATGGGTAGCTGTTTGCTTGATTTTATGAGCGAGTTCGGCGTCAATTCTTGCTGGGACATGGATATGGGCAGTCGCCAATGAATACTTTTCTGCGTAATTGAAGAAGCCTTGAAGCAATTCGATCTCATCCACTTCCCCCACAATGACCTCACGATTTCCGAGTACCGCGCAGCCCACCTCAAATCCCGCGATGTTTTCCTCGATGACTACTTTGTCATCTTGCAGCAGGGCGTTTTCTATACCAAATGCCAATTCTGATGGGCTGTATGCTTTCGTAATCCCAATGGAAGACCCTGCCTTTGCAGGTTTGACATACAAAGGAAATCCCAGTGCTTCGGTAGCAGATTGAACATTTGCAAGATCAGTATTCGAATAAACGGTAACGGATCTTGGCGTTTTGATACCGGAGCTTTCCGCCAGCGTGTGAGCGATATCCTTATCCATACAAATCGCAGAGGATAGCGTGTGACAACCGACAAAAGGAATGCCGGCGAGCTCCAACAGTCCTTGCACGGTTCCATCCTCTCCGTTTTTGCCATGCAAAATCGGGAACACCACATCAACCTGCGTGACTGTCATGGCACCGTTCTCCTGCGCAACAATTCCCCTCACCTGTCTGCAAGGAGAGAGAAAAGCTGGTACACACTTCTCACTTTGATGCCAACTGTCATTCCGAATGCTTTCGATGTTGCCGGTATATCGCAGCCATTGCCCTTCCCTCGTAATTCCTAGCAAAATCACCTCGTACTTTTCCAGACACAAGCTTTCCAGCACCGAACTCGCTGATTTAAGGGATACTTCATACTCCGAGGAACATCCCCCAAACAAAATCGCGACAGTCAATTTCTTCATTAGATTCACTCCTTCTTTTCTTCGTTCACGTAGCTTGTAACAATCACGCCGCCCATGTTGTCACCCGAAATCTCATAGTTGCTCGAAATCGGTACTTTGATCGTCATCTCTTCGTCGACAGGGTAGTAGTTAATTTCATAGATCTTCCCATCGTTTGTCACGGAGATACTTCTTTTGTCTTTTAGGTAATCCAGGTATTCTTCCAGCGAAAAGTTATTTTGCTTCATGATCGCGCTATGCGGCAAGCCGACATATCGGAAGTGCCAAGGCTCGAATACCGTTCCTGTAATGGCTACCTTGTCCTTTGGGTAGCGCAAAATAAAACCGTATTTCCACGAATGATCTTCCAGCCACTTGCCTTCAGGGGCGTGCTCCATTTTCATTTGCGTCGATCCAATATCCAGCGCGGAACCTACATTATGTTCGCTGTAACCGCTCGGCATCGCGTACGCTGGCCCCATTTCTTCATACAGCTTCTCTTGTTCTTCCATGCCTCGATAACCACTGTTCAGGATAAAGTGGCTCACGTTATCTTGCTGCGCAGCTTCGACCATCTCCAAAAATACTTTGGCTACACGCTCTGACACTTCGATTCTGTGATCGAGCAAACGATAGCCTTGTACCAGCTCTTCATGCTCAGACAGCCGAATCACATCGTTTTTTACCCCTGCCTCATGAACCGGATAGTCTTTATTGACCAAGAGAAGGTCTCCCTGATAAATTTGATCTTTTGCTAGTTGTATCGATTGGTACTCCACACCGGTAGCCTCACCCACTGTTTCCATATGTCCCTCAACATCAGGTGGTCGATCTGCTATTTTTTGAAAAACGATATATCCAAACAGCAATAAAATGACAAGCCAAAAAACCCTCTTTTTCATTCGCAGCTTCCTCCTTCACTTACACATGTAGGATAGGGAAAACTGTTAAAATAAAAAGTAGGGTAAATATAAAATAATTTTAAAGATGTCCGCTCATTTTTATAAAGTTGCTTAGCTGGATAGAGAGGAGGTCAGAAGCATAGCATGAACAAAACAGACCGTCTGTTGGCAATCGTTCTGGAGCTGCAGCGAAAAGGTACGTTGCGCGCAGAGGATTTGGCCGCGACCTTCGAGACGAGCGTCCGAACGATTTATCGTGATATGCAGGCATTGAGCGAAGCAGGCGTCCCCATCGTTGGGGCACCGGGTCAGGGCTATTCGTTAATGGAAGGGTATTTTCTGCCGCCCGTCAGCTTTTCGGTAGAAGAAGCCGTTGCACTCTTGATCGGAGCAGACTTGGTCGAGCAAGCATTTGACCAAAACTTTGGCAATAGCGCAAGAGCTGTACAGCGCAAAGTAGAAGCGATCCTGTCTGCGGATGTAGGCGAACAAGCGAGACGTATTCGTTCAACCTTTCGCCTCATAAGCCCCAGAGCAAACAATCTCCGCGAACAGGAAAAAGCGCATGCGCAACTCCTCCACGATGCGATCATCAACGAGCGAAAGGTGCGGTTCCGCTATCGGAGGGGCACGCCTGGGGAGGGTGACGATCGTGAAACAGTGCGTGACGTTGCTCCATATGGTCTGGTGCTGGTTCGTGGCTCCTGGATACTACTCGCTCATTGCGATCTGCGACAGGATATTCGTCGATTCCGCCTGTCGCGCATGAGCGGACTGATCGTATTGGAAGACCGCTTTATCCTCCCTGACCATTTCAATTTTGATGATTACAAGCCTCTCGACGATCGGTCTCTGGAAGTGCAGATCGTCATCAGTGCAGCTATCGCTGATCGGGTAAAAGAATCAGGCAATTTTTTTATCGAAGAGATTACGGAGCATCCGGACGGCTTTCTCGTCAGATTGCGCGTCAGACAAATTGAAGAAATATTGTCTTGGGTACTTGGGCTGGGGGCAGATGCGGTTGTTCTTTCGCCTGAATCCTTGCGTAGCCGAATACGCGAAGAAGCAAAAAAATTATTCGAACGCTACTGACATACTGCTGTCAGTAGCGTTTTCATATGATAAAAGCAAGAAAACCAAGAGGAGCTGATTCGCCCATGAATACAAAAGAAATCGTAAACAAATTTGAAGACGTGACAAACCACTACCTGCAAGAATTAGAAGGCTTCACTATGGAACAACTCTTGCAAAAACCAAGTGAAGAGGAATGGTCGATCGGTCAAATGTACCTTCACTTGATCCAATCTGCCCGGTATTTTCAAATAGGAAGTATCGAGAAGTGTAGACAAGGAGGCCCTGCTGTCACAGAAGCAGGTACCGAAAAATCCGAGATCGGGCAGGCGATATTTGCTCAAGGCTCCTTGCCTCCCGTTCGCGTGAAAGTCCCTGCCTCCCCGGAGTACACACCTGCACAACCGGAGAACAAGGAGCAATTGCGTGATGGACTCATCAGCGTGCTCGCACAAATGAAAGAGCTGGAACCGACTTTGGACGAAATTCCTGCGCATCACACGGTAGCTCACCCAGCCTTCGGTCCGCTGACGGCCAAGGAATGGTTCGCCGTCGTAGAAATGCACTATCGCCATCACCTGCTCCAGCTTAACCGACTGAAGGGTTAGTTTTTTTCTCCAAACATCCCCGCAAGCTTTTGATAGGTCGGCGGAAACTCTGCCTGATAGCGCAAGAAGGACGGGATCGGGTAGCGGATTCCGCCTTTTTGCGTTCCCGCTAATCCCTCGACCAGCTCAGCGGCATCGCGAAAATGAAAGCTGAAGGCCATCTCATGATCCTGTGTCTGGGCAAACAATCTGTCGCCATAACACGGGACGATCACTTGCGGCTGTCCCGTCTGGATCGGCTTGATTGCAATGTCCGCACAGTCGGCCCGACTGGAAAAGGTGGAAGGAATCGATCCACCGCGCTTGTACAGCATCCCCGCCACCAATCTCATGACCTGTGCCGCATTGCCGTAAATCACGACAACATCTGGCTCGATCTCTGCTCGCTCCAGCGGAAACGATACGTAGTAGCCGCTTTCTTCTGCTGAAAATTTCGGGACATCCAGCTCGCTTTTCGCCCCATTTTCCAATGAATCTGTATACATCCCACAGGCAAGATGACCCTCTGTATAAAACGCAGGCTGCTCTTCATAGCCAAAAGCCACCTGCGCGATTGGACAGGACAGATCGGCTCCATTCATCGCGATACTCCAGCCATAACGCCGTGAAAAACCGACAGCTTGGCAAATGGTAATCGGATAACCGAGATCACGGACAGGTCGCTTTGCCTTTGACGGCAGAGCGGCTTCTTCTTTTTGGATGCTAATTCCTACGGGAAAAGTCTCTGTCCTCACATACATTTGAAGCGCTTGGTTCAGCTCGATGGCGTTCATTCCATTTGCCCCCTCGTTTTTCATATACACTGCTCATACTCCGAATTTTTCGTCTTTTTTGCCCAAAGTCCTGTCACTCCCTACATTTTTCTCAAAGCTTACAACATCGTAAGGTAATGGAAAGGTTATTCGATAGGGAGTCGAAACAATCCCTGTTAGGATAAGAAAAGATTACACGTATTACTTGGGATGGCTGGAGGGTTCACAATGAAAAAGTTCGCATGGCTGGGCACGGCGCTTCTCGTCCTTTTGTTAATGGGATGCTCCTCCAGTTCACCAGATGCAGTGCTAGGGCTCGGAAAAGAAGAAGCGGCGCAAATCGCTGCAGCCGCTGTTAGACAATATTATCAGGTGGATGTTGATACAACTGATCGGGAAATCACGCTGGAGGACCCAACCAATTCGGTATACAGAGGAGTACCTGTTCACGCCATACTGAAACGCGAACCTGTGAGTGGCGATGTCCATGGCTTTCACGCCATCATCGAACCGAAGTCAAAGCAAATCCTTTCCCTGTCGATTGACGTTATTGGAATAAACGGAGAAATGGCAACAAAAACGATGACAGAAGCTGCTTTGGAAAAGACGGCATCTGATTTCATCCGCTCGAAAAACCTGCTTGCGACGAACGACTTCCAATTGGTGAAAGCTTCTGACGCTCATTCCAATGACGCCAAGCGTTACTTTTATTACACAGATGGCCTAAATGACGTGGCAATCGGAGTGGACCCAGGCCTGCAACAGGTCGTTACGTTTACGTATGATTGACGCACCCTATCCCTTACCATTTTCAGTGGGTTCTCCGTTGCGAAAGCACTCGCTTTTGCAACGGAGAACCCATTGCTGTTAGTTTCCGCTGTATTTATCCTCAATTTCTTCTCTCATTTCCTGATAGGTCTCGGTTGTGAGACTCACCAAATAATTGGTAAGCTCCTCCTTGGACTGTGTAGCCAACGCTTCTCTTTCTTGCCTTTTCCCAGTAAGGTACTCCCTCGCTTCATTGCCAATCTTGCCGCTCACAGACAAATGCTCGATCGCCATTCCGATGTTCAGGCTCTCCCGCCAGTTTTTCTCGTACCAGTCCCGGTCGTAAGCATCCACCCATTTTTTGCGGTCGATCAGCACAGCGTCAGCTTCTGTCAAAGCATCCCGTTTCCACTGCTCCCACTTCTGGGCAATTTCTTTCGCACGTTCCAGCTCTTGCTTGAACTGCTCGCGGTTCGTCACATTTGCATACAGCCCTTCTGACGCGTGGGCAATCTCCTTTAATTGCTTCTGCCCTTCTGCATTTACGTCAAAGCCGATGACGTTCAACAATGGCATAATTTTGGACTGGGACAATTCCTTGGCTACTGCCACTGGATTGCCATCGCACGTCTCGATACCGTCACTGACTAGATAGATGACATTCGTATTTTTATCCGCTTCGAATCCCGCCAAATCCTCCTGAGCGAGACGCAAGGAGTGGGCAATGGATGTCCAGCCCGTCGGCTCAAACATGTCAAGTGCTTGCTCAAGACCTTTCGCATCGTAGGCTTGCAATGGATAGACCATCTCACTGCTTCCACAGGAGAGCTGTTTATGCTCATCTGCATTGCTGCCCTTATGTCCATATACGCGCAGCGAGATTCTCGCCTCTTCAGGCAGTGCTTCCGCGAATTCCTTGATCGCTTCCTTGGCAAGCTGCATTTTCGTTTTGTCCCCAATTTTCCCGGCCATGCTTCCGCTTGCATCCAGGATGATTTCTACGTTGAAATTTTCCCGAAACTGAAAGCGGGCGTCCTCGATGTCCGGACTGCCATACGAAGCCATTCTCCAACGGTCGACAACCATTTGGGGACTGAGGTAATCCTCTGCAAACAGGGTGAGCAGTTGATTCCAGTACAAATCCAAGTAAGCATCATTCATCCCGTCGACTAGAGTAGGCATTTTATCCAAAACCTGTATGATCTCAGCTCGATGCGGATAAGCTGCGTGGAAAAATTGTGTGCCAGCGAGTGGTCCGGGCTGGGAAGCAATCAATTCCTGTGTTGTCTGCGGCCATTGATTTTGCCCGATCCCCGTACCTGCTCCTATTGCGCCCAGTGAACAGCCGGTCAGCAGCAGCGTGATCAGAATGCTGTTGATTAAGAGCGACATCCGCATTTTGTTGTTACGCATTCGGTCATATCCTCCTTGCCTAGTTGCCCTGTTGATCAGATCGCCGCGTTTTTCTTTCGGATGAACGCCAGATGGTTTCTTTTGATAAAAGGCATACCGATGGCGAGGATAAGCAGCTGCAACGGGAACTCTTCTCGATAAAATGAGCCGATGATCGTAGCCGGTACAATCAGGGCGTAAAAGTAAATCATCATGTAGCGCCAAAAGCGCTGCCAGTTTCGTTCCTGTCTGGACATGGCTTACACCTTCCTTCTCGTACACTTGATCATCACCGACTCATTTCTTTTCGGCGCAAATGGTCCATGCCAGCCTGTTCAATATAAGGAAGGGCAAACATAA
Organism: Brevibacillus brevis; assembly: GCF_900637055.1. NCBI lineage: Bacteria > Bacillati > Bacillota > Bacilli > Caryophanales > Paenibacillaceae > Brevibacillus > Brevibacillus brevis. The sequence goes on from NZ_LR134338.1 coordinate 5,625,898, forward strand.
AAAAGAGCAGTGCATACGGGAGCTTTTCCCCCAACGCCATGAACAGACAGGCCAGCGGCAGGAAAACGCCATAGATGATCACCGTCATTACATTCCAGAACCGCTGCATTTTTTGTAGCTTTCTTGTCATGCCATTTCCTCCAATGCTCGCCGTTCCTACATAGGGATATGCGGATTCGCCCATCCGCTTACTTCATCAATAAAACCGATCCGTCTGCTTTCTCCTGTCTGGTAGATTTGCTCGGAATAGGCAGGAATGAAGTCAAAGCCCATCGATTCCGATTCGTACTTTACAGAAGTTGTTACTTCAATCCGATTGTCACTATTGAACAATTTGACGGACGAACCGCTTAGCGTTGCATGGTTATCCGATAGCACTTTGGCAACCACTCCAGGAATTTTTGCTGTTGCCGTTTGCAAGCCAGCGTAGACATAAGTCTGCAACTCAACATCGCCTGGCAATGCGCTGCTCAATACCGAGTCAATCGCACCGTATTCAATCTCGCTATGGGACCAATCGGGGTGCACTGCTCTCAGCTGGCTCCTAGCAATTCCTAGTCTAAGACCGAGGTAATTTTGGTCATAATACCGTTTGGGTGACAAATCATACTTGAGAATAGCCGTATCCATCTCAACATAAATATCCTTCACAGCCGCAATACTCGCCTGCTGCGCACTGTTCGACGCCTGCTCCTTGTCTACAAAAATGGTCGAAAAGTTGAAAAGCGCAACAAACACCAGCATGAACATAAACCAGTAAATCGTCAGAGTGAAGATCGTCATATTTCCACGTTCATTTTGCAAGTGACGCAGTATACGTACCATTAGTTCATCACCCTGCTCGTCATTTCCCGATCAAAGGAGATATATCGGTCTTCCTCTTTGATATAGAGCCAGTCAGGAAGAAACCCCAGCTCCATCTGAACGCCGACTTTGGCGGTAAAATATCCGTCGACTCCCCCTGAGATATCCGCCCCTTTAAAGGAAATGTAGCCTCCTGCCGCATTCACCACGTTTTTGGCAGCTTGCGTGGCTTCTCCCGAATTCCCCGTTATGGCATACACCTTCGCCGCCTCATTGGCTGCCGACTGCGAGATGATTACGCCGTAGACACCCACAAGAAACTGCCAGCAAATCAGCATGATCAGAAAGACGAACGGCAGTATGGCGATAAACTCCACGGTGACGGAGCCCTTTTCATTTGTAACAATCCTCTTCAGGCGCATTCTTCGCTCATCTCCTTTCGCGCTTATTTGCAAGCTACCTCTCATCAAGCAGCAATCCTCCCGACACAGCAGCTTCTGCTCCTGCCGCTTCTTCTTTCCACTTATTCACGTACATCATGAACATGACCGCGAAAAACGGAAGAACAATCACGTTGAGCAAAAGCTCGATAAACATAACCGCTCCGAAGGTCGAGGTGATGGACGTGACGAGGAACAGACCCGCCAAACTGATTAGCCATTCCACCAAGCTCACTAGCAACAGCAAGCCAAAGATTTGCAAGAAATGCTTTTTCCCCATTTCCAGGGCACCTCGCCAGCAACGCCAAGCTGATTGTTTTTTCAGCACCACGAAAAACGGCGTCAAATAAAACAAAACCAGAATGATCAAACCGGGTATCATGAATAGCATCATTCCTGCGGATACAAGAAAGCTAAACACGATCCCGAAAACGAACACGGAAAAGCTGTGTTCGAAAAAAGCCCGAAATGCCTTTCGAACCGGGCGCTCATCGCCGTCCAAATCGCTTTGCACATATTGGGCAAAAGGGATCTGGAGGATCAGCAAAAACAGAAGAAGTAAAAATAGGTTGAAAAAGCTTGCTACAAATTTTGCACCCGTGATGGCGGCGAGCAGGTTAAGGAAGTTAAGCGTAAAGTTGTGTATCAGAAAAAACGGCACAACGAGCACTGCAGACAAGAGCAGCAGGGACTCGATGTTTCGCGCGTAAAACCGAATGCTTTCTTTGATTGGATGCATATGCTCTCACCTTTCCTGCTAAGGGTTTCTCAGTTTATCCATCAGCCCGTTTTCCAAGATGGTCTTGTTTAGACTCTCGTGGGCTTCCCGCAACTGTTCAACCGAATGGAAAGATTCATGTTTCCCTATCGTATGAGTCTCAAAGCTTTTCACAGATTCATCCGCAATATTTCGCAACGTTTTGTCTTTGTATGCCAAGAGCAAGTCGTGCAGCTTTTTTCGTTTCTGCTCCTGCACCCGATCCAGTTCTACTCGATTAGGCTGGAAAAACTGATACAGTCGGTCCACTGAGTCCTTGATCAACACCTGCTTGCGGATGCGATCATACAAAATGTAGTCGGATTCAAATAAAACATCGCGCAACGCCGTTTCTTCTCCCTCGATCACGTAGTTGCGCGCAAAGAACTGATTGAGCAGATCCATCCCACGAGCATGAATGGCACGCAGTTGATCCCTGCTTTTGATCATGGTTTCGCAAACGTCGATCAGCTTCTCCACATCTTGCCGTATCACAGCATCCATCTTATCGTGGTAGCTGGGCAGCAGCGCTTTGAGATGCTCGTATTTTTGCTGGTACATCTCGATCGGCTTCTCTTTATCAATGGCCAGATTGTTCTTAATCTTGCGCCCCGCATGTGCATGCACCAAAAACAATTTCACCACTGGCTCTGCTTCATTGCGGCGAACTACTTCACCATCCGGTCGCAGCACCAAGTACCCGACAGCGTCTTTTTTCCCCCATTTCCAGTACGCTACATGATAGTAATATTCTCCGTTTACGTAGGCTGGGTAATTGTACAGCTCCGTTCTCTCCAAAAAACGCTTATGCCGCTCGATTTGAGCCTGTACCTGTGGTGTATTCACGACTTTCATAGCAAAGGACCTCCGTTACGCAAATAAGGATTTCACCCAGCCAACAGCTTTTCCGACCCCATCCCGGATTCCACGAGTAATTGCTCCGCCGGCTAGCTTGTCAGCGTACTTCACGAGTTTGCTCAAGCCCCACAAGACCGCACCGGTGACAACAAGCACACCACCTACGGCCTGCCCGCCTGGTATGACAGAAGCAATGACCCCTGCATCCATCAGTACACTGCCGAAATTACCGACGCCATCCACAAATTTCTCATTTTGTGTGGCTTCACTCTGGCTCGGATCAAATGCCATGCCAAAGCTTCCAAATGTATCGATAACATCAAACGGAAGGCTGATGGCTGCTACGCCAACATTCAAACCTTTCACGATCCCCGGCATTCTAACGCCGGATGGATTTGCCGAATTGGTCAGCTGACCGCCTTGGAAAATATCCCGGAAGCTGTTATTCGGCAATTGCGCCAACACAAACTGATAGTTGGCCCATGCGTTCATCCCGTCGAGTGTATCAACACCCATGCCTGTTACAGTACCTGCATACGGCGTATTCTTGAAGGCTAAATCAAGGCCTTTTATTGCCAGGTCTCCCATTAACATGCCTTTGCCCCGAAGTCCCGTCGCCATATCTACTTCGCCGTTCATAAGCAAATCAGCGCTGTATGCCAGCGTACCGCCCATTACGTCTTTGAACGTCCATTTGATTGCACCGTATTCCAGCGTCTCCGTCATCGGTTTCGAACCATCAGAGTTTGCACCAGGTGGCTGCATTTCTATATTCGTTGTCGGGGCGGTTGCGTTTGGCGCTTGCGGGTTCGGTTGATTGACATTCGGCGCTTGCAGGTCCGGTTGATTGACGTTTGGAGCCTGCAGATTTGGCTGCTGCCAATTCGGCGCCTGTGTGTTCGGTGCCTGCAGATTCGGCTGCTCCCAGTTCGGGGCCTGCACATTCGGCTGTTCCCAGTTTGGCGCCTGTATGTTCGGCTGTTCCCAGTTTGGCGCCTGTATGTTCGGTTGCTGCCAATTTGGCGCATTGTAATCCGGCGCTTGCAGATTAACAGATGATGCCAGAGCCGCAAGTGGAAGCAGATTCATCAAAAGAATCAGAAAAGCAAAGGTAGCCGCTGCAATTGGGCCTCTAATCCATTTCCTCACTTCACAAACCTCCTTTTGGAGATTTCGACTTTAGTTCGTTTTCGTATTCTGCGCAAACTTCTGGTTGATCGCATTCACCGTTTCCTTATAGGACTTATCGTTCAAGGAATCCAGAAAGTCCTCCAATTCGTCCGCCTTTTTCTTGGCTATATCCTTCTGTTCGTCCTTCATGGTTCGGAGACGATTGGCGAGTTCATCCGGAATCATGTCATCCGCACCCATGGTCGTAATGGCAGAATTCATATTGTAGCTTTCATCGCCAGCAATGATTCTCCAGTCTGCTGCGAACGAACTGATGTCTGTCTTACGTGATATGCGCGTGTCAAAAGCCTGATAGGACGCATCTGCTTTCCACTTTTTCCATTTGTCTGCAATCTCTTTCCCACGATTGAATTCTTCCTGTAGTTCTTTTTGATCCTGAATCAGTACGTAGCGACCTCCTGCTGCCTTGGCCACTTCTTTTAGCTGTTGCTGCCCTGGGCCGTCCACGCCAAAACCAATTACGTTAATAATCGGTGTAATCGCTGATTGGGAAAGTTGTTTTGCTGCTTCAGCGGGGTTTCCGCCGCATGTTTCGATTCCGTCGCTAACCAGGTAAATCATATTGGTGTTTTTGTCCCCTGAAAATTTGCTCAAATCCTTCATTGCTTCCTGCAAGGAGTAGGCAATCGGGGTATATCCCGCAGGCTGAAACTGATTCAAGGAACTCTGCAGTTTTTCTTTGTTGTAAGGCTGCATTCCGTATACCAAATCACTGCTGCCGCAGGAGAGCGCTTTATCCGACTCTTTCCCGCTGCCCTTATGTCCGTATACGCGCAGAGCCACATTGGCCTGTGGCGGCAATGATTCAGCAAAGGCTTTGATAGCATCTTTGGCAGCATCCATCCTTGTCTTGCCGTTCGCCATTGCACCCATGCTGCCACTTGCGTCAAGAATAATCTCCACATTGTAGTTTTCCTTGTACTGGTAGCGAGGATCTTCGATTTCCGGACTTCCGAAATAATCCATCTTCATGTCATCAATAATTTGTTGCGGATCTGGATAGCTCTCCGCGAACAAACCTAAGAGGGCAAGGTAATACAGATTCGTGATTTCTTCGTCTGGATTTTCAATATAAGGGAATTTCTTTAATTCCGTTTCTATCTCTTCCTTGTTGTCGTCATACGACTTCCCCGCAAAAAGCCCAGGAGGAGTGTTCAAAAAATCCTCTGTTGTTTCCCGTTTTAGCAGGGGGCCAGCCTTTACCATTGCCTCCAGCGCTTTTATTTTTTCTTCTCTGCTCATCTCGGTGTTCGTTTCACCAGTGTTGTCTGGAGGCTGTTGTGTTTCTGTGCCTGATGGAACAGAGGGTGGCTGCCCATCCGTGGTCTGTGGAGTTTCCGGTTGATTTCCTGCCTCTTGTGAACACGCCGTTAGCAGGCTAAAAAGGAGGATGGCCGCAAAAATTCCCTTCACAAATCTCATCGACTGCTACCTCCTGCTTCCTACAGATTTACTATGTATGTGTGGCGGTGAAGGAAAGCCCTTCACCGCCAACTTTTCCAATGTTTGTAACCAAACAGCATTCACTCAGATTACTTCCCATCCAAGTCTCCGATGATATTGCCAAGCGTTTCACCAATTGATTTTCCTACACCGTCAGGATTACCTTTGAAGTAAGTGATTACTGCTCCAAACACGGCGATCACCACACCTGCCAGCGCGATCCATTCAATGGCTTGAGCACCTTTCTGATTATGCAGAGCTCCTTGGACTTTTACATACAGTTTTTGCATCATGGTTTTCATAAAATATCTTCTCCCCTCATGGTTAAAATGAATTTGATAAGGCACATTGTTCACATTACTCATCCCATCTTTGTGACGGGCATCACCTCCCATAAAGTCAAAACATACATTATGGCATGATGCCAGAGAACAAATCGAGGTTCTCTAAAATATTCAATACCATCAAACCGCCAATCAGGATAATCGCTGTAGGAGTCACGACAAACGTGGTGATCAGGGTTACTTTCGGCGACGCCTTGGCCGCCTTTTCCTTGATCAGCTCTTTCCGGATTCTTCGCATGTTTTCGGCTTGTGCCTTGAACGTGACGGCAATCGGTACTCCCAAGCGCATCCCCTGAATGAGCGCTTTGATCAGCATTTGAAACTCCGGATTATCGTTGCGTCGAAGCAGTTGTTCATACGCCTTTTCCCTCTGTACACCCAGATCCAGCTCTTGATTGAAACGGGAAAACTCTTCCCGAATCGGTCCGTCAAAAAACTTGATGACTTCGCGCAATGCCTGATCGAGACTTACCCCCGCTTGCAGGGTGACGCTTACGGTGTCGAGAAATTCCGGCAGGTCATAACGAAGCTGATTTTGACGATCCCGGGCTTTGTTCTTCAGCAGAAGGATGGGCAGAAAGTATCCAACCAACGGCCATGCGATCAGGCCCAGATGCGACAAGGGAAAGCCAAGAATGAAAAACAGCGTGCCGGCAATGATGCCGAGCAAAGCCATAAATATTTTGACTCCTTGAAATTGGGCAACTGTCAAATCTAACGGGCGTCCAGCCTTCAGGAGCCAGTCCTCAACCTCATGTGACTCACTAAAAAAGTTGATGCGCTGACCTATGACCGCATAGTCGTCTCCATACCGAAGCAGGCGTTTGACCAAGCGTTCGGATGAAGTTTCCTTCTTGCGCACTCCGTAGTTTTTGTGTCCGGTCACCTCATGGACATGTGTGAGCAGTTTTTGCTTCTCGATGGAGTAGCGATACCACTCCTTCAGACAGATGGCGAACAGCAAGAGAAACAAGAACACGCATGTAATTATGAGAGCATCCATGTTTTCACACCTTTATGTTGGTCACTTTCTTTACGAGGATATAGGACAGGAGAGTTCCGATTACGAACAACCCCAGAAGAAAAAGACCAAATCCGGAAAACAACGGATCAATGAAGCCTTCGTTCATCATGTTCATCATCAGTACCAGGGCAATAGGCATAATCGGCACCAAAATGGAGACGTATCGCTGTTCTGCCGTCATGGTCTTGATCTCCTGATTCACAATGCGGCGATCCTCCAATGTCTCCGCCATTTCCTGCAGCACTTGGCTCAAATTCCCCCCTGCGCGCCGTTGAATCAATAGCGTAGCAGTAAAGATACGGAAATCCCGCGTCGGTATCCGTTTTTCCATGTCAGAGAGCGCCCGGTCAAAGCTAACGCCAAGCTGCAGCTCGCGCGCCATACGGCTGAACTCTTCGCCAGCAGGGTAATTCATCTCTTTCGCAACAAGCGTGATCCCCTGCGAGAGCGTAAGTCCTGCTCGCAGTGAGTTTGCCAAAAGGCGGCACACCTCGGACAGCTGTTCATTCAACCGCTCCTGGTACTTATTTCGTCTTACAAAGAACAACACGTTCTGTATGAGATACATCACCGCTGCACCAATAATGATGTTGTAAGGAAAGGGAATATTCACCACATTACTGAGTAAGAAAGCGAGTCCCATCGTCCCTACAATCAAAATTCCGTAAAACTCGGAGGGCGCCAGAGGGAAATTCGCTTTGATCAGCTTTTTTTGTATTTCTTTGGCATAAAGCGTCTGGTCGAATTTGTCCCCCCAGACGATGACAACGCTTTTTCGTTTGCCCTTCACCTCAAACCATTCTTCTGCTTTCTTTTTCCATTCGGTCTTCTTGGCCCGGTAACCGAGATATTCATAGAGGCCCCAGATACCAAACAATACCGCAAGACTAAACAGAATAGGCATGGTCACGCTGCTTCCCTCCTTCCGCCCTGAACATGGATTCGTCGAGATTGATTCCAAATACTTGGAGCCTCTCCAAGCACCGCGGGATCACTCCGGTTGCCGTAAAGTAGCCAAGCACTTCTCCTTTTGCGCCGATTCCCTTTCGCTGGAAACGAAAAATCTCGTTGACCTCTACCCGTTTGTCTTCGGTTTTCACCACTTCTGAAATGGAAACGATTTTCCGCGTTCCGTCAGACAGACGTGTGACCTGGACGATGATATCCAGTGCGCTGACAATATATTCACGGACGATCGTGGAGGGCAAATCCATCCCTGCCATGACGACCATCCCTTCCAAACGGTTGAAGGCATCCTGCGGTGAATTGGCGTGTACCGTGGTGAGCGATCCTTCATGTCCCGTATTCATTGCCTGCAGCATGTCAAATGCTTCCGCACCCCGTACCTCCCCGACGATGATTCGGTCTGGCCTCATCCGCAGGGAGTTTCGCACGAGCTGGCGAATGGTGACTTCTCCTGTTCCCTCCATATTGGGTGGGCGTGCCTCCATGCCAATACAGTTGGGGTGAGTCAGCTTCAGCTCGGCCGAATCCTCAATCGTGATGACACGTTCATAGTGAGGAATGGCTTTTGCTGTCGCATTGAGCAACGTCGTCTTACCGCTCCCCGTACCGCCTGAGATCAGGACGTTCATTTTGGCTTCCACTACGGCTTGAATAAACTGGGACATCGGTTCGCTGAAGGAACCGAACTGCATCAGGTCATCCATTAAATACGGCTCTTTGCGGAATTTACGAATCGAAACGAGTGTCCCATTCAGACTGATCGGAGGGATGACCGCATTCACGCGGCTTCCGTCCTTCAATCGGGCGTCGACCATCGGTGAGCTTTCGTCGATTCGGCGGCCGAGCGGTGCGACAATCCTGTCTACAATATGCCGCAAATGTTCCTCATCGCGAAATTTCAAATCGGTCAACTCGAGCCTTCCCCGCTTCTCAACGTAAACAAGGCTGTGCCCATTAATCGAGATTTCCGTGATTTCCGGGTCTGCGAGCAGCGGTTCGAGCGGCCCAAGCCCCACTGATTCATTGATCAGACGAGTCAGCAGTATGTCCTTTTCATTTCGTGGAATGACTACTTTCTCTTCCGACATGTATTGGGATACGAGACGTTCGATCGCGAGACGCATCTCATCTGAACGTAGACTAGTCAGTCTCTCCAGGTTGGTCTCACGCAAGAGTCGGGTCTTGTAATGCTCAGCCAGTTCGTCAATATACGGATTGAAGGAAGGAGCTGCTAGTGTGGCAGCGAGTGTCGTCTGCTTTGCCTCATCCCCTGGCGCTGTCTGCTCTTGCTTGCGTCGGAATAAAGCCATCTAACTCCCACCTTTATGACAGTTTCTTGAGTACCCATTTTCTGATGTCTTTCGCAGCCGGAGAGAGCTTCTTCTCATTCGGTTCTTTTTGCAATGGTCGGCCTTGATTGACGGCCGCTTGCACTCCTTGATGATCTCTGCTGATTTCAGCAGTAATCGGAGCGTTGAATAACCCTTTCAAATCCGATACGTTCAGTTCGTTATCCCGTCCCACCTGGTTGACGATCACTTCGAGCCTGCCTGCCGTATCAATCCGAAGACGTCTGAACAAGTCTTCCACGAGTCGGTAAATTTGAACGGACGGTGTGTCAAGATTCATCACGTAGTAAATCATGTCCGACTCTGACAAAGCGGCAAAGGTTAGCTCATTCATATGCGTTGGCAGGTCGAGAATGACAAAGTCATAACTGCGACGACTGGCGCGGATCAGCCTGGTGACGAAGGCTTCGGACATATTCTCGGCTGTCTCGGCATCCCGCGGACTGACCAGCACCTCCAGCTTGGAATAGTTCTCCCTCTGCGCCACGTTTCGAATATGAAATTCGTTGATTTCGTCCATAACGGGCATCAGATCGCCCAATGTACGGTTGTTTTCAAACGACAAGAAGGTTTCTACACCACCGTATTGGAGATTGAGGTCGATGAGCAGCACACTTGCCGTAGATTCCAGCTTCAATGCTTGCGCAAAGCCAGTTGCCAGCTGTGTTCGCCCGCTTCCCCCTTTTCCGCTGTAAAAGGAGTACACCTTCCCTCGTCCTCGCACAAAAGCCTTGCCGGATACATCCGCGCCCTTTTTTCTCTGTTTGATTAGGGATAGATCGGATATTTTGTCGAGACGATCAGACAAAAGATTCAGCTCATCAGGCATGACGATGTATTCAACCGCACCCGCACGGACGACATCTCGCAGCAAGACAAAATCCTGTCTTTCCGTGAGATAAATGACAATGCCCTCCGGCAGCTCGCCTTGTATATACTGCACCAGCTCTACTCCTGCTCCGTCTTCCGGCTGCACGAGCAAAACGACATCGGGTCCAATACGGTCAATTTCTTTTTTCACTTCGATAGAAGTCGTGTATCGTACTTGCTCGTAAGCGGACAGAATTTCCCTCAGCATGTCTTTTACAGAGTCGTAATCCGCAACGACGAGAATTTTCATATCTTTGTTCATGACTTACCCTCCGGTTTTCGGTGGTTGATTAGTTGGCTGCGGTGGTACCGAAGTTGGTTTGCTTTGTGGCTGAACCGGAGCCGCTGGTGGTTTCTGGACGGCGGCGGGCAGTCCGGCAGGCTGTGCCGCGGGTGGCGTTACTGCTGGTGTCCCAGGCTTGGCGTCAGCTGGTTTGCCAGGCGTTTTCGTCTGTTCCGGCGTAGGCTCCACAAACGGATCAGGAATGCCCAAGTCTCCTTTGCCCACATTCGCTTTCAAAATGCGAACCATCTGGGCGTAATGCTGCTGGTGAATGAATTTCGGCGCTTCCTCAAACGGCAGTTCCAAAGCCACGCCCTTGAAGCTGTTCTCCGATTTCGCTACCATGGCGACCGGCACGTCTTTCATGAACACTTCCGTTACGGGCTTTCCACTCACCTCATGCGAGATGATGATGTCGACCCGGTCTAGCGCTTCCAACTCCTGGTCGAAGACGATATTATTCGATGAAAATACCGTCACGAGCCTGTTGTTCTCATCCCGAACAACGTTCGCTGGCTTCATGATGTTTTTCGTAATGATATCCCCCTTCGACAAAGGGACAATCGTGACTTGATTTTTCAAACTGGCTTTATCGATCACATACGAATCATCCGCGTACTTTTTCGGGATTTCCCTTACCGTCAATTGGTCGGGTTGAATCAGTGCCCGAGATGGAATGTCTGCATTTGCCTCGTAAATTTCCACCATCTCGCCAAGCTGCGCGTTCAGATCCTTGATTTTTTGCAAAAACAGAAAGCCCGCCAGAGCAGCAAGTAGGAACGATAATACAAGGAAGATGATTGCTCTACGTTTTGATTCCAACATCTGAAGATTCCCTCTCTTTTTTGAAAAATCCATTCATGTGTCATACTTTGTCGTTTTATTACCAAGATTGCGAATCGACATCCTTATGAGAAAAAGACTAGTAATACATGACCATGACCAGCATCAGACTGGTTCCGCCAGCGATAAATGGCGCCAGTGGTATCTCTCGGCCAACCTTCATTCTGCCCGTCATCTTGGATATGACCCACATAGGAAGTACACTGACTCCCGCGAGCAAATACGTAAGCATGAGTACGACCAATCCCGCTTGCCATCCAACCGCCGCTCCCACCAGAGCCAGCAGCTTGATATCTCCTCCGCCCATCTGCCCTTTACTGATCACCGCCATAATCAGTGAGATTCCGCCCAGCATGATAGCTCCTATCGCATAGGTTAGCCATTTTTCCGGATGAAGGTACGCATGCACAAGGAGAAAATAAACGATTCCTGGAAGCGTCAGCCAGTCGTAAATGAGACGACTGCGTAGGTCGGTATACATAGCGACTGCCATTACGAAAAGAATGGGAATGATGACATACATGGATAACACCATATGTCCTCCTTCCTGCTTTTTAGGAAAAATTCACCATTACAGACGGAGGATTTTTGAAGATTGTTGCAAAAATACCCAATTTTTTTTGGGTATTTTAATGGAAACCGCTTCCATATTCTTTTTTCCTGAGATTGTGCGGGACGTTTTTCCTTTTCAATCTGTCGAATCGTAGGTTAAGCTGATGGTAAAGTGTGAGGACAACGAAACAAGAGGTGGAGAACCGTGCAGGATTATGTAGAACTGACTGAACTGCTTACAGACATCGAGGGCCATCCCCTCAGCCTGCTGTTCATTAAAACGGCAAACTGCGGTGTGTGCGATGTCACCTACGCAAGAACGGTAGAACTGCTGAAACAATACCCACAAGTGAAAAGTATGGTTGCATCCATGGAAAAAATGCCTAATCTTTCCGGTGAGTTTCTTGTATTTACTGCTCCGGCGATCCTGCTGTTTATGGACGGAAAAGAAGTGTTCCGACAAGCCCGGTTTGTCTCGTTTGATGAGTTGGAGCATGTTCTGAAGTTGACAGTGGAGGAGACCCAGGCGAAGAAAAATACAAAAGCATGACAATCCCTACTTTTTGTAGCGAATCATCATGCTTTCCTTTGCGATTACGTGATATAAACAATGGTTTGGTACAAAATAATGATCCAGAACCATACGATTGCAAAACCAGTTGCGACTAGCCGGTAAAAGAGCATTTTATTTCGTAGTTCTTTCCACTTTCGAAAAAATCCCGGGCATACCAATATTGTCAAAATAGAATTGAAAATAATTAGAATGACGTAAAGACCAAAAGGCATCTTCCACCCCTCCTTTTTAGCGTTGAACCCATTACCGCATCTTGCGTACACTATCACCCTATTCGCAATTCACCGTAATTCGCTAAAAAATTCACACTTCCTTCCACCGTAAAGATTTGGATAACCTCTCTTTTGATGATAGAGTAGAAAGTATGAACAAATCAGTTTCGCAAGACAATCTGTTGTATTTTATCGTTTTTTGAAGGAGAGACAGTGGATGAGAGCCTTATTGGTAGACGACGAGCAACTACCCTTGATGCATCTGCAACGATTGCTAGAAAAAGATGTTGGCGGCGTTAAGGTAGTCGGAGCCTACACCAATCCTCTCGAAGCGATCGACCAAGCAATATCCCTTCAACCAGATGTCGTATTTTTGGATATTAATATGCCGCGTATCAGTGGTCTGGAGATCGGAGAACGTCTGCAAGGAATCGATAACTCCCCGGAGATCGTCTTTGTCACGGGGTACGATAAGTACGCCGTCGATGCTTTTGAGCTGTGCGCGCTGGATTACATCATGAAGCCTGTACAACTTCAACGCTTGCAAAAGACAATGGACCGTTTGCGTGAGAGAATCAAGTCCGCGCAAGAAGCCGCGCCTGTTAAAGCAGAATCAGTCGTTTCCATCCAATGCTTCAATAGTATTTTGTTTCACCAGCCGAATCAGGAGCCGCAAGAGATCAAGTGGCGTACGAATAAAGCTCGCGAGCTGTTTGCGTATTTGTTGCATCACCGTAACAAGATGATCGACAAAGATTCGCTGATCGAGCTTTTGTGGCCGGATTATGATGGAAGCAAAGGCGTAACCCAGCTGTATACGACGATTTACCTCATCCGGCAAACCTTGAAACGCTATGGTCTCCAGACGATATCGATCAACAAAGGCAATTTAGAAGGCGGTTATAAGCTGACGATTGATTCGGCCACGATCGATGTGGAAGAATGGGAGAATCGCCTCAAACAACTACCGCCCCTTTCTCTTGCTAGTATGCAGGAGTATGAGAAAGTGCTCGCGACGTATGCGGGCGATTATTTCGGAGACTACGACTATTTATGGGCAGAGTATGAGCGAGAAAGGCTCCGCAGAATGTGGCTTCAGCTCGCGAAAACAATGAGCAGCTTCTATTTGGGCCACGGCAGAGTACAAGAGGCGATCAACGTCAATCAGCGCATTCAGCATTTGCATCCGTTAGAAGAGGACAGCTACATGATCTTGATGCAATTGTACGCTTCCTTGGATAATCATGCTGCTGTAGAAGAACAGTACCATCTCTTAACCTCTCGTTGGGAGCTTGAGCTCGGCACTGCTGCAAACGAACATATAACGACGTGGTATCACATATGGAAACAGGAGACAGAACAAAAGCAATAATTCTCTCACTTTATCTAGGGGGTACTCATGAAGATCAGAATTTGCGGCTTATACAGTGTACTTCTCGCTGCTTTTTGCATTCTCCCTTCCTCTGCCGCTGCATCCAGTTATGGAACGGCTACCTATTCACCGAAGCAAATCCAAGATGTGTTGCATAACCCGTATATGGGGCTGGCGCCAGATTCACGGGTGAGTAATAATGACCAGAACCACACTCTCGTCTATGCCAATATTACGTGGAGAATGCTCGAGCCAACAAAAGGCGACTATGCATTTGATGAAGTCGAGGAAGCGATTCGTTTCGAAGAGTGGACAGAAAAAGATGTCAAGTTCATCCTCCGTATCATCATGGACCTCCCAGATAAGAAATCGGACATGGAGATACCCGATTGGCTCTATAACGAAATCGGCGGGGACGATGATGGGTTTGATGATGGTGAGTGGTATCGAAACGACTATGGCAAAGGCTACAGCCCAAACTATAGCAATCCGCTTATCATCAAGTATCACAAACAGTTAATAGACGCATTGGGGGAGCGCTACAAGGATGACCCACGTATCGCTTTCATTGAACTCGGAAGCCTCGGTCACTGGGGAGAATGGCACACCGATACGTCTATCCCTTTCCCTGCATCGGAAATTGCCGATCAGTACGTACAACCTTACTTGGACAACTTCGCTGATCCGATGCTGCTGATGCGCAGACCACACCCTATCTCCAAACAATATAAGCTTGGCCTGTTTAACGACATGTTCGGCAACAAAGAAGATACAGACAGTTACCTGTCATGGATACAGAAGGGCTATGTATCCTGGCTTACCAAAGAGAAAATGCCTGCCATGCCTGACTTTTGGAAGTACGCACCAAGCGGTGGAGAGTTCTCCCCATCCGACTCGTTAAGCAGCTACTTTGATCGCTCCTCAATTAACCAGGTAATCTCACAAGCCAAAGCTTCGCATATTAGCTGGCTTGGCCCGAATACACCCGCACGATTCGAAAAAGACGGCGAGCAACAAGAATATTTGGATCGCTTTTTAAACACGATTGGCTACCGCTTCTCCATCACCAAAGAGACACATGCCAAAGCAGTCGAGCCCGGAGACAGCCTCGCTGTGACGATGGATTGGCAAAACCGCGGTGTTGCTCCTTTTTATTTCCCGTGGATTCTCGAACTGTCACTCGCGGATGAAGATGGCGAGATCGTAACCAAGACAAAAACGGATGAAGACATCCGCAAATGGCTTCCTGGCAAGAAAACCGTCAAGCAAAGCTTGGAAATCCCGGATGATCTTCCAGAAGGAACATACACACTCTGTGTAGCGATCCTCGATCCCCATACGGAAGAGCCTGGCATTCAACTTGCCATGGAAGGAAAAAGAGCGGACGGAAGATACACACTAGGCAAGGTTCAAGTACGAGATTAATAAAATCAAAGAAAAATCCCTTCCTGACAGCCTGTTAAGGAGTCGTCAGATAGGGATTTTTTTGCAGAATCATTTATGGTGCATAATCGCCATCGTAGCTTACCAATGATACGTTTTTCACACCTTCTACCTCTGAGATATCTTGAACAAATGCCGTATTATCTCCTTTGATTTTTACTTCCACAATCAATTCAACGATCTCTTTGTTGACTGTCTTTGACTTCAGGGTGTATTTTAGCTTGTTCAACTGGTATTTGACCCCGTCGTTGGCTTGATCGTGATAGTTAATAATGAGCAGATAAGCAACATCTTTCATTTGCCGCTTGGATAATACGACGATGACAGCAGCTACCACCAGTGATCCCAGGACGGAGACAGGGTACACACCCGCCCCAGTCGCAATACCTACCGAGATCGACCAAAACATGAAGACGATATCCAACGGGTCTTTGATAGCGGTACGGAACCGCACAATGCTCAACGCGCCGACCATCCCGAGTGAGAGCACGATATTCGTGCTAATCGTCATGATAATCAGGCAAGTAAGCATCGCCATCGCCACCAGCGTGATGTTAAAGGTGTGTGTATAAACGACGCCACGAAACGTTTTCTTGTAAATATAGTAGATGAACAAACCAAGCAATCCCGACAGCACAAGACCGATGATGGTATCGATGATCGAGATGCTGGCGAATTGGTCCATTTTTAAGACACTTTTTTTGATGATATCTTGAAAATTAATGGTATTGGTAGTATCCATAGTTTCCCGACTTCTCCTCACCCTAAAGATTATAGTACTTTTTGGTCTCCTCTCTGCAAATGACGTATTTGGAGATAGCCGATCGCTGATTACTCAGGTTTTGTAGCAAATGTCTAATATTGAATGGCAGGAAGTGATCGTATTTCACTTCCATGATCATCATGGGCTGATGAATGGCTCTCACCATCATGATGTGCTCGTCAAATATATCAAGGGAATTGACGTTTGCCTTCAAGTACTTGTCAAACGTAATCCTGACATTCCCTTCTCTCATCAAATACGCCTCTCGAACGTAATCCGTAATAACGCGCGGCCGAAACAGATGGTTTTTGCACGACAAGTAAAAATCCCGCAGCACAGCACTTTCCGTCTCTTGCAAAAACTCAACATCGCCTGCCAAAATCAGTTCATACTCCTCTCGCGTGATCGACGCTGATTCTTTGCAAATGTACCCGCCAAACTTGCTCTTCCGCTCCATCTTGATGACCGCATCACTTTTGTTGTAGATACGGATGCGGTACTTCTTTCTTTGAAAAACCCCGTAGTTTTTTTCATAGAGGGCCGTGTCGTGATAGTCATCAAAATACAAGCTGCGGATATGATATCCTTCCTCACTCACAGAATAGGGGTCAGGAGTTGCGATTAACCGCAATTTCTGCCGCAGCGGCTCGTAATGACTCAGCCGAAGATAATACTTCAACTCATGCCGCAATCGCTTGTTGCCGAGTTGGATGCCCGTGCTCTGTATTCCTTTCATTTCAATACGAACTCCTTCACCCCATGATAAATCGCATCCTCCGGCTCGACCCTGTCAAATGCCGTCTGTGTATTCCCTTTGCTGTCCCTTACAATCACGCGCCAAAAAAAGCGGCCTTTTCCCGGATCTTTTATCGCGTATTCAACCCCTGTCAGCCCCTTCGCCTGCGCATGTATCTTCGTAAAAGCAGGATCGTAGCTGACGGCAAAGTCGTAGGTCAGATCATCTCCTTGCAGGTCATAGGAATGGTCCCAACTAAAGACGAGCTTGTCCCCTTCTTTTCTTGGCTCCCCCATAAAAAAGGGCATCGGATTCTCTTGGCGTTCATAGTATCTCTTTTTGTTACGCTCCGGTTCACCAGAGAGAAGTGCTTGCTCCTTGTGAAAATAGGAGACATCCAACGGCAAATTATATAAATCAGGTTGTTGCAGCACGTATTTGCTCACAATCGGATAATAGCTCTTCAAGTATTTTTCCGTTTGCTCCTTCGTAATGATCTTACTGACTTCCTCAACCTTTTCGTTTAGCGCCTTGATGTTTTCCGGGTCTTTGAAGATGCGGCGGTGCAGGTTCGACACCCAGTAGTTGGAGAGGCCAAACTGCCATGGACCGAGTCCTTTTTCCGGACTGCGCTTGAGCTCTTCTTCAAAAAATCCCCACGATGAGTCATAGTCCCACGGGAGGAAATACCACTTGTTCGAGTTGCTCGGGCTGTATAAGTAAAAATTGTGAACAGCGGTGTCGTGATTCCCCATCAACAGGTTGGATGCCAGCCAGGTATAATAGTTCTCCCGATCAAAATGCTTGTCCAAAAAGTCTTGCGCATTGATCGCAGGATTGTGGAGATCCTCCAGCATGGCAATGAGCTTTTCATGGTTCTCGCTGCCTTTGATCTCCAAAATTTTCTCAAATGCTTTCTTGTCGTAGGTAGGATCGGTTGCCAGCTTGATTTGATCCTCGTAGCGGTGGAACTCGAAATCAATTGCCTTGTACAAATTTCCGTTCCGGTCCAATCCATGCGCCTGCAAAAATGTTTTGTTCGGCTGTTCAATTTGAGTGAACAAACCGTAATCAACAAAGTCCCGGTCCGGATTTTTTTTGGTCAAATCCTTGATTTTCACTTGAACGAACTGCGTCCGCAAACTGGTCATATTCGGCATCTGCTCGAAATAATCAAAGCTAAGCTTTTGTCGAACACGCGTCATGTCAGACTTGTGCTTGCTTAAGTTGATGTTGCGTTGATCCCGCCAGTATCCAGCGCTGTCGAACAAACGGATTTTGTACGATTTTTGTTCCGCTCTTCGGCTCGATTCCCCCCGCAGCTCAATCGTTCCGTTCGCTCTCGTATCGCCAAAACCAAAGTACCCCTGAGCTGGCCCCTCCGCCGTTCCTTCCTGCATAATGACTTTGGCCTGGAGATCTTCTCCCTTTTCATTTCGTCCGCTAGGAGCTAAATTGAGTTGCGTAAAGGTGGTCGTCTCCAGTTTCGAATTTTCTTCGTTGACTACCGTCACATATAAATGGACGACGCTCCCATCAACATCCTGATCGTATACGCTTCTATTCTCAATCAGACCCTCGTTCATCTGCTGAGTTGGCGCCACCTGACTCGTTGCTGGCGGGTTGTCTGACACTGGCTGTTCTGACGCATCCTGTGTACAACCAGCCGTGACAACTCCCAATGCTGCGAGCAGGCTCAGCATGAATCGTTTTTTCTTCAACCCAAGTCCTCCCCAATCCATACATACCCACCTATTCCATTCGCTTTCCTTTGACAAAGAGTGGCTGTAGACAGTAGGTGTAATAATCGATATTTTTCAAGTAATAAATTAGCCTGCTGAGACCGGCTACCAGTGCAAGAAACGAAGCAATAAAAAATGAAAAGCCGTAGTTCTGAAGAGGCAGCATCGCTATGGTGATGAGAACCGTACTGACGAGAAATAAGGTTGTCACCGCAAGCGCTCCCTTCCGATCGTCAAAATAGAGCAGCATCAGCACGATTACAAACATAACAGCGTACAAGTATCCCGCGATGACCAGAATGTTATACCGCTCAATCTGATCGGACGTAAAACCGATGTGCGGGAGCAGCGTAATTCCCAGAGCCAGTGCGACGAAGGAAAAGAACAGCTGCACTTCCATCATGAAGCTGAGCTCCTGCATCAATGTTTGGACCATGTCTGTTTTTGCCCGCTTGATATCCTGGACCGAGCCTGTGCCCAATATTGTTCCGTAATACGCTCGATACTTCTCGTAAAAAGCTGTCTCCACAGATACAACAAACATGACCATCGTAGGCAATATGCTCAAGGAGGCGTAGAACGCAGGCACGTCATAAAAAGGCGCAATCACGTAAGTATCCGCAACGACCTCCTGCAGCGGACTTCCCAGCCAGTAAATAAAATGGTGCACATAGAAGCCGAGAGAGCAAAAAAGACCCACACCTAGCAGACTTGGGTATTTTTTCACGTACTTTAGGAAATCAAAGTAGTTCCTCTCCCGTTTGGGGAAATAGCTCTCCAGATGAATCATGGACAGAACGATCATCGTAAAGAAGCCAAGATCCAAAGAAATCAGCATCGCGATTCCTATTTCCGCTTCAGTCAGATTCAACAGCAGAAACGCAGCCAGAAGCGTAACGGCAACAGCCGCCAAATACCCGCGAATGATGCGCATGTAATCCTTTAATGCAGACAAGTAAGCAGATTGCAGCCATACGACGATCAGTTCCACAAAAAGAAGGTAGGCTACGAGCTTAAAGCCAGACGACAAAGGAGCGAGCCAGTAAAAAGCAACGCCGAGAATTCCCCCCAAGCCCAGGCAAACAGCGATAACTCCATACAAGGAAGAAATAATGTCGTTGTACTCACGCAAGTAAATTTTGTCCGCAATATACCGAGAAATGACCATGGAAAAGCCGCAGGTAATCAACAGCGAAAACACAAATGCATAAACGACTGCAGCTAGAAATGACATTCGCTCCAAATAGCTGACATTCAATTGAAGAAGGATTTGCTGTAGCACCGTAATCATTACCATACAAATCAGCATCGGTCCGACTGTGACCAACGAAGAAAATGCATACGCCTTCACACTGGACAAATACCCTTTATTCCGAAACATTTTCTTCAGTTCAAAGCCAATGCCCGCCATGTTTCTTACACCCCGTATTTCCGATACATATTGCGATATCCCGCCAAGAAGTTTTCATGTGTGTAAATAGCCGACACTCTCTGGAAACCGCTTCTGCCCATACGCCGTCTCAATGGCTCGTTTTGACACAACGTAATCATCGCTTGGGCAATTTGGGTAAAATGCATGACGGGTACCGTTATCCCTGCGTTGCCATAGTTGTCACCATTGCCGTACAATAATTCCCGACAGCTTCCCACGTCCGTTGTGACAAAGGGCTTTCTGCATGCCATTCCTTCCAAAATGACGAGTGGTTGGCCTTCACTGATGCTGGTCAAAACAAGCATGTCCATTTTTCCGAGATACTCTTTCACATTGACCGCACCCGTAAACGTAACATCCTCAAGCTGTAGGCTGTCGACCAATTGCAGGCATTCTGTGTAGTACTCCTCGTCTTCATCCGTCGGGCCCATAATGACAAAGCGTGCGTGTGGCACTTGTTCTTTGACGAGTCCGAAGCTTTGCAGCATTGTTTTAATATCCTTGATGGGTACCACGCGGACGACAGCGCCAATTGTTATTGCGTCGTTATTTTGTTCCTCCACGATGTCTGCATAGTCGCTCACTTTCACACCGTTTGGGATCACGGATACTTTGGAAGGATCACAGCCTAGCTCGATCTGGATTTCCTTGTTTCGCTCAAACAACGTGACTACCTCATCCGCGTAGGAGTAGGCACACGCAGAAAGATTATGAAAATAATCGATCCAAATATCTTTAAAGTGACCCTTGATCCAGTTTGCCTTGATAATTTCTTCTTCCCGCTCGCGGGTATAGATTCCATGTTCCGTCAGCAAAAACGGCTTTGCATGCAGATACTTTCCGAGACTCCCTGCTACACCGCCATATCCCGTACAAACACTGTGATACAAATCTGCTTGCGGCATGCCGTTCTGAATGACCAGACATAACGGCAGCACCATGGAGCGAATCATCCAGATCATTTCGGTAAAAGGAATTTGCGGGTATTTTTGCTCGCAAAGCCGCTGGATTACCTCGAAAAAGTCCTTGCTTGTAAGCAACTCGGCAACAGATGGCACCTTACTCCCCGACAACACGGAAAAAAGAGCAGGCCAGTCGCCCTTGGTGCCATCGAGCAACGAAAGCAACGCACGCTGCTCATCCTCAGTCAGACCCAGACGCTTGCCCGGTGCGGCCTCTTCTTTGAGATAGGCATCCAGAAATACCTCTTTGATTTCCACCACATTCGCGGGGAGCTGGTAGACATATTTCCCCCTGTTTTTCTCTTCTGCACCAATCGCATAAATGATAAACTCATGCTCTGGCATGCTAGCGATTAAGGAATGAATCCAGCTAGAGACCCCCCCCGTAATATAAGGGTAAGATCCTTCGGCAATCAGACAAATTTTCATGGCTTACTCTTCCAGTCCTATTTCAAATTTCGCACCCGTTGCATGTACGAGATAGGTGCCTTCCTCTATTTTTTCTACCGTGCAATTTACCAAGTTCGTCATTTTTTTGTTTGTCCGCAAGATGAAATACATTTCGCCGGAGAAATCGTTCATGTAGCCTGTCATTTTTTTATCCGTATGCGCGATATACACATCCGTCTTCAAATAGCTCTCAAGGCTTGTTGCAGCTTCGGAAGCAGTCTGGCTGCGCAGCCATGGATACTGCTGGTAAAGCTCTTCCAGCATGAGCTGAAAGTCTTTTACCAATTCCGGCCACGACTTGTTATTGCTTCGCTCCTTGTCCAACACATCGTCTGGATGAACAAAATGAGAAAAAACACCGATGGATGTGATCGCATTCGCTACGTACCAATCATGAATGTCTGTACGACTGTATCCTGAGGTAATTCGCGGCAGCTCTACCATGCCATCTTCGGCCACGGAAAACTCCTGAATGTATTCGTGCGTGCTGTCTGATTCTGCATACAAGGAGGCAATGACTCTCAGATCAGGGAAGGACTTTTTCAGCGCTCGACGTCCCTCCTGTCCCAACACGTTGGAAGGCGGAACATACACCTGTATGTCATATGAAGAGAAGACCTTCTTGATATAATCGTCCAGGTATGCAAGTGACTCAGCCATGCTTGCTTCATCAGGCCAAGCCTTATACTCGTAATGGCTTGCCGTCGCTTGATCGGTAACCAGCGATTGATGATTGTATCCGTGGATGCCCAATTCGCCACCCAACTTCAACAAATCCCTACCGTACGTAATCAGATTGTTCGAATCCGTTCCTTCCTCATCTGTGAAGGGGGAGACAACTCGGTTATTGTAGGTTTTGATAATAGCTCCCGTGTAGGTCACATCGTAATCGGCAGCAAGCTTGATCATGTCGGGCCACCACACATCCCGGAAGAAGCTGGGAATATCTTTGCGGTACTCGCGGTAAATACTCGGCTCGATTCCCTGGCGAAAGGGAGCGGGAAAATCGTCAATATACGTGATTTTCATATTGAAAATGGGGTACATGAAATCTTGATTCAGCAAACTGATGCCACCAGCAATCAGTCCTCTGTTCATTGCAGATTGCATATTCGTCCCGTTATAGACCATGAACTTTCCCTGTCCATACCGGGTCTCCCATAGCAGTGGCATATTCTCGGCGGAAACAGCGTGAACCTTCGCATCCCTATCCAGCTCTACGGGAATCGAGGAATTAACAATGGACTCTGCCCCGATTTTTGCATCTTCTCCTTGGATTAAGAGATTGGATGTCATCTGAATGCCGTTTGTCACGATAGGGAGATTGATGGAATTGATCCCTAGTTTTCGGTATATGCGATACAAGCTGTCATTGTATTCAGGCGTACGTGAAAAGAACACATTTCCCCCATTGTGCACATATTGCATCATCGTATCCAGATTGGCTAGCATTTCCAGATTTTCTATGGTGACAATGACCGTCATGTATTGGGGATCGGGCTTGGAGAACTGCTTAACGTCTGCGAGATCATACTCCTTTTTCATATACCGCAGTACTTGCTCCACATTCCTCGCGATTGCCATGCTGCCCTCATCCTTGGAATCATGTAGAATGAGGAATCTCTCCCTTGCGAGCTTGGCGATTTCCTCCTGGCTGATCGCGTTTTGCTTCGGCTCGTCAGTATGCATTCCCGAGCCGCCCGATTTATTACTGCTCACCTGAAGGATGAACTGGGATCGGGTAGCTTCTATGGTGATCCCCAGAATCGCCACAAAGATCAGAATGATGTAGATGTTTTTTTTCACGGGAATATCGTTGGACTTAGACATGCTCCATTCTCTGTCCTTTTCCTTGTCTCTTTTCCTTCTCCTGTTCCTTTTCATTCTCATTTTGTATCGCTCATCTCTTTCGAAATCGTCTCTGTTTCCTGTGCAACAGCGACTTCCTTCCAAGTGCTGTCTTGCTCATCATCTTCCAGGGAGTTCCAGTAGCGGATCATCATCAGCGTAGCGTGGGAGATTTTGACTGAAGAGCTTTTTAACCGATTCATTTCTGCCACAAATCCTGCGTGGTCTCTGAGCGTAAAGAAGCGCTTTAACGACATGACGTATGGCTGTTCGCTTTCTGGATGATGCTCATAAAACAATTGGCAGTACTGTGCGGCTTTTTCATAGGACTGGTTCACCAGCTCGCAATTGATCTTGTCCACAAAATAGCTTTCTTCTTCTTGATAAATGTCCAATAATGACTCCAGAACAAAAGAATACGTGTAGCTGAATTTCACAAAGGTGCGTTGATCAATGAGTGAACTGTCCAGGTACTTCTTCAATACGTCTGCGTAGGCGCGTAAAACCTCAAGATCCTGCTTGTTTTCCTCGTATTTCACCGATAAATCCTGCAACTGAAGCTGAAGGTTGCGTCGCATTTCCGTTAATGCGGCTGCCGCGTAGTGAACCGTTTCCGAATCCTCGTTTTGCAAGGCTGTCTCCAAAGTGCCAATCTGCCAAATGGTCTGTTCTTTCAAGACATCGATTAGCATCTTTCGGCGCGTGCTAGTGTCGTTCAAAAACAGAATGTCCTCAACCGGAACGACGTTCATTTCCTTCTCCATGTCCGCTCTTCGGAAAATATTCGATCCCTCTGCCAGTTTCAGCAAATCGCTCTCAAGCATCAGTTCATTCACATGCTTTTTCGATGTTCGTTTATATACATCTGTCATCACCAATAACAAAAGACCCAAAATAGGAAGGAAGCCGGTTACAAGCAGGCGCATGATAAGCACTTGCTTGTTGTTGCCACGGCTTCGCAACAAACTGTAGCCAACAGAAACCACTAGATAGAGGATGACCAGCTTAAGCATAGGCGCCATCCTTCAGTGAGAAGCGCTCCTGGTCCTTTTCATGCGTAATTCTGGCTGAAATACCAAGTCTACCTAGCCGATCAATGACGATATTGGCTTCATCCTCGTTTGAATTGGAGAGGATGATATACACCTCTCCAGCTTCGTCCATCCCCATATAATCTGCTTCACGCAGGGAGCCCGCGACAAGAGTGGAGAGCGTATGATAATCCATTTGCGCAGAATCTACTGCCAACAGGGTAAAGTCACTATTCAACTGTTGCTTGGCGTCCCTTTTGTTCTTCAACATTGCTGAAAAAAAAGCGGGAATAAGGATAGAGGTATCTTCTAGGTAACGGTCCTTTTGTGTGGAGTTTAAGTATCGAAGAGAACGGGACAAAGCGGATGAGATCAATTGAACGGCGACTTGGAAAAGGTTTTGGGTGTACATCGTAAAATTTTCAAAACCGAGCTGCTGCAATGTAACCACCGCAAGCATTTTGCCCTTGTCAAAAATAGGCGCTGCTATAAGGGGCATGTCGTGACGAAGCTCTTTATTCACGATGATCTTCTTCGTTGTCATTAATTCAGTGAGGTAAGCATGCTCACTCATTTTCAACGAGCGTGGCAGATCAAAGCCCGCTTTATTCGATTTGGCCATCAATCGCAAGAAGGAGCCATTTTGATTCATCGTATAAATCGCGATCTCATCGGACTTCATGATTCTTTCGAGCACCTTGACCGATTTCTGCAAAACGCGTTCAGGCTCGAGACTGTCCAACTCCTTGGTGATGTTGTAGATTTTTCCGAAGCTGTCTTCCGAATTCACGATCTGCTGCTGCAATTCTTGCTTGACCAACAGTACATCATTGTAAATGTCCTTTAAAAAGTCATACTTTTCTTCAAGGGCTTGCCTTTGCAGCTCCTTCGAGAGTACGTCCCTGTTTCGTTTGTCGATGGAATAACCGACAGCGATCCCGATAATAAAATAGACAGCGATATGAAACAGAACATTGGCGTCATATAAGAGCGATACGACATCGCGCCCGTTATGCAGGCTTTCTCCGATGAAAAGTCCACAGGCCAGGATGACAGACAAGAGGGATTGCTTTGTTCCGTAAATAGCGCCAATCAACACAATGTAAATCAGCTTGAGATCAAAGATACCGCTGTTAACCGTTCCAACTGTGGCGAAAATCACCACAAGAAAAGCAAGAATGTTCTCGATGTACGGCCTTGCATCCCATGAACGGAGCCAATTGATCGTTTTCTTCGCTTCGCTCTCCTGCTCTTGTTCTTTCTCTGCGTTGGTCGCTTGATACCACTGCGCCGTTTTTTCCAGCCCCTCCGCCAATGAATACATCGGGATCCAATCTAGCCTTCTCTTTGCCCGCGCATTGTCCAAAGCCGACTTATCTACGTCTCCTGGGCGTTTTTCCCTTCGCACTATTCCCGGGAGCTGCTGGTTCGCCCCGAGAATGTCAATGAGCTCATTAATACTGCTTTCCTGATTGGTAGACAAATTCATCACACCGGTATCATCCGTGGTAACGGAACGGAAAATGGCGTCAGCTACATCCTCTACATAAATAAAATCTCTCGTTTGGCTGCCATCCCCGTGTAAAACAATTTCTTTTCCATGGTTGATCTGGGTTAAAAAAGTAGAGATGACGCCGCCTTCCCCTACTGCACTTTGTCTGGGACCATACACATTCGCCAAGCGAAAGGCAACCGTTCGCAAGCCGTACATTTCCATCCATTTGCGGCAATACAGTTCGCCGATGTGCTTGTTTATTCCATAAACAGATACCGGTTCACACGCTGAATCTTCGAGTAACGGAGTATTTTCATTCATGCCGTAGACGGCAGCGGATGACGCAAAAATAAATTTGGACACGCCATATTTGCTAGATAGCTTCAACATATTCACGAGTCCAAGAATGTTCGTATTCGAATCCAGCAGGGGGTCTTCCATAGATGCAGCCACACTCACTTGGGCTGCTAAATGTACGACAACATCGAACTTGTTGCTTTTAAATACTTCATCACATTTTTTATCCGCTACATCCAGGGTGTATGCCTTGTGCGGAATTGAAACGTTTCGCTGCTTGCCTGAACTGAGATTGTCGAGGATAAATACTTTGTAGCCCTCTTTGAAAAATCTCTCTGCTACAAAAGAACCGATAAACCCATAGCCACCCGTGACCAAAACCTTCATACTAACACCCCAGTTTTCCGTTTCCTTACTCTGTACCCAACACATGTCGGACTGCCCATTCAATTCGCTCGAACTGTAGTGGCTTGGCAATAAAGTCACGCGCTCCTGCCTGAATCGCTTTCATGACGGTATCGCGGCGTGAAACTGCTGAACAAATAATGATCTTGGCATCCTTGTCCAAATCCATGATTTTACGGGAGGCAGTCAATCCGTTCATTCCTGGCATGGTGATATCCATCATGACGAGGGATGGTTTATACAAACTGTAATTTCTGACAGCCTCTTCTCCTGAACCAGCCTCGGCAACTACATGAATGCCTAACGACTCAAAAATATTGCGAAGCACGAGTCTAGTAAACGCTGTATCATCAACGATCATAATGCTTTTCATTTCGAAAACGATATCTCCTGTCTATGATAGGCGGCTTACGACCTATTGTTATATAGTAAAATATCCCTAATATCCATATAAATCAAGAATTCTTTTTCACCAGTCATCTACTTTCCATAAGTACAAAGACCCCCTTTTTTTATTCTACTAAGTCAATCTCAACAATTTCTGAACAATAGACCCAAAACTTAAGAATCTCCATTCCTTGTTAAACTAAAAAAGAACAGAGGACCCTTACCTGTTCGGTAGTTGCTCGCTGTTCTTCTTTGCTGTTTCTCCGCTCGGGGCTCTTCTCGTTCCAACGCAAAAAGCCGAAGCATTGCTTCGGCTCCTTTGATCCTCTTCCATTCTCCTCTTTCATTACCAAGCTGCAATGCTGCTGTCTGCGCGCATATCCGTACCACCGCTCAGCACACCATTTTCATCCCGCCAAATGATTTGACCACGCCCGAAGTAATTGCCGAGCTGCGCCCACTTGATCGTATGGCCCCTGCGCTCCAAAGCTTGTGCCAAATGCTCCGGGAAATGACGCTCCAGCTCCACCGTTTTTCCTTCCATCCACTGCCAGCGCGGCGCATCGAGCGAAGCTTGCGGATTGAGGTGGAAGTCGATGGTATTCATGACCACCTGCACATGGCCTTGTGGCTGCATGAAGCCGCCCATTACGCCGAATGGTCCCACAGCTTTTCCATCCTTCGTCAGGAAGCCCGGGATAATGGTGTGAAACGTTCTTTTGCCTGGCTCCAAGCAATTGTCATGAGCAGGGTCCAGAGAGAAGTTATGACCGCGGTTTTGCATAGCGATCCCCGTCCCCGGCACAACGACCCCGGAACCAAAGCCCATGTAATTGCTTTGGATAAAGGAAACCATGTTGCCCTCACCGTCAGCAGTCGCCAAATAGACTGTGCCGCTCGTTTTCGGCTGACCTGGCTCTGGCGTCAAGGCGTCATGACCAATCAGTGCACGGCGAGTAGCAGCGTATTCCTCTGACAGCAATGCTTCCTTGGAAACTTTCATTTTGCTCTCTTCTGTGATGTATTTCAATCCATCGACAAAAGCCAGCTTCATCGCTTCGATTTGCTTGTGATACGTTTCCGTCGTGTCTTTTGCGTCAAAATCAAAGCCCTTCAAAATGTTCAACGCCATCAAACCGATCATCCCTTGCCCATTTGGCGGGATCTCCCACACATCATAGCCGCGGTAGTTGACACTGACCGGCTTCACCCATTCCGGCTCATAGGCAGCCAAGTCTTCTTTGCGCAAATAGCCGTCGCACTCACGGGAGAACGCGTCGATCTTGTCTGCCAGCTCTCCGCGATAGAAGCTCTCTGCATTTGTTTCCGCGATTTGACGCAGCGTCTCAGCATGACCCGGCGACTTCCAGATGTCGCCCGCTTTTGGCACCTTGCCATCTGGCGTAAAGGTGGAGAACCAATGCGCGAACTCTTCCCCTTTGCATTGCTGGGAAAACTTTTTGTACGCAGCATTCCAATAATGCGCCAATGTTGGCGATACCGGATAGCCATTTTCCGCATAATCAATCGCTGGCTGCAAAACCTCTGTCAACGGAAGACGTCCGAAACGCTTGGACAAGGCTGCCCAGGCAGCAGGAGCGCCTGGTACCGTGACAGGCGTCCAGCCGTAGGTAGGCATTTCTTCCAGACCTTTTGCTTTTAATGCCTCAATGGAGATTCCTTGTGGAGCAGGCCCACTTGCATTCAATCCATGCAGCTCGTCTTTGATCCATACGAGGGCAAATGCGTCTCCCCCAATGCCGTTCGAGGTCGGTTCTACTACAGTCAGGCACGCAGCCGTTGCAATCGCCGCATCTACCGCATTTCCGCCCTTTTTCAATATATCGAGACCAGCTTGTGCCGCCAGTGGCTGCGAGGTCGCCACCATGCCGTTCTTGGCAAAAGTCGTCACACGCTTCGATGCGTATGGGTATTCCATTGCGTCATAATTAACCATGATTTATGCCTCCTTAGTTACAATGTTCGCCAATAAGAAAGACCAATGAAGGTCCTTTTGGTTTGAGTCAACATAGTGGAGGAGAAGAAAAAGCACAGTTCTCTTCGACTCTGACACGCCGGCATGGGGGATTGACTGGCCGTCTCCACTTTAAAAAGGGGACCGTCGAGCCAAAGCCACCCTACGGGCGGAAGTTTCTCAAGGAAGAAGTGTTCGACAAGCGTGGTCCCCTTTTTGAAGTTCCGACTGGGTAGGCGTTGTCAAGGTCTACGAGCCCTGTGCTTTTTCTTCTTACCAGCTTACGTAAACTTTCCTAGCCGATGAAAACAAACCCGTAAGCCATTGCTCCCAAAATGACAAAAGCGGGATGGACCTTCCATGTTTCGAGCAAAAGGTAGGATGCCACTGTCAAAATTCCTGTTTGCATCCAGCCGATTCCCTCGACTGCGCCCATCAGGAATTGATATGTCATCGTTCCGAGCAAGACAGTTACGACTGGTCGTACCGATTGAGTCATCGCTTTTACCTGTGGAGCACTGCGGAATAAATTGATAAAACCCATCAGTAAGACCATCGCGATCGCTGTCGGAGCAACCGTTGCAAATAATGCGACTACTGCACCCGGTATACCCGCTACCTGATAGCCAATGTACCCAGCGAGCTTGGTCGCGATTGGGCTGGGCAGCGCATTTCCTACCGCCAGCACTTCTCCGAATTCCTGTACAGTCATCCACTGGTAATGGTCAACCACTTCATTTTGGATCAAAGGAATGCTCGGCGGTCCTCCCCCGTACCCCAAAATGTTGGAGATGAAAAAGGCCCAAAATAATTGCAGGTAGATCATGCTACTCCCTCCTTGCCGTCCTTGTCCTTGCGCTTGCGGACAGACCAGGTAGAGTAGGTAAATGAAACAGCCAGCGCAATCCCTACGACGATGCCCGGATGCCAATCTAGGAAGAGCAACGCTACGAGTGAGAGTGCGAGGGAAAGGCTCACACCAGCCTTGCTGGACGCTCCCTTCCAGCCCTTTGAAAGGAATTCCCATGTAAGGACGCCTGTCATGACTGCGATTACCGGACCGATTGCCTGGATCATGCCGTATACACCCGGCGCATCCTTCCATTGATAAATGACTTGTAGCAAACCGATCATCACAAGCACGATTGGCATCACTACTGCGATGTTTGCCACCAAGGCACCCTTCCAGCCTTTTACCCGATAGCCGATAAATGCCGCCAGCTTGGTCGCAATGGGCCCTGGAAGAGCGTTGCCGAGCGCCAGATTGTCGGAAAAGTCCTCATCTGTCACCCATTTGTACTTTTTCACGCATTCGGTGTAAAAGAGGGGAACCATCGTAGGTCCTCCCCCAAACCCGAAGATTCCGATGCGGAAAAAGGCGAGAAATAATTGCCAGTAAATCATAGCTGTACCTCCGTCCTTGCCTAACTAGCGGAAAAGTTCGCCCGATTTCACCAAATGACAGGACACCAGTTGACCGTCCCCGATGTCTGACAGACTGGGCACCTGCGTCTTGCAAGTCTCTGTCGCATATGGACAACGCGGATGAAAGGTGCAGCCGCTCGGTGGATTTGCTGGACTCGGCAAATCGCCTGTCAACAAGATCCGTTCGCGCTTTTGTCGTGGTTTCGCTACTGGAACAGCCGAGAGCAGCGCCTGTGTATACGGATGACTCGGGTTCTCAAACAACGTCCGCTTGTCAGCAATTTCTACGATCCGCCCCAAATACATCACCGCGATCCGGTCGCACAAGTGCTTCACAACCGACAAATCATGCGAAATGAACATCAGGGTCAGATTGAATTCTTTTTTCAAATCCTTCAACAAATTGAGTACCTGTGATTGAATCGATACGTCCAAAGCAGATACAGGCTCATCGGCAATGATTAGCTTTGGTTTTACGACCAGTGCGCGGGCAATTCCGATCCGCTGCCTCTGTCCGCCGGAAAAATCGTGTGGATGGCGGTTCAGATGTTCTTTCCGCAAGCCAACGACCTGAATAATCTCTTCGATGACTTTTTCCCGCTCTGCCTTTGTCCCGATGTTGTGCACCATCAGCGACTCCATCAAAATCTGCTTGATCGTCATCCGCGGATTCAGCGAAGCGTATGGGTCCTGAAAAATCATTTGCAGGTTTCGGCGCATGACGCGCATATCTTCTTTGGGAAGCTTCGCTAAATCTTTGCCATCAAACCAGACTTCTCCTGCTGTCGGCTCCAAGAGGCGCAGAATCGTTCGGCCCGTCGTAGACTTGCCGCAGCCCGATTCCCCTACAATGCCAAGCGTTTCACCGGGATAGACTGTCAGATCAATACCATCGACTGCTTTGACATGTCCCGTCGTCCGCTTCAAAAAGCCACCCTTGATGGGAAAATGCTGTTGCAGCCCTTTTACTTCTAAGAGAGGTGTCGTCATGCCTGTTCTCCCTCCTTCGCGTACAGCCAGCAGCGACATTTTTGATTGTCCAGTTGTAAGAGTTCAGGGGGCTTTTCGTGACAAATCGCAATTGCTTGCGAGCAACGCGGGGCAAAACGGCAGCCCACTGGCATTTGATACGGCAGGGGAACTGCTCCCGGAATGGTCTCCAGATATTCCCGCTCTTCGTCCAGCTCAGGAATCGAGTTCATCAGACCGATCGTATACGGATGCTTCGGACTGTCAAACAGCGTATCGACATCAGTCTCCTCTACGACTTGCCCGGCATACATGACGATAACGCGGTCACACATCTCGGCTACTACCCCCAAATCATGCGTAATCAGCATGATGGAAGTTCCGGTCTTTTCTTTTAAATCGCGCATCAAATCGAGAATTTGCGCCTGAATCGTCACATCCAGTGCCGTTGTCGGCTCGTCTGCAATAATCAGCTTCGGATCGCAGGACATGGCCATCGCGATCATGACACGCTGGCGCATCCCTCCTGACAGCTGATGCGGAAACTCTCCGTAAATCTCTTCTGCACGAGGCATTCCGACTGCTTTTAGCATCGCAATCGTCCGTTCTTTTGCCTCTGCCTTCGTTACCTTGCGATGCAGCATGACCGCTTCCTCAATCTGTTTGCCTACGGTATGAAGCGGATTGAGGGATGTCATTGGCTCTTGAAAAATCATCGCGATTTCATTACCGCGTACACCTTGCATTTCTTTTTCCGACAGCGCAAGCACGTTCTTCCCATTGAAGCGAATCGATCCTTCCGTGCTTCCGTTGGGCGGCAGCAAGCGCATGATCGACAGGCTGGTTACACTCTTCCCACAGCCCGATTCGCCCACGACGCCAAGCGTTTCACCAGCACGGATAAAGAAGTCGACGCCGTCCACGACACTGACGACACCGCTGTCCGTGTGAAAACGGGTTCTCAGCTGTTCCACTTCCAAGATGGTCGTCATCTGCTCCACTCCTTTTCTCCCGTGTAGGGCATTCATTATTTGCGTGCGCGTGGGTCAAGAACTTGCTGTAGACCATCTCCCAACAAGTTGAAGCCCAGCACGACTAAGAAGATGGCAATCCCCGGATAAAATGTCGCATAGGGCGCGACGGACATAAGCGTTTGTGCTTGGTTTAGCATGCTGCCCCATGATGGAGTCGGCGGCTGTACACCCAATCCCAGATAGGACAAGGATGCTTCTGCAATAATCCCGGATGCCATCGCCAACGTCGCTTGAATCACAATCGGGTTCATGGCGTTCGGCAAAATGTGGCGGAAAATAATGCGGGCATCCTTTACGCCAACCGAACGTGCTGCTTGAATATACTCCATATTTCGAAGCGAAAGAACTTGACCGCGTGTAATCCGTATAAAAGCAGGGGCAAAACCAATCCCAATCGCCAGCATGGCATTCCCGAAGCCTGAGCCGAGCACCGCCGAAATCGCCAGAGCCAGAATCAAAAACGGAAAGGCCTGCATCGCATCGACGCTCCGCATGACGATCCACTCATCCCAAAAGCCGCGGTAGTAACCGGACAAGAGTCCAATCGGCACCCCGATCAGCATCGCAATACCGACAGAGATCAGCGCTGCCTGAATGGAGATGCGCGCCCCGTAAACAACACGGGAGAAAATATCCCGACCGAGATCATCGGTCCCAAACAAATGCTCACCATCTGGCGGCATCAAAATTTTGTTATAGTCTTGTGCATTGGGGTCGAAGGGTGCGATCAGCGGCGCGAAAATCGCCACCAAGATCAATCCGAGGATAATCACCGCTCCGATGACGCCCAAACCATTCCGGAGAAATTTGCCCACGGTTTTCATCACTCACCTGCTCCTTTCCCAGCCTTGATGCGCGGATCAATGACAGCGTACAAAATGTCGACAATCAGGTTTACCAAGACAACGAGAACCGCAGAAACAAGAATGGCTCCTTGAACCGTTACGTAGTCACGTTTGAATACAGATTCCACAATCAGACGGCCAAAGCCAGGAATCGAAAAAATCGACTCGGTAATCACCAGACCACCCAACAAGCCTGCGATCATCAATCCCGAGGTCGTTACCACTGGAACCATCGCATTTCTCAGCGCGTGCCCCAGAATCGTGCGAGCCTCATTCAATCCCTTCGCTTTCGCTGTCCGAATAAAGTCCATGCTCACGACATCGAGTAAAGAAGAACGCAGCATTCGCATCAATACAGCAGACTCCCGCAAGCCAGTTGCCAAACAGGGCAGAATCATGGCCATCAGGTTTTGTGTAGGATTCTCGGAAAACGGTACATAACCGGATGAAGGCAGCCACTGGTTTTCCACGGCAAAGAAAATAATCATCATCATCGCCAGCCAGAAGCTGGGGATACTCATACCGCCTAGCGCAGTAAAGGTACTTGTATAGTCAATCCAGGTCCCGCGTCGCACGGCTGCGAGAATTCCCGCAGGAAACGCAATCAGAATCGCTACCAAGAACGTTCCGATTGTCAACTCCACGGTAGCTGGGAGTCTTTGCATAATTAAGTCTGCGACCGGTACCCGGTCCGTAATCGATATTCCCAAATCACCCGTTACCACTTTTCCTAGCCAGGAAAAATACTGCACCACGATCGGCTGATCCAATCCCAGCTCGGTTCGCAGTGCCGCATAGGCTTCCGGTGTCGCTTCCTCCCCTAAAATGACCCGGGCAGGATCGCCCGGGATCATATGAATCAAAGAGAATGTCATAATCGACACCAGCAGGAGAATCGGGATTGTCAGCAATAGACGCCTGACTATGAACATCATGACAATTCCTCCTTGCTCTTGCTGTTATAGTGTTGCGCTACCTATTGCTTGTCCAAATTGGCTGTACGGATCAAACCGTCTGGGACATAAGTAAAGCCGGTTACTTTCTTGTTCATGCCAAGCAGTACATATTGGTGGTACATGTAGGCATAGCCCGCTTCTTCTTGCAGCAATGTCGCAGCTTCGTCATACAGCGCCTTGCGTTTTGCTTCGTCCAACTCACCACGTGCTTTGATAACCAGTTCATCCAGCTTCGGAATGGAAATGCGGCCATCGTTGTTCGATGTATCTGTTACGACGAAGTCATGGAAGTTTTGATCAGGGTCCTGACGTCCGGACCAGCCCAATTGCATCGCTTCAAATTCGCCTTTATCGCCTGTTTCGATCAATTGTCCATATTCCAATTTTTCCAATGTCACGTTGATGTTGTGTTGTTTCAGCATGTTTTGCAGTACCGCACCCAGTTGCTCATTCTCTGGAGAAGTAGAGATGTACAGCTTGAAGTTAAATCCGTTTGGTTGACCGCCCTTCGCGAGCAAATCCTTGATTTCCGCAGCATCCGGCGGCTTCGGTGTGTTCAGTGCTTCATTGTAAGCCAGACTGCCTTTTGTAAATGCTGTGCGAGCCGGTGCCGCATAGCCGTTAAACAGTACTTTTACCAATGCTTCACGGTCAATGGCACGATCCACAGCCTGACGGAGGTACTTGTTGTCAAACGGCGGGCGGGAGTTGTTCAAATAAAGACCTTGGTAGCCCATGCCGGATTCCGCAACCAATTGCAAGTTCGCATCGCCCTTGATTGCAGGGATTTCTTTTACAGGGGTATCATCGATGATATCCAGCATGCCGGAGCGCAGGTTTTGCACCTTTGCGGTTCCGTTCGTGAATACTTTGTAGTTCACTTCATCGATCTTCACTTGACCATTCCAGTAGTTTTCATTTTTCGCAAGCGTCACATGGTCGCCTTTTACTTGTTCAACAAAAACATATGGGCCTGTACCAACCGGATGATTGAGGTATTGATCGCCATGTTCCTTCACTGCTTTTGGCGATACCATAATGCCCGAACGGTCAGTCAAGACGGACAGGAATGGAGCGAAAGGCTCTTTCATCTGGATTTTTACGGTATGCTTGTCCACAACGGCAACGGAATCTACGAATTTCAATTCGCCTTTCCGGCGGGACTTCTCATCGTTCATGTTGCGCTCGAAGTTGAACTTCACTGCCTCAGCGTCAAACTCGGTGCCATCGTGGAATTTCACGCCCTGCTTCAGCTTCAATGTATAGGTCTTGCCATCTGGCGTTACTTCATGCGATTCCGCCAGCATTGGCACTATTTTTCCTTCTGAGTCGATATCAAACAGCTTGTCATAGAGGCTCGCGTACACTTGACGGTCGTACAGCGAAGTCGAGGTGTTTGGGTCCATCGAAGGCGGGTCTGCCTTTAACCCAATATTCAATACTTTTTTTCCGGAGGCTGGCGCTGTTGTTGCAGCTTTGCCGTTTTCTGTAGTCGCACTGTTTCCTCCTCCACAGCCTGTTACCAATAAAACTGTCCCCAGAACAGCACTGAGCATTGCTTTGCTCATTTTGGTCGAAAACATAGGATGACCCCTTTTCTCTCGTTTTTTCTCCAGGTTCTTCTCAGCATCGTACGACATTCATAATCCCAGCGGATTTTCGCCCGATGGCATTCCCCCTTCCAAGGTCGCTCGTGCCCTAACGGATAAAGTTATACTTGGACTTCAGTATTTTCAATTCGTTAATCACATTCGTTTTGGAGATGCCAGGAATCTTGTGTAGCTTTTTGAGCAAAAATTGCGATAATTCTTCATTGCTTGTTACGAGCACCTGTGTGAATAGCTGATACTCCCCAGAAGTGAGTACGATGAGCCTGATCTCTACGATATCCGTTAACGCAGCAACCACATCGTCCAGCTTTTCCGCATCCACAGCTACTTGAATCATCGCCTGTACGTGAAACCCTGCCTTGACTGGATTGACAATACCGACGAGACTCAGGGCCCCTTCGTCCTGCAATTGCTGGACGCGCATTCGGATCGTCTTTTCCGTGACCCCGAGGTCCTTCGCAATTTGAGTAAACGGCAAGCGTGCATTTCCTTGCAAGGCTCGAATGATCCCATAGTCGATGTCATCTAAATCAGGATAAAGTGATCTTCGGAAAGTTTCCTCCATATAAACACGCCCTTATTCGTCTTTTTTAAACAGAATGCGACCTTATTACAGTTCAAATATTTAAAAATTAGTCGAATTCCATAATGATTGTTGTTACTATAATACGATCTTCGACATAGTGCAATACTTTATCTGAAAATTTCATTTTGAAAGCATTTTCATTTTATTTTTTCCTTTCTACCTATTCCTACTATAAATAAAACGAAGAAAAAGAGCCTGCTCCGCTAATGGAGAGGCTCGCTATTAATACTCGATACGGTCTGATGTTTGTGACCATGCTTCAAATGGACTCCGTCTATTCGCAAGATCTATTCTCCGGAAAGGAATGCTTCGCTCTTCATGAGGGAGAACAATCTGCTCATAAATAAACTGATCATCAAAACCGACATGCGCCGCATCTTCTTTCGTGCAAGCGTAATAGACATTGCGCGGTCTGGCCCAATAGATGGCTCCCAGACACATCGGACACGGCTCGCAGCTCGTATACAGGTCACAATCGTTTAACTGAAAGGATTCGAGATTGCGACATGCTTCCCGAATTGCTTGAATTTCGGCATGTGCCGTAGGGTCATTGCTCGTCGTCACTTCATTGCGTCCTCGCCCGATTACGTGCCCGTCCTTCACGACAATGGCTCCAAACGGTCCGCCCATTTTATCACGTACATTTTCAAACGCAATCTGTACGGCTTGCCCCATCCATGCCTCTCGTTCCATCCGCTTTCCCCCTCGCATTCTTCTCCTTTTATCCTATGTCCCAGCTCATCTGGACATGATGGAAAAGTCGCTAGCGGTTCATCGATTGCTTTAAATGGAACAAGTAACGGTTTCGAATGATCCAGAAATACACACCTTGAACAACGACGAAGCTGCATAGGACAATCGCGGTCGGCTTGACCACAGACGCGACAAGAATCAGCTTCAACAAGCTTTGCAGAGATACGAACGCTACCATGCTGTGAATAATGGCCACCACAATCGGCACGAAGAACAACAGGGCAACCTGAGTCGTAACGATCCGCGTCAACTCCGCATCCGTGAGACCAATCTTGGAAAGCGCTCCGTAATGCCGCTTGTCGTATTCCAGATCTGTGTACAGACGGAAATAGAGAAAGCTTGCTGCGGCTACAAAGAACAACACGCCCACAAACAATCCGATAAAGAGTCCCATGTTCGCCATTTGTTTCATGGAGTGGTAATAGGGCGCACGAGCTGAAAACGAGTAATTATCTTCAACATGACGAATATCTTCCTGAAGCTTGAGACTAAGATCCTGCGTTTCCTTCCATCTTGGCACCTCGTACACAAAGCGCTCTTCTTCCTTCATTTTCGGAAGCTGGTCATACACCTGATTCGGTACGACAACCAATCGCTCAAATTCAATCCCTCTGATCAATGGAGTCATATTCGTATCTGTTTTGACTGCGAGCTGTGCCTTCCCCACTTGCAGCGTTTTGCTCGCTACCGAATCACCAATCCAATTGAGCAGTACGAAGGCCTCTTTATTCGTCATTTCGAGTACAGTCGAATTGGACGCTACCGCCAGCCGGTTGTAGTCGGACAGCTTGACTACTCCGACCCTTTCCTCCTGAACCAGTTCCGGCAAAACTCGCATAGCCACTTGATATTTTTCGAAGGAAAAGCCACTTTGCTGCAAGCTCGTTTCGATTAACGACAGATGCTTCGCTCTCTCCGCGTCGCTTTGTTTGGACTGGTATTCAAACGCAAACGGATGTGTTTTCATCACCGTGATCTGAATCGATCCAGCCAACGCCGCCAGCGTTCCAATCGCACAAAAAGCAACGGTAGAGACGATGCTTACCAGAAAGAACATCCGCGCGTTATCCTTCATCCGATAAGCCAAATCAGAGAGCGTCAGGAGATTTGTACGTTTCCAATAGAAAGCTCTACGCTTTTTCAGAAAGTCGATAAAGATGACACTCAGCTGTGTAAACAAAAGGTATGTGCCTACAGTCGTCAGCGCAATGACCGGTAGCATCAGCACGAGCACATTCACGCCGTCAGCAGTGAGGGCTAAGGCATAGCTCATTCCCAACAAGGCTACTGCGACCAGAGACAGCACTAACGATGCCCTCGGCTCACGCTTAGGCCGACCACTTCCTTGCAACAGATCCAAGAGACTGCGGCTTCGCAGCACGAGGACGGTAAACAGCGAAATGGCTGCATACAAGATGAGAAACGCCACCACTGTCAAACCGATCGCTTTCCACGGGAAGTAAAACCCGAGCGCTTTTACATCCAGCAAAAATCCGGCGAACTGGAAAAACAGCTTGGCGAGAACCAGCCCGAGCCCAATCCCGATGGCAATCGAGACAATGCCAATCAGCATGTTTTCCATAAAAATCAGCATGTTCCGCTGTAACGGTGTCATGCCCTGGATAAAAAGGATGCCGAACTCCTTCTCCCTCTTTTTCAGGAAAGCACCGACACAATAAAAGAGAAAAAAGAAGGAGAACAGAAAAATGACGTACTCAGCCGCCATCATCCCAGTAGCTACGGATTCATGAATCTCCTGCCCGATAATTTCCGGATGAAAAATGAACATCGCATAGACGAAAAAAATGAGGACAGAAAAAACGCTACTCATGAAAAATGCAGCGTACATACGCTTATTTCGTACAACGTTATTACACGCGAATTGTCGAAAGGTCATAGGTGTTCCCTCCCAAAAACGACAACGAGTCAATAATTTTCTGGAAGAATACCTGTCGACTCTCACCACGATACATCTCGTTATGGAGCTGTCCGTCTTTAATAAAAATTACCCGATGACAATAGCTGGCCGCCAAAGCATCATGCGTCACCATCATCATGGTGGTATTGTCTCTCTTATTGATCGCTTCCAGTGTCTCCATCACATTGCGCGAAGACTTGGAATCGAGATTTCCTGTCGGCTCGTCAGCGAGCAAAAGCGAAGGAGAATGGATGATCGCTCTGGCAATGGCTGTCCGTTGGCGTTGCCCCCCAGATACTTCGAAGGTTCGCCTCTCCAAAATGTCCTGAATCCCTAGCTTCTCAGCAACATTTTGCAGCTTTTCTTCCATGACCGATACTTTCTCATTGTCCAAAGTAAGCGGCAACACGATATTTTCCCCAATCGTCAACGTGTCCAAGAGGTTAAAATCTTGAAATACAAAGCCGAGCTCACGACGACGAAACAGGGCGAGTTTATCTTTTTTTAAATGATGCGGATTCGTACCGTTCAAAAGAACCGCACCAGAAGTTGGTGTATCAATAGTGGAGATCATGTTTAATAGCGTAGTCTTGCCACTGCCTGAGGGACCCATAATACCGACGAATTCGCCTTTGCGAATCGAAAAATCGATATCAGTCAACGCGCGGTAAGTTACCTTGCCCCCGTATATTTTACTCAAGCTATTTACAGCAA
This sequence comes from Brevibacillus brevis, assembly GCF_900637055.1. Classification (NCBI taxonomy): domain Bacteria; kingdom Bacillati; phylum Bacillota; class Bacilli; order Caryophanales; family Paenibacillaceae; genus Brevibacillus; species Brevibacillus brevis. Next base: position 5,665,556 of record NZ_LR134338.1, read on the forward strand.
GCATTTCCATGCGCCATTCCCCTTTCTTGCACTTCCAAATTCAAGTGCATGTTCAAAAAGTCGTCTTTTCAGCACCGAGAAAGAGGCGAGAACCTGCAAAAGGAGGAGCCGAGTGTAGGAACCTACATGAGCACCGGACTTTAAAGGTGAACGCCTCTTTCGATGTCCAATCAGCTTTCTTAATTACTTCGTGATCAAAAGACGACTTTTTGAACTACCTCTTCAACTATACGAAAGTGCGCATAGTGCAACTATCGAATTAACTTTCAGCTATCTTACTTTCTTGTAAGGTTGGTACGACGGCAGACAAGACGATACGTACGGTTGTCCCCTCGCCCACTTCTGATTCCATTTCCACCCCATGATGGAGCCGCCCGCAAATTTCCTGCACCAAGTACAGCCCCATCCCGGTGGACTCAGGGTATTTGCGCCCGTTTTCTCCCGTAAAATACGGCTTGAATACGCGGCGAATATCTTCGGCAGGGATCCCGATTCCATAATCCTGCACTTCCAGTATGGCATGCGCTCCACGTTCATACGCACGAATGGTGACCTTGTTGCTTTTCCCTGCTGAATAACGAACAGCATTCGTCAGCAATTGGTTGAGGACAAAAGCGAGCCACTTTTCGTCCGATTCCACTCGCCAATTTCCATCCACTTTTACCTCGGGATACACCTGGTTGCGAATAAACAGCCGCTTGTTTTCAGCCAACACATTCTGCACCAAGGAACGCAGAGTTACGGGCTCGATCAGGAAGTCCTGTTCAAATCGGTCGAGGCGAGCTATGTACAATACTGTTTCCAGTCCACGCTTGATCCGGTCCACTTCTTCACGGACGCTCTCAGCTGTTGGATCGTCTTCATTTTGCAGCAACAGATGAATAACCGAAATCGGCGTCTTCATCTGATGAACCCACTGCTGAATAAACGTCGTATGGTCCCGTTGCTTGTTTTCATAGGCATGAAGCTGTTCTTTGTAGAGCCGGTACTGCTCCTGACTGATGTCATCCATTGCGCGGCACAACGGTGCATTCCCGTATGTCTGGGTCAGCTCCTCCAATGACTCTACTGGCTTGCTCAGTCGCTGATAGATTGTCCGGTGAGACAAATAGCGGATGGCGAGAAAAGCCCCCGCGAAAAATACAGATAAAAACATGACATAGATCATCAATGATTCATTCCAGTACCCATCCATCGCAAAAATCATAATTAATAAGATCAATTGGACGAGGAAAAACGCTGCGAATGGCCATTGATCTCGAAGGAACAGCTTCATTGCCCTTCCTCCCAAGTCGCACGCAAGCGATAACCAGAACCGCGAACGGTTTCGACAGCTCCCTCTACGCCTAAGTCCTTCAGCTTGCCGCGTACGCGTGTGATGTAGACATTCAGTGTGTTTTCATCAACAAACTGCTCATCCCACAGCTTTTCTAACAAACGCTCACGGCTGACGACACGCGGATGTTGATTCATCAAGGCTTCGAGAAGTAACGCTTCCTTTTTGCTCAGCTCGATTTTGGTATCGTTCATGGACAGCTCCATTCGCTCTAAAAACAGCTTGAGCCCCGCCACTTCAACCGTACGCTCCCCTTCTTGCGGAGCATATTGTCCGTAAGCCCGCCGTAGCTGACTGCGGATTTTGGCCAAAACCACATCGTAGTCGAACGGCTTCGTGATATAGTCATCGGCCCCATTTTCCAAGGCCATCACCTGGTCCATTTTACTTTCTCGTGCAGAGATGAACAGGATCGGGCAATTGGACTCCTGGCGCATTTGTCGGCACCAATAAAATCCGTCAAATTTCGGTAGATTCACATCCAACAGAACCAGATCAGGGCGCGACTGGGTAAATACCTCCATGACTCTATCGAAATGTACAACATTGACTGTTTGAAATCCGTATTTTTCCAGCTGTTCTTGCAGCAGCTGGTTGATTTTCGGGTCGTCTTCTACAATCATAATTGTGGACATCACTCATACTCCTCTCGTCTTGAGTCTCCTCCATTTTATTCTTTACTATACCATTAGAAAACTAGACTACGCCAAGCCTTTGACGTTTCTCTTACTTAGATGTCTATTGAAAAAACGGCTTGTACGTTGCTGTTGTGGAGGGGAGGAAACAGGAGGAAACAGGAGAAAACGCTCAGCTTCTAGGGCCACCCCCTGGGGGACCCTCTGCACGACTCCATGCAAAAAGCGAAACCGCGTCCAAAGTTGTCCTTTCAGGATGTGTTTCAGAGGTGGACGCTTAAGAACGTGTTTCGCTTTTTGCATTACGTCTCGGTCGGTGTCCCTAAGATCTTCGCTTATTTCTCCTGTTTCCTCTACGAGCTTCTAGAGTTAAACGGATTTTAAAAGTATTAAATCCTTAAAAGATTGAAGAATCGCATCTGTCGCGACAGAGAAGAATATTTCCAGACGTAGCGACTTGTGGAGTCCTACCCAGCGGAGAAGGGATTCGCGGGCAACAGAAACGCAACGTGCTAGGGCTACGAAGCGGCTACCACTTTTGCGTTTCCCCGCGAATCCCTTCGGAGCGGACAGTCTCAGCCCTCAGCAGGACGGAGCCTGGAGCCTAGACTGGAAATATTCTTCTCTCCACTACAGCGACACAGTAAAAAAGGAAGGACTTTTGTCCCCCCCCCTTTATGCTTGAGCCTCCATCAATTGCTGTAGCTTCTTAATCCCACGGAAGTGCAGGATTTTCACCGAAGCCTCTGTCTTACCTAAGATTTCCGCGATCTCATTCATTCGCAAATCTCCGAGATAGCGCAGGGCGATTACATTGCGTTGATCCTTTGTCAGCGTGTGCACCTTATCCCACAAGCCTTCGGTTGTCTCCTGATTCAGAAGGCACTCCTCCGGCAGCTTATCTGTTGCGACCATATTGCTAAATGTGTCCTGATCTACCGGACTCTCCCGCTTCTTGCGCATGTAGTCAATCAAAGCATTATGCGCAATTCGGAAAATCCAGGCACCAAAAGGATGGCGGCCATCGTACTGTTCAAGCTTGGAGTATACCTTAATAAACACAGTCGTTGTCAGGTCTTCCACATCCCAGATGTTTTTTACCCGGTAGCGGAAATAGCGATATATTTTAGCGGAGTAATCTTCATAAATTTGTTGGTGACTTAATTTTGGATACATGATTGCTGTAGTCATAATCGATCTCCCGTTTCGTGAACCGTCTGATTGATTTCATTGTACGGTCGAAACGAAGCAGGAACCATCGAGTTATATTTCAGGAAGCTTACACTTTTGTAAGGTACTTATGGGCTCGTTGTAAGCTCGCACAAGTAGATACGGAAGAGGTTTCATTTCGGTTACAACTTTCGAAAGAAATTTTTAAGAATTTCTTAAGGAGTATTTTAAGTTGTCTTCAATACCGTTGTGGTGGGGGGAGAAGTCCTGCCTCAAGTAGACTGACCATTTACTTTCGCATCCGTTAGCTCAGTTATCAATGATATTCATATCCTTTTGCCATTGAAAAGATATGGGTATCAGTTAGTTCTCCTGAGTCATTTAGGTTAACATTGCGTAAAGTACCCTCCAACGTAAAACCTGCCTTCTTAGCTACAGCTATACTTGCGTTATTCCGTGTATCACAGCGAATCTCAAGACGGTTAGCTTCCAACTCAGAAATAGCAAAGGCAACGATACCTTTTACTGCCTCTGTCATTAGACCCTCACCAGTACGCGATGTGCGCAGCCAATATCCAATTTCAAATTTGCGTACATACCAATCAAAGCGATGGAGCCCACTACTGCCCACAAATTGCCCTGTATTCTTTTCAAATATATGTAGCACTAAATCTGTGCGCTCTAGAAAATTGAGCCTGGCCTTACGCACGTAGGCTTCTGAATCGTCAATAGATGGGAGGTTTTTTACAAACGGAAGCCAGGGGCGCATCTCATTTACACTCTCACGTATGGCTTCATTTACAAATTGACCATCACCCCATTGCGGTGCTCTAATCAATAATCGCTGAGTTTCAAAATGTTCCGGAAAAGAGAGAAGTAGTGGATTCATATTAGTCCTCCTTCTATAGGAATGAGTTTCCAATAATAGTAGCCGCTTGACCGCTCATTGACAATCTTGAACTCACTTTCAGGGTTCTTAAAAAGCTGCGCAGGAGAAGCGCATTTCCAGTCCAAGCGCCTCTGGAGCCCACCCCAGCGTAGGAATAAATGGCGGGGAATTTCAGCTTCACTTATGAAATCCTTCATTGAAACTTCTACGTTTGAAGCGCTCCCGCCATTTATTCCGAAGCGGACAGTCAATCCCCCAGCAGGGTGTAGGCCGAAGCGTAGACTGGAAATGCGCTTCTCCCCACACTAAGGCTACTTTAATAAAAAAATGCCCCCGAAAAATTCGAGGGCACTTGCCATTACACTAAACCAAGACGTTGGAAAATCGTATCCACATGCTTCAGGTGGTAACGGTAGTCAAAGCACTCATCCAGCTCTTCCTTGGACAGTGTAGAGCTGACCGTTGCATCCTCCTCGACGATTGCACGGAAGGAGCGTTGCTCTTCCCACGCCTGCATCGCACGAGGCTGTACCGTGTCATAAGCTTGCTCGCGGCTCATGCCTTTTTCGATCAGCTTGAGCATGACTTGCTGCGAGTAGATCAATCCAAAGGTACGATCCATATTGCGCTTCATGTTCTCAGGGAACACCGTCAAGTTTTTCACGATGTTCATGAAACGGCGCAGCATGTAGTTCAATGCTTGCGTCGCATCTGGCAAAATCACGCGCTCCGCAGAGGAGTGGGAAATATCCCGCTCATGCCAGAGGGAAACATTTTCATAGGAAGTGAGCATGTGACCGCGGATGACACGAGCCAGTCCGCAAATATTTTCACTGCCGATCGGGTTGCGCTTGTGTGGCATTGCAGAAGAACCTTTTTGTCCTTTGGCAAATGCTTCTTCCACCTCGCGCATTTCGCTCTTTTGCAGACCGCGAATTTCTGTTGCGAATTTTTCCAAAGACGTTGCGATCAGTGCCAATGTCGCCATGTACTCGGCGTGGCGATCACGCTGCAGGGTTTGGGTAGAGATAGGTGCTGCCGACAGCCCCAGCTTCTCGCACACGTACGCTTCCACGAACGGATCGATGTTTGCGTATGTTCCAACTGCGCCAGAGATTTTGCCGTATGCCACTTCTTTTTTCGCAGCCTGAAAACGCGCCAGGTTACGCTTCATTTCTTCATGCCACAGGGCCAGCTTCAAGCCAAAAGTCGTAGGCTCCGCATGTACGCCATGCGTTCTGCCCATGCAAACCGTATCCTTGTGCTCACGAGCTTTGTCGGCCAAAATCTCGATGAAGTCTTGAATATCCTTCTCCAAAATTTCGTTCGCCTGACGCAGCAGGTAAGACAGAGCAGTATCCACCACATCGGTAGAAGTCAGTCCGTAATGCACCCACTTCTTTTCCTCGCCCAAGGTTTCCGATACCGCACGGGTAAACGCCACCACATCATGGCGTGTCTCTTCTTCGATCTCATAGATTCTGTTAATGTCAAAAGTAGCTTTATCCCACAGCTTTTTCACGTCTTCCTCAGGAATGACGCCCAGCTTGGACCATGCTTCACACGCGAGAATTTCTACTTCCAGCCACGCTTTGAATTTGTTTTCTTCCGTCCAAATGGCACGCATTTCCGGTCGGGAATAACGTTCGATCATGATAATACCTCCGATGTATTCGTCCAGATTTTCAGCTCATCGATCAGGGTGAGCGCTTCTTCTACAGTAGGGGCGAGCACATTGATATGCCCCATTTTTCGCTTGGCCTTGCTCTCTGCTTTTCCGTACAAATGGAGCTTGGCTGTGCGCGGCAGCTTGTCGATCTGATCGATGACAGGCTGTAGATGCTCTCCCAAAATATTAACCATCACGACGCTCGAGAGCAACTCTGTAGATCCCAAAGGCAGATTGCAAACTGCCCGAACATGCTGCTCAAACTGCGAGGTCACACATGCATCCATGGTAAAATGCCCGGAGTTATGCGGTCGAGGCGCCAATTCATTGACATACAGCTGACCATCTTCGGTCAAAAACAGCTCAACTGCAATGAGTCCGACCACATCCAGCTTTTCTACAATCGTGCGGGCAATTTCTTCCGCGCGGGCTGCTACTTCAGCCGAAATACGAGCTGGAACAATGCTCAGGTGCAGGATGTTTTCCTGATGAATATTTTCTGACACAGGAAAAACAGCCAATTCTCCCGCAGGATTGCGTGCAGCAATCACAGACAACTCCATTTGGAATGGTACAAATTGTTCCACGATCAGCTCTGTACCTGCTTTGGATAACGTTTCATACGCCTCCGCCAGCTCAGCCTCGCTTCTCAATACCCATTGCCCTTTGCCGTCATAGCCACCGGTTGCGGTCTTCATAACAGCAGGCAGTCCCAGTTCACGCACGGCGTTCTGCAAATCCTCCAAGCTATTCACGACACAAAACGGAGCAACAGGAATGCCGATCTCGCGAATAGCAGTCTTTTCCCGAATCCGATTTTGGGTGATACGCAAAAGACGGCTCCCCTGCGGTACATAAGCGCGGCTCTCCAACACTTCAGCCACCTGTGCATCGACATTTTCAAATTCATAAGAGATGACATCACTGACCGAGGCAAGCTGCATCGCTGCTTCTACATCATCGTAGCTGGCAACAATTTGCCGATCTGCCGTTTGGCCGCATGGTGCGTCTGCCGTCGGGTCCATTGTGACAAAGCGGTAGCCCATAGCTCGTCCCGCAAGAGCAATCATCCGTCCAAGCTGTCCTCCGCCGAGTATTCCTAAGGTCGATCCTGGTTTGATTTGCTTACGGTCTTTGGTTGTCATTCGAGTTCACTAGCCTCCAGCACCTTATTGCGTACATCATCACGTCTTTGCACGAACCGCTCTTGTACGTCTGGATATTTGATCCCTAAAATTTGCGCAGCCAATAACCCTGCATTGATAGCTCCAGCTTTTCCGATCGCAACTGTCGCCACAGGTACGCCCCCTGGCATTTGCACAATCGACAAAAGCGAGTCGAGACCATTCAAGTTGGATGATTTCACCGGTACACCAATGACAGGCAGCTCTGTCTTAGCAGCTACCATTCCTGGCAAATGCGCCGCCCCGCCCGCACCCGCAATAATGACTTCCAAGCCGCGGCTTTTAGCGGTCTCGGCATACGTAAACATCAAGTCTGGCGTTCTGTGTGCAGACACGACCTTCTTTTCGTACGGTACCTGCAATTCGTCCAAGATTGCGCAAGCTTCCTTCATTGTTTCCCAGTCTGACGTACTGCCCATAATGACTCCTACCAAAGGCTGTAGCATGAACCATTCGCCCCCTACGTTTTGTAACATCAGAAGAAAACCCAACCGACTAACGGCTTTTCGCCGCTCTCATCGCCTGGGCTATTCGAACTCGTTTTCAATCAACATATTCAGTGTAGCAGGGAGAAAGTTTGCCTGTCAACCTCGTTTCCGAACATTTAAAAATGATAGTTCAAAAATTATTCGTGTTTACCTTTTTCTACCCAATTGTTTGCCGCTTCTGCTTTCTCTAACTCGACCTGAAGCCAATAATCCAGAAAGGGAGTGGCATCAGCCCCGGCCGCTGCAGTCAACAGCTCTGTGACTTTCTCCCCATTTGCCTGCTTGTATTGATGATCTCGTACATATTGACGCAACACCTGATGCAGTCGTTCAACTCCCCATTCCTCTTTCAAGTTCCACCACATGGCACCCGCTCGCCCATAGACGAGGTCATTGTAGCTCCTCCAATCTGGAAAAGCCGCCACAGACGATTTCGCAGTGACTCCTTGGCTCGCATATCCTTCCGCTGCACGTGCTTGACCTAGCCGCATTTGAATATACGCTTGTGAACGTGCAGGGGACTTTTGCTGCAAAAATACCATCGTTGCATAATCCGTCAGTCCCTCATCCACCCAAGCCTCTCGCACCTCGTCGTTTCCGACCAACCCGTAAAACCACTGATGTGCCGTTTCATGCGCTACGACCGCTTCCCCTATGGCATCGCTGCGGTCAAAATACTCCTGGGCAATAAAAACGAGGCTCGGGTATTCCATTCCGCCAAAAAAGCCGCCTGTTTTGACAACATCGTATTCCTTATACGGATACACGCCGAACTGTTTTCCGTAATAGTCGAGAGACTCCCTGGCAGTCTCATGTATACGTTCTACGTTTTGCGGGTCATCACTTTTCTGCACCCACGTACGTACGATGGTTTCCCCGACCTTGCCAGATATGGGCTGGTACGTATCGTCCATGACGACAAGGGCAAAATCCCGAACGTTCCATGCGTCCACCTCATAGATTTTTAGCCGTTGTGGTCTCGTCTCGGTAATGACAGCCACGCTCTCCAATCCACTCGTAGCAAGCTGGTATCCCTCTGGTAACTGCACACGCAAGTGATAATTCGCCACATCTGAGTAAAATGGATCGCCAATCGCGGAATAAGGATCGAGCCGCCAGCCCCCTGCGTCCTTGACCGCCAAGATCGGCAGCCAGTTGCCCAGCCACATCGCATGATCATGGTAAGACATTCGCCCGTTGTTAAAAGGGACCTCGAGCTGAAATTTCATATCCACCACCATCTCAGCAGACGATGTTCTGGCAGGAAGGGGCACTTGTAAAAGCGCATTGGTCTTTCCTGCATACTGTACACCGACACTTTTTCCGTTAACCCGTACTTCGTTTATCTTGATACCACCAGGCTCACGCTGTTTGCCCAGCACAACCTCCCAGTTTTCACTACTGAGAGCAGCGTTTGCAGAAAAAGCATTAGGATATAAATGAAAATAAGCTTGGTCATCTTGTGGGACAAAACGAGCCGTCAGCATGCCTTTCACCACGTGCTTATTCATATCGATTTGTACGTCGGCCTTGTAAGTGACTGCAGCGTGCCTGTGATCAATCGGCACAATCTCCTGAGCATCTGAGCCAGCCTGCCCTGTCCAAGGACGGACGGTCAAGAATACAGTCAAAACGACTCCTACTGCCACGATGACCCCCCAATGCTTCCGCCACATCGTGATCCCCTGCTTTCGATTACTTCTTCTGATGCTTGAGACGTTGGCGCTCCAGCCAAGCTGCTGCCTGTTCCTGCTGGGACATGTCTACTTTCAACCAATAATCCAAGAAAGCGCTCGCATCTTCTCCTGCCATCTCAGATAGAAAAGCTTCCCATTCCTTTCCAGTCACAACCTGATAACGGTACATCTCGACATACTGCTTCAAAACATCATGTACCCTTTCTTCCCCCCACGCTCCCTGCAATAGCCACAGCATCGAGGACGGACGGGAATAAACAAGATCGCTATAGCTCTGATTATCAGGAAATGCAGACAGTGCTTGCCAAGGACGCTGTTCCTCTGCCACGTAATACTGAACAGAGGTGCCTTGCTCCAGCCGTCTGCGCACTCGTTCTGCTCCCATCAGCGGGTCTTGCTGAGATAAATACGAGAGCGTCACGTACTCCGTGAATCCCTCATCCAGCCATGCTTCCTTTACCTGATTATTTCCGAGCAAGCCGTAAAACCACTGGTGTGCCGTCTCATGGACAACCGTGACGATACCTGTTTCTTCCCCGGAAAAGAAATGACGTCCGTCGAGAAAGACTAATGCCGGATACTCCATCCCGTTAATCGCGCCACCAGTCCTTACCACATCGTATTCGGGATATGGATAGGCACCCAATTGATGATGAAAATAGGCGAGAGACTTCGCTGCTGCTTCATGAATCTGCTCAGCAGTTGCCGGATCATCTGTTTTCCGCCACCATGTTCGAACGACTGTTTCGCCCACCTTCGTTTCTATTCGTTGATAGGAGGCATCCATAACGACAAGGGCAAAATCCCTCACGTTTTCTGCGCCGAGCTGTATCGTCTTTTCTCCCTCACGAGCAGAAACCTGCTTTGCAGTCCTGTCTGACGCTGTGCTCGCCAGTTGATAGTCTGTTGGCAGCGTCACGTTCACCTCATAATCTGCGTTCTCACTGTAAAATGGATCACCGACAGGCTCGTACGGATCGAGATGCCAGCCTTCCTTGTCGTACACCGCAAGAACCGGGAGCCAGTTCCCCAGCCAAATCGATTGGTCATCGTAGGACATCCTGCCGTCGTTTTGCGGAAGAGTCATCTCGAACTCCATCATAATCTTTCGTGGGCCCGGCTCTCCTTCTAGAGGCACTTCGAGTATGTTCAGGTCCTTCGTCTTTTTGCCGACGACAGTGACACCATCGACCAAGAGCTTTTTATTAGTGTATGTGCCAAGCATAGGGCCATTGCCTAAAAGTTCCTCCCATAGCATGCCTTGATGCTCTTCAGTAAATACATTCGGGTAAAGATGGAGATAGGCACGAGCAGGGTCTTTTGGCCAAAAGGTAATCGTTACGGTTCCTGCTACTTCTTTCTTGATTGGATCAATTCGCACATCAGCCTGATAGAGCGGTTTACGCGTAAGCGCATTACCCTCCTCAGCATATACAGGCAACATCCACGTCAAAAACAATAAGCTACAACCGACCATTAAGACCCATTTCTTCACGCCATCTCCCCCTTTTCTCTACTGTACAAAAAATGGAAGAAAAAGACTATCTTTCCTCTTTACCCTGATAGCTTGTCGGACAGCCACTTTTCAATCAACTCCAAAGGAACAGGCTGTTCTGTTCCCTCTCGCATATCTCGGACGACGACCTGCCCACTGTTCACTTCGTTTTCCCCATAGATTAAGGCAAAGGCAAAGCCTTCTTTGTTTGCATAATCGAGTGCTTTTTTCAGTCGTCTACCTGTCAGCTCCAGCTCGACTCTGATGCCGCTCTCGCGCAATCGATTGGCCAGACCAAGACTGAGTGCTTCTGTCCCGAGAGGAATGACGAGGACATCGGCAGCTTTCTGCTCTTGTGTGTTGCGATTTGCCAACGCGGCAAGAATGACATCCAACCCAAACGAAATCCCTACAGCGGGATACTCTCTTCCATCTTCCAAAAGCCGACCGATAATCTGATCATAACGTCCCCCACTGCCGATACTGGACGTAATACTTCCATCCTGCAAAAAGATCTCATACACAATCCCCGTGTAGATCCCTAAACCTCTTGCCAAAAACGGCGAGAAACGAAGCTCTCCACCCACACCCGCTCCTTTTACATAGGCAAGCATATCGCGCAGCTCCCGAATCCCTTCCTGAACTAGCTGGGTTGTAAAGCGCTCTGCCAACAGATCCAGGTTAATCACACCTTCTTGCAGGAAAGACGTTATCGCGAAAACGAGTGGCTCCTCGACGTTTCGCTCCCGCAAGTCATCACGCACTCCGTCCACGCCGATTTTCTCGAGCTTATCCAGCGACAGCATGACATCCCCGGCCCTCTCACCGGGAACTCCCAGCTCCTGAAGCACCCCAGACAACAGCTTGCGGTTGTTGACCTCAATGTACACGTCGAGCCCCAGCCGCTTGAATGCCTCAAACGCCATACTGAGCAATTCTGCTTCAGCCAGCACCGATGTCGTTCCCACGATATCAACATCGCATTGAATAAATTCACGCAATCGCCCGGTTTTTACTGGACCGTCCCGAAATACTTTTCCGATCTCATACCGCTTGAACGGCATCCGCATCTCCGGATTCATGCCCACTACCTTCGTCAACGGTACGGTCAAATCGTAGCGCAGCCCAAGCTCTCTATCTCCTTGATCGCTCAAGCGATACACTTCCTTCAAGATTTCATCCCCGCCGCCGTACTTGGATGCCAGCAATTCGTAGTGCTGCAGCATAGGGGTCTCCAATGGTTTGCAGCCGTATGTCTCGAATACAGCTTCGAGCGTCCGGCGTATCCAGTTTCGTTGCATTTGCTCCTGCGGCATGAAATCTTTTGTGCCTTTTACCGTTTTTAATACTTCGTTTTCCATGAGTAACACCCTTTCTTTTTTCAGATGAAGAAAACCAAAAAAGCCATGCAAGGCAACTTCCTGCCCGCATGGCTTCCTAAATACACCACCGCAGGCACGAAGCACAAGAAGCGCTTGCACCTGCGGAAAAATTTCCGGAGATACAAACGCTCTACGTGTGGTGATGCTGCCCTTGGAACATGTTTAGACCTGTCATTTTCATCGGTCCATCCTTCCGTGAAAAAGATTTTTCCTATCATAGCGCAAAAAAAACTCCCCGTCCAGTAGACGAAGAGCTTGATTCCCAAAAAATTCTATTCGCGCAACCAGATGAAGTACGCCAGGAAGACGAAGAACAGCACATACATCGCCGGATGTACTTCGCGAGCCTTGCCCTTCATTACCTTCATCACCGGATAAACGATGAAGCCCGTCGCAATCCCTGTTGCAATACTGTAAGTCAATGGCATCAACAAAATCGTCAGGAATGCAGGGAACGCTTCATCCAGGTCATCCCAAGCCACTTTTGCAATGTGAGATGCCATCAGAACACCGACGATAATGAGCGCTGGTGCTGTAACCGCTGGTGTCACAATTGCGAGAATCGGCGAGAAGAACAACGCAAGAAGGAACATGATCCCTGTGACCACTGCCGTAAATCCGGAGCGTCCACCTGCCGCTACCCCTGCTGTCGACTCAACATAAGCTGTAGTGGTAGATGTACCGAGTACGGCACCTGCCATACCTGCAATCGCATCGGAAGCGAGTGCTTTTCCTGGACGTGGCAAGTTGCCGTCTTCGCGGAGCAATCCAGCTTGGTTTGCTACACCCAAGAGCGTACCCGTCGCATCGAAAAAGTCTACAAACAAGAACGTCAAAACAACAATCAGCATATTCACGGTGAACAATGCGGATGGATCACCGAGATATTGGAACGCAGCACCGAATGTAGGAGCAAGGCTCGGTGGTGCAGAAACGACTTGCTCAGGCAGATTCACCAGTCCGAAAATCATCCCGGTAATCGCCGTAATCAACATTCCGATAAAGATACCCGCATTGAATTTGCGAGAAAGCAGAATGACCGTCACGATCAGACCAAACACAGCGAGCAATGCATTTTTCGCTGCCAAAATTTCTTCCGGCTTCATGCCCTCGTGATAGAAGGTCAGATGTCCCAGTGCTACGAAGGTGGCATCATTTGCTACGATGATACCCGCGTTTTTCAAACCGATAAACGCGATAAAAAGACCAATCCCTGCCGAAACTGCGTACTTTAAGCTTTGTGGAATCGCTTTGATGATCGCTTCACGAACACCAGTCAGGGACAGAATCAAAAAGATCGTACAAGAAAGGAATACGCCAGCCAAAGCCTGTTGCCAAGGAATTTGCATCGTCAGAACGACGGTATAAGTGAAAAATGCGTTCAATCCCATCCCCGGAGCTTGTCCGATCGGCAAACGTCCGAGAATACCCATTAACAGTGTACCGAGAGCAGCAGCCAAAGCCGTTGCGGTAAAGACAGCCCCAAATTCAGGATAGTTCGCTTTCAAATCTGGCGGCAGATCAGCACCACTGAGAATGAATGGATTGACAGCCAAGATATATGCCATTGCCAAAAAAGTAGTGATACCCGCGATGATTTCGCGACGGTAATTGGTGCCTAGCTTGTCAAACTCGAAATAGTTCCGCACCTATAAGTCCCCCCATACTAATCTTGTTGCCAAAAACAGTCTAACTGTTTTTTGCCGACCGTAAACGGTCACATCTTATTTAATGAAAAACGTCGAGACGTTTTTCACAAAAAAAGGCCCGGACGCTCTTATCATGCGCCTGGCCTTCAAACAAAACACTCCGGGAATAATTCCAAATATAATAACAAAATCAGATCCCGATGACATTTTGTTCGTAGCCAGGTCGTTAACGGCGACCATGTAGAAACTCTCGAGCCATATTCTCAAGAATATACGAACCTTCCTATATTACCTACTCACATTGAGAAGTGTATCAGGTGACTTAGGGAATGTCAACGAAAATACGAACGTTCATTTTTGGAAAGAGTTTAATATCCGGATATTATCTATCTCTGTCCTTTTATCTGAGAGTTTGCATTTGAACTCTCCCTCTATGAGTAAGCTCTTGGAATGGCATGGTTCGCTCTTTGCACTGTATGAAAGAAAGCCTGTGTTATAATTCATAACTAGATGGAGGAAATGGATGGAAGTTCATAGATTCCTCAGCAATCTCTTTTAGGGTGATCCAAAATGAACTTTATGGATGCTTGGGAACAAATAATAGCGGAGCAGGAACGAGAACGTGACCGGCTTCGAGTCAATCAAATCACCGTACGGGTCGATGATAAGAAAAAGAGCAAACGCAACGTTCATCAAAAGGAAAAGTTCATCGAATATGGCTTTGTAGAACGTGATTTGTATGATGAGAAATTATTTGGGAGGTTTGAACTCTATTTCGCAGATCGCGACACTCTTCTCCAGCAAGATCGGTTTGGAGATGAAATGGCTTTTGGCGAGCTTGCAGATGAACATGCAGTTGCAACGGCAATCTTCTCCTATTTAGCGGAGCACTATTCTCAGTTTTTGGAGGAATCTCCCTTCGCTATCAGCTATAACCCTATTGCAGAAGCTTGGATTATCGAAGGAACTCTTCCTCCGGGATGGCTTGGCGGGGTCATTTATATTGCTCTTGCAAAAGAAAATGGCAAGCTTCTCATGATGTATGGAACGAGATAGTTCTTGGTCATAAAAAAACTCTCTTTTATTCGCTAATCACGCAAATAAAAGAGAGTCATTTTTTGCTCCTATTCCCACTCAATGGTTGCTGGTGGTTTGGACGTTACATCATACACAATGCGGTTTACATTGTCTACTTCATTCACGATACGCACAGAGATTTTCTCCAATACGTCCCACGGAATGCGCGCCCAGTCAGCGGTCATACCATCAATGGACGTTACCGCACGAATCCCTACTGTGTAAGAATACGTACGAACATCTCCCATTACACCTACGGTCGTCATGTTTGGCAAAGCCGTGAAGTACTGCCAGATTTCCCGATCGAGACCTGCCTTGGCAATTTCCTCACGCAAGATCGCATCGGATTCACGAACGATCTTTAGTTTTTCTTCCGTAACTTCACCCAAAACACGAATGCCGAGGCCCGGTCCTGGGAATGGCTGACGCCAAACAATTTCATCTGGCAAGCCCAGCTCTGTACCCAGTTTGCGTACTTCGTCTTTGAACAATGTTTTCAATGGTTCAATCAACGTGAACTTCATGTCTTCTGGCAAACCGCCTACGTTGTGGTGCGATTTGATCGTTTGTGCAGTTGCTGTTCCACTCTCCACGATATCGGTGTACAGCGTACCTTGTGCCAGGAAGTCCATATCTGTCAGCTTGGCTGCTTCTTCATCGAATACGTAAATGAACTCGTTACCGATGATTTTGCGCTTTTGCTCTGGGTCAGATACACCTTTGAGCTTGCTCATGAAACGCTCGCGAGCATCGATCTTGATCACTTTCATGGAGAATTTCTCAGCGAATGTCTCCATTACCCCTTCTGCTTCCCCTTGGCGCAGAAGACCGTGGTCAACGAACATGCACGTCAATTGATCGCCAATCGCCTTGTGAATCAGCGCTGCTACTACGGAAGAATCCACCCCGCCGCTCAACGCACACAGTACTTGCTTGTTGCCGACTGTTTCACGAATGCGAACCAGCTCGTCCTCGATGAACGTCGTCATGCTCCAAGTCGCTTCACATCCACAAATGTTGAACAGGAAGTTTCCGATGAACTCAGTACCTTTTTGGGTATGAACTACTTCTGGATGGAACTGTACGCCGTACAGCTGGCGCTCAGGGTTGCTGATCGCAGCTACCGGGCAGCTGTCGCTTACCGCATCAATGACAAATCCGGTTGGGAGCTCCACTACTTTGTCAGAGTGGCTCATCCACACGATTTCGTTCGTATCCCATTTGTCGTACAAGCTGTGTTTTTGCTGCATACGCAATTCAGCTTTTCCGTACTCGCGTTTACCCGCGCGTTCTACTTTTCCGCCCGTCAAATGGCTCATCAACTGCATGCCGTAGCAAATACCCAATACAGGCAAGCCCAGGTCAAAAATTGCAGGGTCTACAGTTGGTGCTCCCTCTTCGTACACGCTAGCCGGTCCGCCAGAGAAAATAATCCCTTTTGGATTCATCTCTTTAATCTTTTCAACAGGTGTATTGAACGCAATGAGTTCACTATAAACACCCAGATCGCGTACACGGCGCGCGATCAACTGATTGTACTGGCCTCCGAAATCGAGTACGACGACCATTTCCATTGACTTGTCCATCATATCCCCCTTCTCCTGTAACATACAGGACGTGCAAGTGTCGGCATGCCATGCGAAGTTGTCGCATATTTGCAAAAAAGCCGGGACTGCTTTTCTCCGATAAACAATACGGAGGCAACGTCCCAGCTTGTGTACACATGTGCGGTTTGCATGTACAAAAATCCGATGTGCTCTCCTCGTAGTCGCCAAATTTACGGTCTAGCGGTAGAAACTTTCAGGCCCTATTCCTGATCATTATACGAGTCTCATTGATCGTCATTCTAGCAGATGGAACGGCATTGTTCAAGGCTTCAATTGACGGATTAACCGTTCGAGTATTTGCTCTGCTATTGTTCTCGCCTTTTGTTCCATTTGTTTGTAGCCATACACGGTACGTTCGTACAGCTCCGTCAAATAGCGCAGGTCTTGTCGCTTGTCTGCCGGCAGGGTCATCCTGCCCACGTACTCCCGCAACGTTTCTCCTGGCTGTCTGCGCGTGTAGACTCGCTCCATCATCCGCATCAGCATGTGGTACCGATCCGGGAACTCACTGCTTCGCTCTTGATTCAGTTGCCTGCGCATCCACCATAGCTGGATGTCTTGTCTGCGACGCCATGCGATAATTCCTGCCGCCACAGCGACTACTGCCAATACCGCGTTGACTTGCCACGGAATTTTAATCCAACTGCCTGCTGGCCTGTCTCCCTCTTCCAGCTCATTGAAGCGTCCATCCCCACGATCGATGTCCGTTTGATTCGCCATGTTTGGCAACGGAACGGGGATCTCCGGCTGTGAGGTGACCAGATCATACTGAAAACGAACAGGTGACATGAATGTACTCGTCGCTTCAAAAGGAACCCAACCAACCCCCGGGAAGTATACCTCTACCCACGAGTGAGCATCCTTGTTGCGCACTTCTACAGTCTCGTAGTTAAGCGCATCCGTTCCCACCCGTTCACCAGGTGCGAAGCCTTTGACCCAACGTGTCGGGATATCCAGGGTACGAAGCATAACGGCCATCGAAGTGGAGAAATGGTCACAGTACCCTCGAAGGCTGTCAAACAAGAAGTGATCGACAAAGTCCTGACCTTCTGCAGCGACTGGAACGTCCTTCGTTTCATACTTATATTTTCCACTTGAGCGCAAGTAATTCTCGATCGCTCTCACTTTGTCATAAGGAGTCTTCGCATCCTTTGTAATCGTGGCAGCGAGCTCTCTTACTCGCGGAGGCACCGAGGCTGGCACTTGCAAATAGCGCTCTTGGATATCATCCGGATAGTTCGTCCCCGCATTCGTAACGGCCTTTTCACTGACAATCGGTACTTCTGTCTCGACCTTGTATTGATTCAGTTTGAGCAAAAGCGGATTGGGGCCGTACTCTGGCCGACCGTTTTTCTCACTCAGCTGAACCAAGTTGATTTTTCCCGCCCGTACTTCGAGTTGCTGATTCATTTTGTCATATACGACGGTTGCCTCTGGTGGAGCGTAGTTGCTCACCTTTTTCAGCTGACCTTGATAAAAGACAGTCGGGAATTGCTGTGGGCCTTTAAATTCCAATGTAGCTTGTACCTTCTTCGTTTCAAGCCCTTGGAACAACGTATTCTCCCATGTATAGGTTTGCGGGTCCAGGATTGACTCGTAGTCTCTATCGCCTTTTTCCCAGCCTACTCCCGTATACACGTCCTTCGAGTCACCGCGCCAATAGCTGCGCTCGTTCGTCTTTGCAATAAACACGAGTGTGTTATCTTGCATGAAAGGACCGCCCAACCGTTCGTCGTTGTTGTCGTATCCTACTTTTTTCATCACACCAACAGGGGTATCATTTCCTTTCCCTGTGAAATAGGCGATCGGATCAGGCCATGACGGTCCTGTCTTCGGTGCAGCATAACCGATGCCTATACAGGCCATAATGACCATCACCGAAGCCAGGAGTGAATTGAGCATGATTCGGCTTCTCTTCCCTGCTAATGTTGCCATGTTCGTCATCTTCATCAGATGGCTAATGGCCAGCATCAGGAAACCAATGATCAGCGTCCGTACAACCCCTGCACTGGCATCATATGGGAGAAACGTATCCAACACAGCCAAATACAATTCCGTCAAAAAGACAAACCATAAGCCTTGTCGTTGTTCCAGCACCAGATACGTTAACATCGTCGCTAACAGCACCAAGACGAGATCAAACATGGTATTCCGCGACAAGATCGACATGCTGGCCCAATCCTGTTGAAACGCTAACGGAAGATCGTGAATCATCTGCCCGTACAATTCGCCAATCCATTCCGTGTCAAAAAACGGTTTGGCAAATAAAGTAGCATGCAAAAGCACTAATAGCCCCACAGCCTTGATCGGCAAGGTTAGCCACCGATAAGGGATCAACAGGTCAATGATGATGACTCCAGCCACAAGCGCATAAAACGGCCACAGAACGCCCGTATCGGTTAATGTCTGTAGAGGAATCAGCCACTCTCTTAACATCAGGAACAGAAAAAGGGTCAAGACCCATTCCCAAATCGTTGGACGCTTCCAAACGCTCATGAGTCTATGCACCTCCAATCCGTTTCCACTCTTGATCATCCATGTGAATAGACGTACATGTTACTTTGTTTGCGCCAAGCAGCTGCAACGCTTGTTTTTGTTCATGCGAAATCGTTGACTCGTTCTGCATGAGAAACAATTGCACCCGTCTGCCTTTTTGAGCGAGTGTGACTAAACGACTGATCAACGTTCTTTCTACATGCGGTGTAATAATAATCAAAGTAACACCTTGAGGCTGCTCCAATGCTTCTCTTCCCACAATTCTTGCAAATGACTCTTGTCCTTCTGGTGCGACACGAGCTAATTGATCAAAAACTCTAAGGAAATGTGCATGGGACAGACCTGGTGGTATCGATATTCGTTCTGCTTGCTTGTACACGAGCCCATAATGATATTGGTTCCGATTGGCGTAAGCGATCAGGCTCGCGGCTAGCTTCACTGCTGTTTCAAACAAGTGAACAGGCTTCCCTTGGTAGCTCGCCTTCTCTACATCAAGGAAAAAGACAGCCTGATTCATCGCTTGATGCTCAAACTCCTTCGTCTTCAGACCCATCCCCCGTGCAGAAGCTCGCCAATGAATTTGGCTCAACCGATCACCCCGATGATAGTCTCTTACGCCGCGTACTGCTGCTACGTCGTCAGAGCGTCGATGAGAAACATGCACCGTCCCACTGAAGCTCCCGTCACCCAGGGCCCAATGGGTCAATTCTTTATATTTTGGATAAACGAGAAACTCCTGAGAAATCGAATAAACCTTGCGGCGCTCAAAAAATCCAAAAAAATCACCGCCACTTACTACACATTCATCGAGTCGATAGTACCCCCTCGGTACATTGGGTATGACATACCGAAACTCGACTTCCCTTTTGAACCACGGGAATATCAGTTGTCGATGCGGCTCATACACACCAGCCAGTCTCGCCGGCAATGGCTCCATAATCATATTCCATCCCAGCGGGAACCAAATCCTCCGGCGCAGGCGTATCGTTACAATCACATCTTCCCCATCCTGCAGACGATTGCGATCTAGTTCACGCTCGACTTCTAGCTTCGTGAATATGAGTACATAAGCGACAATTTCATACAGGAGAAACACCAAACTACTATAGAAAAGAAACCAGCTTGAGAAGCCACCTTGAAATTTTGCGAATACATAAGTGATCAGGACTAATGCAATCGCCTTGAGCTTACCCCACCTTTGCTGTCTCATCCGTAATCACCGCCTTAGCTTACCGGGATACGGGTCTCAGACAAGATCATAGCTAACACCCGATCTACGGTTGCTCCTTCCAGTCTTGCTTCTGGTTTCACAATCATACGGTGTGCAAACACTGCTGGAACGAGTTCCTTCACATCATCTGGAATGACATAATCACGTCCACGAACAAATGCCAATGCCTGAACAGCCCGATAAAGAGCAAGGGAACCTCGCGGGCTCACGCCTAGATAAATATGATGATGCTCACGCGTACGATGACATAGACGCACGATGTATTCTTTTATTCCTTCCGATACCTTGATCGTCGATACCTGGCGTTGAAGTTCCGCAAGCTCAGCGGTGGTCATAACCGGCTGAAGCTCTTCCAATGGATTCGCTGCCGAGAATCTGGACAGCATCCGCATTTCTTCCTCTACTGTTGGATACCCCAAGCTTAATTGCATGAAAAATCGGTCCAATTGAGCTTCAGGTAATGGAAAGGTTCCTTCATACTCTAATGGGTTTTGCGTAGCCATCACAAAAAACGGCTCTGCCAATCGATACGTAGCACCATCGATTGTTACCGAGCGCTCTTCCATGGCTTCCAAGAGTGCAGATTGTGTTTTTGGCGATGTCCGGTTGATTTCGTCTGCAAGAATGACATTTGCAAAAATCGGCCCTTGACGGAACTCAAACTCCAGACTTTTTTGATTAAAGATAGCAACCCCTGTCACATCCGTTGGCAACAAATCTGGGGTAAATTGAATCCGTTTAAAATCACCACTGATTGATTTGGACAATGCCCGTACCATCATGGTCTTCCCAACGCCTGGTACATCTTCGAGCAAAACGTGACCATTCGCTAGAACAGCCGCTACCATCAACTCAATCACAGAGCGTTTACCAATTAATACTTTTTCTATATTATCGATTAAACTGGCTATTGCAGGATTTACTTGTTCCAATTTGATAGGGTTCATGTTGATACAACTCCTGTTCCATGATATTCTTCCGCAGGTTTGTAACAGCTGTTCCTCCATGCTTTCAGCGTAATTCTAAAGTAATGGATGCAAATAGGAGATACAAGGGAAAAATGCTTAAAATTTGCAAAAACACACCAGTCATTATAAAAAAAAGAGTAGGATCTATTCCTACTCTTCGGTTTCATATGAAATATGGCGTGCCCTGAGAGATTCGAACTCCCGACCTTTTGATTCGTAGTCAAACGCTCTATCCAGCTGAGCTAAGGGCACAAATAAATGGAGCGGACGAAGGGTCTCGAACCCTCGACCTTCGCCTTGGCAAGGCGACGCTCTACCAATTGAGCTACGTCCGCATGTTACATCTTATGAGGTTTGTACTGAGGGCAAAGCTTTCTGTCATAGTATGGTGCGGGTGAAGGGACTTGAACCCCCACGGTTGCCCGCCAGAACCTAAATCTGGTGCGTCTGCCATTCCGCCACACCCGCATTTTACTTAGAACAGAAAAGGCATTACTGTTACTATCACGCAGCTTTGCTTGTTCAGCTAAAAAACTGGTGAGCCATGAAGGACTCGAACCTTCGACCCTCTGATTAAAAGTCAGATGCTCTACCAACTGAGCTAATGGCTCGCAAATGGCTGGGGTACTAGGATTTGAACCTAGGAATGACGGAGTCAAAGTCCGTTGCCTTACCGCTTGGCTATACCCCAATGGTGGTGCCGGCAATAGGACTTGAACCCACAACCCCCTGATTACAAGTCAGGTGCTCTACCAATTGAGCTATACCGGCGCTGTTGAATTTAATTAGTGGTGGCTCGGGACGGAATCGAACCGCCGACACGAGGATTTTCAGTCCTCTGCTCTACCGACTGAGCTACCGAGCCATTTATGATTGATCTTCGCCATTCATTCGAGAAAATGGCGGAGCTGACGGGACTCGAACCCGCGACCTCCGGTGTGACAGACCGGCGTGAACTCCAACTTCACCACAGCTCCATATTTGGTTGCGGGAGCAGGATTTGAACCTGCGACCTTCGGGTTATGAGCCCGACGAGCTACCGAGCTGCTCCATCCCGCGATAGTCAGGACGACTGAGTGTCAGTGTTGCCACAGGACGTGGCGTTTTTAGCTGACCTTCCTTGTCCATTAATACAAGTGGTGGAGGCTGACGGGATCGAACCGCCGACCCTCTGCTTGTAAGGCAGATGCTCTCCCAGCTGAGCTAAGCCTCCAGGATCCCTGCTATTGCAGGGCATTTTGCTAGGTGACCCGTAGGGGATTCGAACCCCTGAATGACAGCGTGAAAGGCTGCTGTGTTAAACCGCTTCACCAACGGGCCAAGATATGAAGTATGGTGCGGTCGGCGAGACTCGAACTCGCACGGGTCGCCCCGCCACCCCCTCAAGATGGTGTGTCTGCCAATTCCACCACGACCGCGACTAATATGGTAGCGGCGGAGGGAATCGAACCCCCGACCTTTCGGGTATGAACCGAACGCTCTAACCAGCTGAGCTACACCGCCATGAAGCTATGAGATTAAAACATATGGCGGAGAGTGAGGGATTCGAACCCTCGCTACGCTTGCGCATACTAACGGTTTAGCAAACCGTCCCCTTCGGCCTCTTGGGTAACTCTCCGTATATATGGCTCCTCGGGACGGACTCGAACCGCCGACCGATCGGTTAACAGCCGATTGCTCTACCAACTGAGCTACCGAGGAACGTTGAAGGATTTATTCCTTCAAAACTGAATACGCATGATTGCTAAGTGTGTGTGGATAAGTCCTCGACCGATTAGTATTCGTCAGCTCCACGCGTTACCGCGCTTCCACACCGAACCTATCAACCTCATCGTCTATGAGGGGTCTTACCAGCTTGCGCTGTGGGAAGTCTCATCTTGGAGGGGGCTTCACGCTTAGATGCTTTCAGCGCTTATCCCGTCCGCACATAGCTACCCAGCTGTGCCACTGGCGTGACAACTGGTGCACCAGCGGTGCGTCCATCCCGGTCCTCTCGTACTAAGGACAGCTCTCCTCAAACTTCCTACGCCCGCGACAGATAGGGACCGAACTGTCTCACGACGTTCTGAACCCAGCTCGCGTACCGCTTTAATGGGCGAACAGCCCAACCCTTGGGACCTACTTCAGCCCCAGGATGCGATGAGCCGACATCGAGGTGCCAAACCTCCCCGTCGATGTGGACTCTTGGGGGAGATAAGCCTGTTATCCCCAGGGTAGCTTTTATCCGTTGAGCGATGGCCCTTCCATGCGGAACCACCGGATCACTAAGCCCGACTTTCGTCCCTGCTCGACTTGTAGGTCTCGCAGTCAAGCTCCCTTCTGCCTTTACACTCTACGAATGATTTCCGACCATTCTGAGGGAACCTTTGGGCGCCTCCGTTACCTTTTAGGAGGCGACCGCCCCAGTCAAACTGCCCACCTGGCATGGTCCTCTCGCCCGATAAGGGCGACGAGTTAGAAACTCCGTACATCAAGGGTGGTATCCCACCGACAGCTCCACAGAGGCTGGCGCCCCTGCTTCTCAGCTTCCCACCTATCCTGTACATGATGCACAAAGTTCCAATACCAGGCTACAGTAAAGCTCCATGGGGTCTTTCCGTCTTGTCGCGGGTAACCTGCATCTTCACAGGTATTATGATTTCACCGGGTCTCTTGCCGAGACAGCGCCCAAGTCGTTACGCCTTTCGTGCGGGTCGGAACTTACCCGACAAGGAATTTCGCTACCTTAGGACCGTTATAGTTACGGCCGCCGTTTACTGGGGCTTCGGTTCAAAGCTTCGCTTGCGCTAACTCATCCCCTTAACCTTCCAGCACCGGGCAGGCGTCAGCCCCTATACTTCGCCTTGCGGCTTCGCAGAGACCTGTGTTTTTGCTAAACAGTCGCTTGGGCCTTTTCACTGCGGCCCCCTCGGGCTATTAACCCTACCGAGGCGCCCCTTCTCCCGAAGTTACGGGGCCATTTTGCCGAGTTCCTTAGCAAGAGTTATCCCGCGCACCTTAGGATTCTCTCCTCGCCTACCTGTGTCGGTTTGCGGTACGGGCACCTTGTTCCTCGCTAGACGCTTTTCTTGGCAGTGTGAAATCAGGGACTTCGGTACTTAAATTTCCCTCGCCATCACAGCTCATGCTTAACGGTGTGCGGATTTGCCTACACACCACACTCACTGCTTGGACGGCCATCCAGTAGGCCGCTCACCCTATCCTCCTGCGTCACGCCATTGCTCAAGCGGAACAGAGGTGGTACAGGAATATCAACCTGTTGTCCATCGCCTACGCCTTTCGGCCTCAGCTTAGGTCCCGACTAACCCTGGGAGGACGAGCCTTCCCCAGGAAACCTTAGGCTTTCGGTGGACAAGATTCTCACTTGTCTTTTCGCTACTTACACCGGCATTCTCACTTCCAAGCGCTCCACCGCTCTTTCCAGTACGGCTTCACTGCTGCTTGGAACGCTCCCCTACCCAGTCCGTAAGGA